>DKAU01000038.1 GCA_002450925.1 Thiobacillus sp. UBA6918 | reverse complement strand
AGGTAGTCGCCAAAGGTCCAGTAATTGAGGTTATGGCGGCAGCGGTGTCTGGGTTTTGCAAATGCGGAGGTTTCGTAATGCTCGTAGCCGGCAAAACCTAGACGTTCTTCCAGAAAATCCTGCATGGCGGCAGAAGTGTCGTCGTCGGGCAGATTTACAGGCGGAGTGTGGCCGAAAGGCGTGTTTGGCTCCAGGGTCAGGTGATAACAAGACAGGTGTGGCGGGTTGAAAGAAAGTGCGGTTTCAATATCGTTCCCCTGCATGGCCAAAGTTTGTCCAGGCAGGGCGTAGATGAGATCGAGGTTGAAGGTATCGAATGTTTTTGCCGCCAGCTCGGCAGCCTGCTTTGCTTCATGGCTGCCGTGGATGCGTCCGATGCGGACGAGCAAGTCGTCGTTGAAACTTTGTATGCCTAATGATGCGCGAGTTACACCGGCTTCGCGGTATCCCTTGAAGTGTCCTGCTTCTACGGTGCCCGGATTGGCTTCCATGGTGACCTCAGCCAGCGGCTCCAGCGGCACCAGCGTGCGCACTGTCGTCAGGATGCGATCGATGCCTTCGGGAGAAAACAGGCTGGGCGTGCCGCCGCCGAAAAAGACCGCATGTACCCTGCGTCCCCAGATATCGGGCAGCGCCTGTTCCAGATCATGCGTCAGCGAATCGATATAGGCTGTCTCGGGAATGTCATCGGTTGCATGCGAATTGAAATCGCAATACGGGCACTTCCGCACACACCAAGGCAGGTGAATGTAGAGTGTGAGCGGCGGCGGGACGGCCAGTCCGCTGCCAGAATGAATCAATGGTTTGGTTTCCACGTGCCTCGTCGCCACAACCAGGTGTAGATCAGCGCATTGACCATCATCACAATGGTCCCAAGCAAGATTTGTGTTTCAGGGTTCAGGGCATGGGGATAGATCACGGGTAGTAGGTAGTGTTCAATAAATCCACCCTCGTAGCCGCTTTCACCGGAAAGTCTGAGGAAATGATTTTCCAAGGGGGTCAATGGGCAGAACCACCCCATGAGTTCAATCAGGAGCCCCCATATGACTGCCGGTATATGCAGCCATACGAGACGACGGTTCCATGCGACCAGCAGACCACCGGCTACAACAAAAATAATGAAAGCCAAGTGCAGCAGAAGTATTGCGTATGCAAGCAGCCAGTAGATCACGCTCAGTTTGGACGCAGCCTGTTCACAAGCGCTGCAAGCGCCTGTCCACGGTGGCTGATGGCGTTCTTGCGGTCAGGCTCGAGTTCCGCACCGGTCTTGCCGAGCTCCGGTAGAAGGAAATAGGGGTCGTAACCAAAGCCGTTTTCACCGCGCGGGGTGTCGATGATCTCGCCGTGCCAGCTGCCTTCGGCAATGAGTGGTTGCGGATCGTCAGGATGGCGAACCAGCACGATGACGCAGTAGTAGTGCGCCTTGCGGTTGGGCTCGTTATTCAGGGCCTCGATGAGCTTTTCATTGTTGCGCTGATCGGACTTGGGCTCGCCGGCGTAGCGCGCCGAGTAAACACCAGGTGCGCCATTGAGGGCGTCGACGCAGATGCCGGAATCATCAGCCAGCGCAGGCAGCCCAGTGTGCAGGGCGGCGTGGCGTGCCTTGGCCAGGCAGTTTTCGATAAAGGTAACATGCGGCTCCGGGCATTCCGGCACGCCAAAATCCGACTGCGGCACCACATTGAGTCCTAGCGGCTCCAGAATGCGGCCGATTTCTCTAAGTTTTCCGGGGTTACCCGAGGCGATGACAATTTTCTGCATCATGCCCCCAGGGTTTCGGTTTGTGCACCAACAAGTTGTCCAATGCCGGTAGCTGCCAGATCCAGAAGTTTACCCAGTTCCTTGCGAGAAAAAGTTGCACCCTCGGCAGTGCCCTGTACTTCAATAAGGCCACCCTTCCCGGTCATGACAACATTCATGTCCGTGTCGCAATCGGAATCTTCAGCGTAGTCTAGGTCGAGCACGGGAACGCCCTTATAGATGCCGACCGAAATTGCAGCTACGTGGTCAAGCAGCGGGGATTCTGCAATTTTCCCTTCCTTCATCAGCCAGTTCACTGCGTCGGCCAGTGCGACATAAGCGCCGGTGATGCTGGCGGTGCGGGTGCCGCCGTCAGCCTGAATGACGTCGCAATCGATATGGATGCTGCGTTCACCAAGTTTTTTCAGGTCGACCACGGCACGCAGGCTGCGGCCGATCAGGCGCTGAATTTCCTGGGTACGTCCGGATTGCTTGCCGCGAGCAGCCTCACGGTCTGTACGGGTGCCGGTGGAGCGGGGCAGCATGCCGTACTCGGCTGTTACCCAGCCTTCGCCACTGCCTTTCTTGTGCGGTGGAACTCTCTCAAGCACGCTGGCCGTGCAGATGACCTTGGTATCGCCGCACTCAATGAGTACAGCACCCTCGGCATGGCGGGTATAGGAACGCGTAATACGGATTGAACGCAGGGCATCAGGGCTGCGTCCGCTGGGTCGTTGACTCACTTGAACACTCCTCTTCTAAAGAGGAGATTTTACCGGAACAGCGACTCTAGACGCCGCTGATTTTCTTGATGGCGTCCTGTATCTCTGCGATGGCGCGTTCGATTTCATCGTCCGAGATCGCTGGGGCACGACTGGGCTCGGGCTTCTTGATTTCGGTGGTGAAGGCATACTCAGGCAATGACAGGGTCGAAATTGCCTCAACCCCGGGCTTGCGCGATTCGCCCCAGGTCAGGGCAACCAGCGAGAGGTTGTCGCCTTTCTCACCGCCGCGGAACTCTGCATGGTCCATCAAATGACGGACGCCGTCTTCAAGCGTGTAGGAGTGCAGGATGGCAGCGATTTCGGGGATGCTTACCGAACCCCAGATGCCATCGGTGCATATCAGTATGCTGTCGCCATCACTCATGGGCATGGGGGGAGAACACTCCACCTCTGGCGTGACATAACCGCCCAGGCAGTTTGTTACGCGGTTTCGGTTGGGATGGTGTGCACTTTCTTCTTCCGTGATCAGACCATCCTTGACCATGCGCGCAACAGCTGTGTGATCAAGGGTGCGCGCCAGCAATTTGCCGTCGCTGAAGAAATAGAGTCTGGAGTCGCCAACGTGCGCCCAGTACGCAGTGTTGTCCTGCACGATGGCAGCGACACAAGTAGTGTGTGGTATTTCCAGCAGATCATGCTCGACGGCGTAATCGTTGATGGCGAAATGTGATCGCTGGATGACTTCGGAAAGGAACTTGACTGGATCGGGAACGCGCGGATTGGCTACGCGCTGGAAGTAATCGGTAAGTGTTTGCACGCAGAGATGCGCGGCGATTTCGCCATGCATATGCCCACCCATGCCATCGGCTACCACCATGAGCAGCGAATCACGGCTGTACGAATAGGCGACCCTGTCCTGGTTGTTCTTTCGGCCGCCTTGGCGGGATGCTTGGTAAATAGTGAATTTCATAATGCGACGCTCAGAAAATTTCCTTGTTCAAGGAGCGTTTTATGGAACTCAGCAACGAAGGCTTCCTTAGATGTAACGCCGTGTCGTCGACCAGGCGTTTTTGCAATGCGAAAACGCTTTGCGGCCGTTCCATGTAATTAAGCTGCATGCACCAATCGATGGTTTCGAGCAACTGGTCCGAATATTCGCCTGTCCAGGCTTTAGCAGCTGGAGTCAATTTGTCATTCAAAAGCCTGGCATCTGCGGCTTGTGGCGGCAGCCCTGCCAGGCAGGCATAAATGCTTGCACCTGTACTGTATATGTCTGTCCAAGGGCCCAGGCGTTCACGATTGTGGTACTGCTCAGGCGCGGCGAAACCAGGTGTATACATGGGCTGGAGACGGATCTCCTCCTGATTGAGCGTCTGTCTGGCTGCGCCAAAATCAATCAGTACTGGCGTGCCGTCCTGACGAATATAAATATTCGACGGCTTGATATCCAGGTGCAGCAGTTTATGGGTGTGTACTTCGCGCAATCCCGTGAGCATCTGGGCAAAAACTCGGCGGATAAAGCTTTCCCGGATATTGCCGCGGTGTGTCTGTATGTACTGTTGCAGGGTTCTCCCACGCTCGTACTCCATGACCATGTAGACGGTTTCGTTGGAGCGGAAGAAATTGGTCACCCGCACCACATTGATGTGGTTGATCTTGGCGAGCGTGCGCCCTTCTTCGAAGAAGCACTTCATGCCATGGCGGAAGATGTTGCGGTTTTCATCCGAACTGGCCTCCACCACAACAGATCCGGCGGTGCGCAAAACGAGCGCACCGGGCAGGTATTCCTTGACTGCGTACAGACGGTTCTGTTCATCCGTGGCGAGATAAACCATGCTGAATCCGCCGCCGCCGATTTTTCGGACGATGGTGTATTCGTTCAGCCGATAGCCGTTAGGCAAGGCCTGATTGGGTTGGGTCGCCATATAATGAAAGCTGTTATTATCCTAGTCGCAGCGCGATCTCTTCTTTAAAGCCAATAATCCATCGTTACTCGTGAAATTGCCAATGATTTCCAGCATGACAGGTTATGCCACGCACACGGCCACGGTGGGCAAAGCGCTGGTCACGATTGATCTGCGCTCCGTCAATCAACGTTACCTGGAAATCGGTTTTCGCCTGCCGGACGAACTCCGTGCCCAGGAACCGGCAATCCGTGAAGCTATTGTACAGCGGTTGTCACGCGGCAAGGTCGAGTGCCGTATCAGCCAGATTCCCCTGCCCGAAGCTGCATTGGATATCGGCCTGAATGATGCGGTTCTTGAATCGCTGGCGCGCTGGCAGAACGAGGTTCACGAGCGCTTTCCGAATGCTGAGTCCCTTTCCGTGGCAGAAATCCTCCATTGGAACGGCGCCCTGGGTCTGCAGGCCGGCGGGCAGGTCGATGGCAGTGCGGAACTTCTGGCTGTTCTGGAAACCTCGCTTGACGAACTTGTTGCCAGCCGTCGGCGCGAAGGCGAGAAACTTCTGCAGCACATTGTCGAACGCCTGGACAAGGCCAAGGGCTTGATTGAGGAAGCCGCAAGCTTGTTGCCTGGCATCCTCTCTGTCTACAAGGAAAAGCTTGCAGCCCGCCTTCAGGAGGCTCTGGGCGAGGCAGATAGCCAGAGACTGGCACAGGAATTTGCACTATTTGCCCAGAAAATCGATGTTGACGAGGAGCTTTCCCGCTTTACTGCCCATATCAAGGAAGTTCGGCGCACTCTGGACAAAGGAGGCGCGGTTGGCAAGCGGCTGGATTTCCTCATGCAGGAAATGAATCGCGAAGCCAATACCCTGGGTTCGAAGTCGGTCTCAACGGAAACAACAAGGATTTCCGTCGAGTTGAAGGTGCTCATCGAGCAGATGCGCGAACAGATACAGAATATTGAGTGAATCATGAGTCAAGGCGTACTTTTTGTGGTCGCAGCCCCGTCCGGGGCAGGAAAGACAACCCTGGTCAAGGCATTGTTGAAAAACGACACCTCCATCCGGCTTTCGGTCTCCTATACGACGAGGGACGCACGCCCGGGCGAGGTGGACGGCACAGACTATCATTTCGTCAACAAGGACGATTTTTTGGCAATGGCTGCAAGAGGTGAGTTCCTGGAAAGCGCCGAGGTCTATGGCAATTACTACGGCACCTCCCAGGCTTGGATTGCCGGGGAAATTGCAGCGGGGAACGACATCCTGCTGGAGATCGACTGGCAGGGTGCGGCGCAGGTCAGAAAATTCTTCCCGGAAGCCGTTACCCTTTTTATCCTGCCTCCTTCGATCGATGCTTTGCGCGAGCGGCTTTCCAGCCGCGCCCAGGACAGCGAGGAAATTATCAACAGGCGGGTTACAGCCGCGAAGGAAGACATCAGCCATGCTTCCGAGTTCGAATATATAATTGTTAATGACGATTTCGAACTGGCCTTGCAGGATTTAATCGCGGTGGTCAGGACAATGCGCCTGGTTACGGCACGCCAGGTCCAGAAACTTGCGCCGTTGTTTGAAAGCTTCGGCCAGGCTTAACCCGAGGAGTTGAATGTGGCACGTATAACCGTTGATGACTGCATGTCAAGAATCAGCAATCGTTTCGAATTGACGCTGGCTGCGACCTATCGGGCGCGTCAACTGGCTCAGGGCTCGCAGCCCATGGTTGAGAGCCGTGACAAACCGATCGTTACTGCGTTGCGTGAAATAGCATCGGGCAAGGTGGGTCTTGAGATCCTTAACCGAGGCAAAGCCTGATCCAGCTTCGAACGAGGTGCAAGTTCCTTCAGCCGAACAACAAGCTTCGGCGGATTTTTCCATACTCGCCCCGCAACTCGCCTATCTGGCGCCGGCCGACGCTGAACTCGTGCGGGATGCATTTTATGTCAGTCGCGATGCCCATGCGGGGCAATTCCGCAAAAGCGGCGAACCCTATATTTCCCATCCACTTGCTGTAGCCGGCATTCTTGCCACCTGGCACCTGGACGCCCAAACCCTGTCCGCCGCACTCCTGCACGATGTCGTGGAAGACACGTCGGCCACGGTCGATGAGATTCAGACCAAGTTCGGCAAGGCGGTTGCACATCTCGTTGAGGGTGTCTCCAAGCTGGACAAGCTTTCCTTTGCGAGCGAAGAACACGCCCAGGCCGAGAATTTCCGAAAAATGCTTTTGGCGATGGCGCGCGATGTGCGTGTGATCCTCATCAAGCTTGCCGACAGGCTCCACAATATGCGCACGCTGGGGGATTTATCCCCGGAGAAACGCAAGCGCATTGCTGCGGAGACCCTTGAGATTTATGCGCCTATAGCGAATAGGCTCGGCTTGCATGCGGTATTCCAGGAACTCGACGATCTTGGATTCCGTTACCTTTATCCGACGCGCCACAAGGTCGTCATGAAGGCGGTCAAGTCCGCTCGCGGCAATCGCCGCGAACTGGTGGGAAAAATACGCGAGGCCATTCAGGACAAACTTCAGCAGGCAGGTGTTGATGCAACTGTCACAGGCCGAGAGAAACACCTCTACAGCATCTACAAGAAGATGCAGGAAAAGAACCTGGCTTTTTCCGAGGTTTTTGATATCTACGGTTTTCGCGTGGTGGTCAAGGACATTCCTTCCTGTTATCTGGCCCTGGGCGCCTTGCATGCGCTCTACAAACCGATCCCGGGGAAGTTCAAGGACTACATTGCCATCCCCAAGGCAAACGGTTATCAGTCGCTGCACTCTATTCTGTTCGGCCCGCAGGGCACGCCGCTCGAGATACAGATTCGCACCCAGGACATGCATCGCTTTGCCGAAACGGGCGTGGCCTCTCACTGGATGTACAAGAGTTCGGACACGGCGTTGTCAGATGTGCAGCAGAGAACCCACCGCTGGCTGCAGTCCTTGCTCGATATCCAGGCAGACAACAAGGACTCCCCTGAATTCCTGGAACACATCAAGGTCGACTTGTTTCCGGATGACGTGTACGTGTTTACACCCAAGGGCAAGATCATGGCCTTGCCGCGTGGCGCAACGGCGGTCGATTTTGCCTACGCGGTTCACACTGATGTTGGACATCATTGTGTGGCAGTGAAAATCAATCACGAACTCATGCCGCTTCGCACCGAATTGCGCAATGGAGATCATGTTGAAATCATCACGACCTCTAGTGCGGTTCCGAATGCCGCATGGCTTAATTTCGCAGTAACCGGAAAAGCTCGCTCTCACATTCGTCAATTCCTTCGCAATGCGAAAGCGGAAGAATCCGCGCAGTTGGGGCAGAGCCTGCTTGAAAAAGCCATCAAGGCATTGAATCCGGAAGCTCCTTATCCTTCCCCGGTGGCATTGCAGAAGCTGGTGCGTGAAACCAACAGCAAGTCGGTTGATGAGCTTTATGCCGAAATCGGACTTGGCCGCAAGCCTGCCATGGTGGTGGCGCATCAGCTCTTGCATTTCATGGGGGATGAGACAGGTACTTCAGCACACCCACTCACTGTCACCATACGCGGCACTGAAGGTGTGCCTGTCGAACTGGCTTCCTGCTGCCACCCGATTCCGGGGGATCCAATTCTTGGATTCATTCATAAGGACCGCGGCTTGATCATCCATACGCATGATTGCCCCGCGATCCAGAACTTCCGTTCTGACCCGGACAAATGGTTGGATGTGGAATGGCAAACCACTCCCGGTACTTTGTACGATGTTTCGATCAAGCTGGTGGTTGCGAATCAGCGCGGAGTGCTGGCGCATGTCGCCACAGCGATTTCCGGTGAAGGCATCAACATCGGCAATGTCGCCATGGAAGAGGAAGACGGAAGCCCTTACACCATGCTCTATTTCACGCTGAAAGTGGAAGACCGCATGCATCTTGCCCGCATCATGCGGGCATTGCGCCAATTGCCCGAGGTGGTCAGGATTTTTCGCATGAAAGGCAAGAAGGACGGCCGTGCCGCCAGCCAATAGTTTCTGAAATCAACTTGAATGGCATTATGAAAACCATTATTTCCACTCCTCATGCACCTGCCGCAATCGGCACCTATTCACAGGCCGTCAAGGTTGACCAGACGGTTTATCTGTCCGGGCAGATCGGCCTGGATCCGAATTCCATGCAACTCGTCGATGGTATAGAGGCGCAAATACATCAGGTTTTCAGGAATCTGTCGGCGGTTTGCGAGGCATCGGGTGGGTCACTGGCGGACATTGTCAAACTCAACATTTTTCTCACCGACCTTGGAAACTTTGCCAAGGTCAATGAAATCATGAGCCAGTACTTCCAGCAGCCATATCCGGCCCGGGCTGCGGTTGGCGTGGCCAGCCTCCCCCGCGATGCGTTGGTTGAGGCCGATGGGGTAATGGTCAGTCAGTGAGTTTTTCTTTTCCCGTTTCCGCTTCGGTCAAAAGCCGGCTGGAAAAACTCGGGATTCATTCTGATGAAGACCTCGCTCTTCATCTCCCTTTGCGTTGGGAAGATGAAACGCACCTAAGCCTGATTCGTGACCTGAAACCTGGCGAGCCTGCCGTGGTGCAAGCCAGGGTGGTGGATGCGGAAATCACTTACCGACCCCGCCGGCAGTTGGTGGCGACGGTCGCTGACGAGAGCGGTGAACTGATAATTCGCTATCTCAATTTTTATCCCAGCCAGGTGCAGGCCCTCCAGCCCGGACGCTTGTTCCGTATCTCCGGGGAATCGCGCGGCGGGTTTTTCGGCCTGGAGATGATTCATCCGCGCTGCCAGGCTGTTCAGCCTGAAACACCCCTTCCAGAGAGCCTGACTCCTGTTTATCCCACAACTGCAGGACTTGGCCAGGCCAGTTTGCGCAAGATTGTGCAGAAAGCGCTGGATAGACTTGAGCTTGAAGAAACTCTTCCTGCAAAGGTTTATGAAGAGCTGGACTTTCCGCCTTATGCGGAAGCCATACGACAGTTGCACCACCCCGATCCTGACATTCTCTTGGGACAACTCGAGTCACATGCACACCCGGCTATCAGGCGGCTGGCATTTGACGAATTGCTGGCACAGCAATTTTCCCTGCGACTGGCACGCCAGGCGCGTGCAGAAAAACAGGCTCCCGCATTAAGGACGAACGGGAAACTTGTCCAGGATTTGCGTGCGTCATTGCCTTTTGCATTGACAAAAGCCCAGGAAAAATCCTGGCATGAAATCAGCCAGGATTTGGGCAGCACGCGCCCTATGCGCCGTCTTTTGCAAGGCGATGTAGGCAGCGGGAAAACCGTGGTGGCAGCCTTGGCCTGCCTGCAGTGCATAGAAAGCGGCATGCAGGCCGTCATCATGGCCCCGACCGAAATCCTTGCCGAGCAGCATTTTCATAAATTGCAGACCTGGTTTGAGTCGTTAGGGGTAGAAGTCGCCTGGTTGGCCTCGGCGCTTGGTGCATCGCAGAAAAAAGAGGCGCTTGCACGTATTGGGAAAGGAGAAGCGAAGCTGGCAGTGGGAACCCATGCGCTGTTTCAGAAAGGGGTGCGTTTTCATGACCTGGGACTGGTGATCGTGGATGAACAACACCGGTTTGGCGTCAAGCAGCGCCTCGCACTGAGCCAGAAAGGGGTGGAGCCTCACCAGTTGATGATGTCGGCTACACCGATACCTCGCACCCTCGCCATGAGTTATTACGCCGATCTTGATGTTTCGACGATTGATGAACTTCCTCCGGGCAGGAAGCCGGTCATAACCAAACTGGTGGCAGAAGGAAGGCGCGATGAAATCTTGCAAAGAGTACGAGCCGTGTGCAGTGAGGGCGGGCAGGCCTATTGGGTATGTCCCTTGATCGAGGAATCGGAAAAGGTCGATCTGCAGACAGCTATGGATACTCATGCCAGACTCCAGTCTCAATTGCCCAAGCTCAATATCGGCCTGGTGCATGGACGAATGAAGAATGCCGAGAAACAGTCAGTCATGTCCGATTTTCAGGCTGGCAGAGTCCATGTGCTCGTGTCAACAACCGTCATCGAAGTCGGTGTCGACGTCCCGAATGCTTCCCTCATGGTAATTGAGCATGCCGAACGCTTTGGCCTTTCACAATTGCATCAATTGCGAGGCCGGGTCGGCCGAGGGGCTCGCGAATCGGTTTGCATCCTCCTGTACCAGAGCCCCCTTTCTGAAGATGCACGCAGTCGGCTCAGGATCATCTATGAGTCAACCGACGGATTTGAGATTGCCCGTCAGGACCTTTTGCTGCGTGGTCCCGGAGAATTGCTCGGTTCCAAGCAAAGCGGGGTTCCTTTGTTGCGGTTTGCCAATCCGGAACGTGACAAGGACCTGCTGGAGCGGGCCGCCAGATTGGCTCCGGGTCTGATAAAGGCCCATCCTGAGCAGGTCAGAGAGCATTTGGAGCGCTGGTTGGGCACTCGCCAGCATTTGGCATTTGGGTAGTTTTTTCGTACCAAGCCCTTCAGGGACAAGAGCGCATGGCCGTATCAGATGCATGGCCCGAATCCGGGCTGATAACCATTAATAATGCGGAGACCGTCATGCGTAATTTGCCCCAAGCCCTTAGGGCAATCATTCTTGCTGTTTCAAGCTTGCTTGCCTATCCGGCAGCAGCGGATACCTTGGTCCTTGGGGTTCAGGACTACAGTTTGAGCCCCCGTTTGATCTCGCTGCAATTCCGAGACATGGCGGCCTACCTGACCAAAAAACTGGGCCAAACCGTGATCGTGGAACCAGTTCAAAGCTATGAACGTTATATGGATCGCGCCAAACAGAAGCGCTATGCTTTCATGTATGGCCCGCCCTCCATGGTCATGGAAGCGAACGCATTGGCGGGCTATGAGCCGGTCGCGAAGGTTCCAGGCCTCTTGTCCGCTGCTTTCATGAGTTCGGCCGATGGCGATATTGCCTTCCCCGAGGACATGAAGGGCAAGCGCATTGGCATGCCTGACGACAAATCCTTGATGACCATGCTGGCTTTTGCCAAGCTGCGTGAAATGAACGTCAACCCGCGCAAGTATTTTTCCAGTGTGTTCATTTTCAACGACGCACAGGATGTGATCAGTGCGCTCAAACTGGGCATGATTGACGTAGGCGTGGCCAACTCCAGTCTTTACAACGCCTGGAGCGCACAGGGAAACAACCTCAACCTGGTGTTACAGTCTTCAGGCGCGCCTCACCTCACCTTTGCAGTTCGCGGCAATCTTCCGGCTGACCTCAAGTCAAAAGTCACTGATGCGTTGTTGAATGCCCACAAGGATAAAGACATGGTCAACACATATTTCAAGCGGACAGGTTTCCCCAGTTTTGAGCCGGCAAGCGTGAAGGATTATGATGGAGTGAAGAAATTGCTTGCCGACAGTTCGAAGTAACGGATTTCCCTTAACATCCCGCCCGGAACATTCTGGGCGGGATTTTTTATGGTCATTCCAGCACCGGCGATCCGCTGAATCTAGGATAATGCACTTTTGGTTTAATGGATGAACCGGATTGCGTTTCAATCTGAAAGCCGATAGCCAAGGCTGGCTTTCACACCCCTTTTTTTTACCGCGCAAGTATCGTTTCTGGCTTGCTGATCATGGTTCTTTGACGCGCAGACTCAAGCACTGTTGCGGGAAATTCTTGGTCAAACCTGTTCGTGTTGGCCTGTTCAGGCCGAATCGCGACGAAACCGCGCTGTTATTCTTAAGACCTTGCCGTGTGGGGTATGTGCGCGAAGTGGTTCTGCACTGTGATGGCCAGCCCGTTGTTTTTGCACATAGCGCAGTTCCGCCGGGTTCATTGCGCGGGCCTTGGGCTTCAGTGACCAAATTGGGGAGCCGTCCACTTGGCGAGGCCCTGTTCAGTAATCCGCGTGTTCTGCGTGGCGACCTGCAATACAGGCGAATACCGGTCAATCATTCACTGGCAAGGCAAGTCGGTAAGGCGGGTATTCCCTGCAAGGCGCGAGAATTATGGGCAAGGCGTTCACTGTTTTCCCTGCAAGGCCACTCTTTATTGGTCACGGAAGTGTTTCTGCCCAATATTTTGTCCATCAAAGGCGAAGGGACATGACACACAGGTACCTTCGCCTTTTGCGTCTGGACAAGCCTATCGGGATTCTGCTCTTGTTGTGGCCTACTTTGTGGGGTTTGTGGTTTGCTGCACAGGGGGTTCCNNAATGATTTTGCTGACAGCGAATTTGATGCCCAGGTCGAACGCACACGCATGCGGCCACTGGCAACGGGTGAAGTCTCGCGACGTGAAACCTTGTTATTGGCTGCCGGACTTTCGATAGCAGCTTTCCTGCTGATTTTGCCGCTTAACAGGCTTGTCATCCTGCTTTCTGTTCCTGCCTTGTTTTTGGCCGCAAGCTATCCTTTTACCAAACGTTTTTTTGCAATTCCGCAAGCTTATCTGGGGGTGGCTTTCGGATTTGGTATTCCCATGGCATATGCCGCAGTAAGTGGTGAAGTGCCAGTTGAAGCCTGGTTGCTGTTGTTGGCCAACCTGTTCTGGTCGGTGGCGTACGACACCGAGTATGCGATGGTAGACAGGCCAGACGACCTGAAAATAGGCATCAAGACCTCAGCCATTACCTTCGGTAATTTTGATGTCGCAGCAATAGCGACATGCTACGCGCTGACCCTGACTTTGCTGGCCTACGTCGGCGTGCGTGTTCATCTTGGCACCTTGTTCTATGCAGGTTTGCTGGTTGCGGGAGTGGTTGCGCTTTACCACCTCTGGCTGATCAGGGCGCGTGACAGGGCAGCATGCTTCAAGGCATTCTTGCACAATACATGGTTTGGCTTCGCGATTTTTTCCGGCTTGGTATTGGAGTACCTGCAGCGTTCCTAGCCGTCTGGAAGCATTCCTACTTTTTGCAGGCAACCCGAGTCAACGTGGTTGCCGGGAAGGATTTGCGGACATCATCAAGGTCTCTCAGCGTGACCGCGTCTTCGCTCTTTACCAGATAGTAATAAGAGGTTCCATCCTTGGGCTTGGTTTCCAGGCGAAGTCCGGAAACCCCCTTGTTTTCCACCTCGCGAATATAACGCCGAGCGGCATCTTCAGTGGAAAACAGGCCAAGTGACAGCCCGTTCTTCCAGATGCCATCCTGGATCACGAAGGCTTCCTTTATCTTGAGCGCAGTCATTTCCTGCAACTTTACTTTGCTTGCAGCCTCGCTCGGCAAGGGGGGGAATATTACCCAGAACATCTTGTCGATCGGCAGTTCTTCGACAGACAAGACACGTTGTGCTGCGAGCTTCTTGATGGCACCTCTGCCGCGTTCGAGATCTCCCTCGGCAAAACCTCTCCATTCCACACAGATGGGTTCACTGGATGGACTGGAAGTCGCAACAGGTTCCCTGGCGGGTGCATGGTCATTCGCAACGCGTGAACTTTTCAGAATGATTTTTTCTGCATTAATCGGGGAGTAGGCAACTGCTTGAGAATTTGACACGCTTTCTGCCCAGAAAAAATAGCCAGCAACCCCAAGGTTGATCAGAAACAGGATTCCAGCAACCCACTTCATGTTTGTTCAGCTTCCCTTGCCATAATTAGTAAGCCTTCCATAATCAGTCTGGGCGCGATGATAACGCCAATTTGCACATAATTGGCCAGCCATTCTGCATCGCCGCCCGTGACAAGGCAGATTGGAGCAGGGACATTTTTTGAGGCAAGGCGCTGCCAGGCTGCTTGAACAGAAGAAGACATCGACAAGGCAACGCCACTTGCCATTCCATCCGCTGTATTTTTGGGAAATTCAACAACCTTTCCTGAAAATTCATTCAGGGCATGTGTGCCTGAGACCAGGCTTTCATGCATCAGGCGTTTTCCGGGAAGAATAAAACCGCCGATGAATTCTCCGTCCTGATTCAATGCGTCCACGGTGAGTGCGGTACCGGCGGATACAACCAGACATGCTCCATGGACTCTATGCCATGCACCAACAAGTGCTGCCCAGCGATCTGGCCCCAACTGTTCCGGGGAATCGTAAAGGTTGCTTGCGCCGGCGCAGAACCTGGATGGTTTCACCCAGTTTACCTGGATGCCGCGGCCCAGCCAGTAATCCGATATGGAGTCGGAAACCTTTTTTCCGGCAACATTGCAGCCAATGACTTTATGTGGTGTGGGAAAGCGAGCCCATTCGCGCTGGATCGTATCCATACAGTCATGGGTAGAGAAACCGTCGGCTAGCCATTCCGAATCTTGAAACATAGCCCACTTGATACGGCTATTGCCAATATCCAATATCAAGACGGCGTCATTCATTTTCTTGCCACTGGCCTCAAGCTGACTTCACCTGTGCTGAATTTGCGAATCTCACCATTTGGAGAGGTCAGCAAAAGATTACCAGCAACATCAAGGCCGCTTGCCTTTCCTGTATGGCTGCTGCCATCGGGAGTTCGAAGCACCACGAGGCGTTCTTCGTGGGCATGCCAGTTTGGCCAGTCAGCCAGTATGTTTTTCAGCCCGTCCTGCTCGAATGTTTCCATGGTTAGCGCAAGCTCGGACAGAATGCCGTTCAATAATTCGGCACGTGTGATTTGTACACCCATTTCAGCAAGGTCGATTACGGCTTGGTCAATTTCCTGACGGTGAAATTTTGAAAGATGTTCATTGATTCCAATCCCAATGACGGCAAAGGAAGGACCGGAAATCTCACCCTGTACCTCAACCAGAATTCCAGCGAGCTTGCGATATCCCGCCAGAACATCATTGGGCCATTTCACTTTGACGGGCAATGGACATAGTTTGGCCAATGCTCGAGCAAGTGCCATACCGACCACAATGCTCAGGCCTGACAATTGGTCCAGGCCCCGATCAAACCGCCAGAGAACCGAGAAAGTAAGACCGCCGCCCAGCGGAGAAAGCCAGGTTCTGCCACGACGACCCCGCCCGGCATGTTGGTAGTCTGCATAAAGTACTGTTCGGTGCGGTGCACCCTCCAGGGCGGCCTCGGTCAGGCTGGTGTTGGTTGAGTAGGTTTGCTCCACAGCCTTGATGGCATAGCCAAACCCGGAATCTGACATGAAAGATTCCAGTGCTTGAGTGTCCAGCCAGGAAAGGGGGGTGGCAAGTTTGTATCCCTTGCCGCGCACGGCATGAATTCGCACATCAAGCTCTTCGGCCATCTGCAAAATATTGAAGACAGTGGCGCGTGACACCTTGAACTCCTTGGCCATCTCTTGGCCAGAGTGAAAGCGCCCGTCCGACATGCGTTTTAACAATGGTATGAGTAGCGGCGGAAGTGAAGACGTTGGCATAGGGTGATACTAGCATGGACTACCGCCTTAAATTTAGGCGGATGGTCAGGCTAAAATCACCTCTTTGCCATATCGGAAGAACCCATGCTCGACTATTTTGAATTGCCCTGTGAGGAAGAGCCTCGTGCCATGATGGTCTGGCTGCATGGTTTGGGTGCGGATGGTTATGATCTCGAGCCGGTTGCCGAAATGCTTGGTGTGGTGGGGATTCACCATGTGTTTCCACACGCCCCTGTCCGGCCGGTCACGATCAATAACGGCATGGCCATGCGTGCATGGTACGACATAACAGCGCCAGACCTGCGGTGGCAAGAAGACAGTGATGGGATGTCCGATTCTGCCAGGCTTGTTCAGGAGTTGATTGATAGCCTGGGGAAGGCCTCTGGATTGCCGGTTGTGCTTGCTGGTTTTTCTCAAGGCGCGGTCGTCAGTTTGGTGACGTCGGTCCTTGGGAGTCGCAAGGTTCGGGGAGTTGTTGCGATGTCCGGCTACGTGCCTGAATTTCTGTCACCCGCGCTTGCATCGCTTCGCGATACATCGGTGTTGATGATGCATGGGGAGCAGGATGAAGTGGTGCCTGTTCGGCTAGGAAGGGCAGGGGCGGAAAAAATGGATGCTTCAGGAATTGACGTCGTCTGGCATTCGTATGAAATGCCACATTCGATTTGTCAACAGGAAATCATGGATGTCGGGTTATGGCTAGAGAACCTGCTTGCGCTTAATCAAGCCGCATGAACCTGATCCTGATCCATCCTTCACCATGATCAATCGGGTCCAGTATCTGGATGTTCTTTTTTTCCTGCTGGAAGCGGTATTCAAGAATAGAACTGCGAACGTAATGTACGGGATCAATCACGATTGTTGGATCGTTCTCATCATCGAACAGCAGGCCGGCCATCGCAGCGCGCCCATTGTAATTATCCGTAATGGTATTCACTGTATAAGATGAAGACTGCTGGTTATACAGAAAAATGTCGGCTGGGATTCCTTGCAGAATTTCCATCCCGACTGAACTTTCGGATTCGCTGAGTCGAGAGAGTCGGCGAACAATACCCAGCGACCAAGGCACGTTTCTGTCCGACCTCAGGCCGACCAGAGCGCCAACCCGCAGCCAATCCTTGTCCTTGGTTTCTATGGTCGTGCCATAACCAAGTTCGCTCTCATCTTCCATGACCCAGCGTTCAATATCCCGCTTTCGCTCACTCGGTGTTGATGTGGCATAGCTGGCCCTGTCGATTGTCCGCTTGGTGACAAAGCCGTAGATGTTCACATCGGTGTTTTGGTCAAATGTGTAATTGTCGCCAAACAGGCTTGCATCCGTGCCTATCTTGGATTCCTTGATGTTTGCGATGATGGACGGAAGCCCGTTTACAACCTCGACGATCTTTTTGATGGACTTGCGCGGGGCGCGGCGCTGTTCACGTGCGCTAAGCGGAGACCACTGGCGTGACAAATGATCCATAAGTTCCAGGCTTTCCGATACCCGAACGTACTCGGAAAGTCCCAGACGTGCGGGTGACGTGCCACCGTGGAGGGCTGACTGAATTTCTTTGAGCTGATCCAGCAGGCCAAACGTCGACCAGTAACGCATCGAAAGCTCGGAACTGACATTGCGTGCACGCTTGGGCCCGCGATCCTTTGTCAGATCGACGGCCAGAACATGACGGTCAAGATCAAGACTCTTTTCAAGCTGTAGCTTGTCGCGCCATCCCGCAAGCCAGGTGTCTATCAAGTCAATTTGACGAGGGTAAAGTGAACCAGAGTTTGCCTGTTCCAGCATCAAAGTGTGTACGTATTCCGACTCACAGGTGCTTTCGTGCGTGTCGTTTGGGTAAGCCAGCAGCTTGGTCTGGCTAAAGCCCTGTGTTTCCGCGATTTGGTAGAGCTGGTGCAGCCTTGACCAGGTTTTTGTGCCGGGGTGCAGGTAGCGTATGGTGCGCCATTTGATGATCTGCCTGAACCCCCGAAGCGCGCGCAAAACCACAATGGGCATCATTGCCTTGAGCTTTGATTTCCCCGGGTTGCGGGCATAGTCGATGATGAAGTTGTGGTAGCCGCGCAGAATCTCCCAGTGGAGGTGATAGATGCTGTGCCACAACTGACTTTCAACAGTGCGCGACATACGGGGATTGCGCAGGTATTGACGAACAAGCGTGGGTTGGGTTTCCTGTGATTTTTCATCCAGGAACATCAGAATGAGCAGTCGCTCCTTGGATAGCGGGGCGTCCTCTTCGTTAAAGCGCTTGACCCCTTGGATGACTTCGCCCTGCGCTTTAAGGGCATCACCGATCGGTAGATTGTCAGCCCAGCGTGTCACAGCCTGAAGGCTGGAAAGCGGGTCGTCGTTTCTGCCCAACCTCATCATGCGGGCAAATCGTTCGCTGAAAGACTGCCTAATTGCCATGGTTTGAAAATTTTACCTGTTCGACGATTCTAAATTATGGTTCTTCTTATTACCCCAGTTTTGACGCCACCCAGTCTTTGACCGAGGCAAGCGCGGGAGCAAGTTTATCAGGTTCTGTGCCCCCTGCCTGCGCCATATCCGGGCGTCCACCACCTTTACCGCCAACCTGACCAGCCACGAAATTGACCAGTTCTCCCGCCTTTATTTTTCCGGTAAGTTCCGAGCTTATCATGGCTACCAGACTGACCTTGTTGTCCTGTACGGTTCCCAATACCAGGGCGCAGGGTTGCAGCTTGTCCTTCAACTTATCGGCGGTTTCGCGCAGGGCTTGAGCATCACCCTCAATCTGGGCCGCCAGCACTTTTATTTCACCCACCACGATTGCCTGGTTTGCCAGATCATCTCCCTGGCTTGAAGCCATTTTTGATTTGAGTCGGGAAAGCTCCTTTTCCAGCGATTTGACCTGATCCTGTATTTGGCAGATTTTTTGCGGCAACTCGGCAGGTTGGGTTTTGAGAATTTCCGCGGCCTGATGCAACTGGCCGACCATGTTTTGCAAGTAGGCCAGAGAGTTTTCTCCGGTAACCGCTTCGACACGACGAATGCCGGCAGCGACTCCGCCCTCCATGACAATCTTGAACAACCCGATATCTCCAGTTCGTGCGACGTGCGTGCCGCCGCACAATTCGCGTGAGGATCCAATATCCAGCACTCTTACGGTGTCACCGTATTTTTCGCCGAACAACATCATGGCCCCGAGCTTTCGTGCCTCGTCCATTGACAGCACGCGCGACTGAGTGGCCTGGTTTTGCAGGATTTCTGCGTTGACCAGGGACTCGACTTCGCGAACCTGTTCATCTGTCATTGGGCCGGTATGTGAGAAGTCGAACCGGGTCTTGTCAGGGTCGACCAGCGAACCTTTCTGCTGTACATGCTCGCCTAGCACCTGCCGCAGTGCCTTGTGCATGAGGTGGGTGGCAGAGTGGTTGCGCATGGTACGTGCGCGGCGCAGGCCGTCGACTTTCGCAGCCACTTCGTCGCCGATTTTAATGTTGCCTTGCGCAAGGATTCCGTGGTGCCCGAAAACATCTGTACGAATTTTATGGGTATCCTCCACCTCAAAACGCGCGCTACTAGCCTCGATCAGGCCGGTGTCGCCGACCTGGCCGCCGGACTCGGCATAGAAAGGCGTGCTGTCGAGCACGATGATGCCGGATTGGCCAGCTTCGATCTGCTTGGATTCGCTGCCATCCACATAAATCGCAGTGACGGTGGCCTTGTCCACATTCAGGTTGTCGTAGCCGTAGAAGCTTGTTGGTTGGCCGCTATATTCCAGCGTACCCACAGCCTTGAACTTGCCAGCGGCGCGCGCTTGCTCGCGCTGCCTTTCCATGGCGGCATTGAAACCAGCCTCATCCACGCTGATGCCACGTTCGCGGCAAACGTCCGCAGTCAAATCCAGAGGAAAGCCATAGGTGTCATAGAGGCGAAAGGCAGTTTCACCGTCCAATGTCTTGGAGCCATCGGCAAGCGCCTGTTCGAGCAGGGCCATGCCGTGTGTGAGGGTTTCGCCAAAGCGGATTTCCTCCTGCAGCAGGGTTTCAGTAACTCGCTCCTGTGCCTTGCGTAATTCCGGATAGGCATCGCCCATAATGGTTGCCAGATCCGCCACAAGTTTGTGGAAGAAAGGCTGGTTCTGTCCAAGCTTGTGCCCATGGCGCAATGCACGACGGATGATTCGGCGCAACACATATCCGCGACCTTCGTTACCGGGGATGACACCGTCAACAATCAGGAATGCACAGGCACGAATGTGGTCCGCGATGACTTTCAACGAGGGGCTATTCAGTTCGGTGCAATTGGTTTCTCGTGCCGCAGCCATGATCAAGACCTGAAACAGGTCGATCTCGTAATTGGAATGAACATGCTGCATGACCGCAGAAATACGCTCCAGCCCCATGCCAGTATCTACGCTTGGCTTGGGCAGCGGATGTAGCACCCCGGCTTCATCACGGTTGAACTGCATGAACACGTTGTTCCAGATTTCGATGTAGCGGTCGCCGTCTTCCTCGGGTGATCCGGGTGGCCCGCCAGGAATATCCGGTCCGTGGTCGTAGAAAATTTCCGTGCATGGGCCGCAGGGGCCGGTGTCACCCATTTGCCAGAAATTGTCTGATGCGTACTTTGCGCCCTTGTTGTCTCCGATGCGAACAATCCGCTCCTTGGGCACGCCAATTTCATTGGCCCAAATGTCGTACGCTTCGTCATCTTCCTGATAAACCGTGACCCAAAGTTTTTCAGAGGGGAGCTTCAGGTCGACGGTTAGAAATTCCCAGGCGAATTCGATGGCATTGCGCTTGAAATAGTCGCCGAAACTAAAATTGCCCAACATCTCGAAGAAGGTGTGATGTCGCGCTGTGTAGCCGACGTTTTCAAGGTCGTTGTGCTTGCCACCAGCGCGCACGCAACGTTGCGATGAAGCTGCGCGCACATAAGGTCTGGGTTCCAGTCCCAGGAAAACGTCCTTGAATTGCACCATGCCGGCATTGGTAAAGAGCAGGGTTGGATCGTTGGCCGGGATCAAAGGGCTGGAGGGTACGATGGTGTGGCCCTTGGATGCGAAAAAATCCAGGAAGCGCTTGCGAATTTCGTTGCTGGTCATGAGTCAGGAACTGAATTACTGAATTTCTCCATTTTATCAGCCAGTCAGTCCCAAAGTACGGACAAATAAAAACGGGGCGCAAGGCCCCGTTTTCAAGTCGGAAGTGGATAGGTCAGGCCATTCCCGGGTTCTTGCTGTTAAGGCCAACCACCTTGGGCAGGTTCAGGTCGACGGGCTTGAGCGTCTTGACGTCACGCAAATACTCGGCAACGACTTCCCAGATCGGGGTGCCGGTAACATTCTCTCCCACGGGTGCCCAACCAGCCACCTTGTAAGTTTTGGTGGGGGAAACAGGTTTGCCATTGAGCATCATGTTGGAAATGCGATCGCCGATCTTCTTGTTCGGGTTCACCGTGTACTGGATGCCGCCGACGCGCACCATGTCGCCNNGTGCCGTTGAAGTTGCCGCGGCGATAAAGGAAGTCCTCGGTAACCGCCAGCTTCTCGTTGAGCTTGCTTTCGAACGGGCCGCGAATCTTCTTGATGAGTGCAGCCATCTTGGGGTCTTCGGGCAGCAGGTTGGAGAATACCGGAAGCAGATTGTATTTCCAGCCGACGACTTTTCCGCTCCTGACGTCGAAGTCCATGACGCCCAGGAACTTGCCATTGGATCCTGCGTTGGTAACGAGCGTGGTGCCCTTGGCATTCTTGACCTGAATGGGCTGGGGCACGCCATCGTGGGTATGGCCGCCGAAAATGGCATCGATGCCGGTAACCCGCGAGGCCATCTTGACGTCCACGTCCATGCCGTTGTGAGAGAGCACCACCACGACCTGAGCGCCCTTGGAGCGGGCATCATTGACCCATTTCTGCATGTTGTCGTCCCGGATGCCGAAGCTCCAGTCCGGCACCATATGGCGCGGGTTGGCAATGGGGGTATAAGGGAAGGCCTGGCCAATGATTGCGACAGGGATGCCGTTGATGGATCTGAAGGCGTAGGGCTTGAACACCTGATCGCCGAAATCATTGGTGACAACGTTTTGAGCAACAAACTCAATACCGGCTTTCTTGAAATCGTTGTTGACGATTTCCTGAACGCGCTCGGCGCCATAGGTCATTTCCCAGTGGGGGGCCATTACGTTTACGCCCAAGGCAATACAGGCATCGACCATGTCCTGAGCATTGGTCCACAGTGCAGTGGCTGAGCCTTGCCAGGTGTCGCCGCCGTCCAGCAAGAGAGAACCGGGGCGAGAACCGCGAACTTTATCGACCAGGGTTTTCAGGTGGGCAAAACCACCAACCTTGCCGTAGGTTCTGGCGGCCTGTACGAAGTCAATATAGGTAAAGGCGTGGGCCTCGCGAGTGCCGGGCTTGATCTTGAAATACTTGAGCAGATGCTCGCCCACCAGATGGGGAACCTTGCCTGTGGCTGCGCCAATGCCAATGTTGACATTTGGTTCGCGGAAGTAGATGGGCAGCAACTGCGCATGGCAGTCGGTCATATGCATCAGTGACACATTGCCGAAGCGTGGCAGATTGTACATGTCCATATCGCCTGCCAAGGCTTTCTTGCTGTCGATTGCCATACCGGAAGCGGCAGCTACAGCCAGCACTTGCAGGAATTCGCGACGATTCATCATGGTTGGGGTCTCCTGGGACAGATTTGTATAAATGGCATACGTTTTATTCTCGGATGGCCTGGGCTCTGGGTAAATAGTAGCTATGGGCCATATGGCACATACAAAAAAGGCCTGGGTTGACCAGGCCTCTCTTGCTGCAACGGGCTGATTACTTGCGGAAGACCGAAGCCTTCAGCGGCAGTCCGTTGGACATGTAGGAGTGGAAGTACTCCAGGTTGTTCCAGCTAACATCACCTTCCTTGGGAGAGATGCCGCGCACCGATTTCACGCAGCCCACATAACGGCGGTGAATGGTGAACAGATTGTCGCCAGCACGGAACACGGGCCAATGAACGGTGTGGCCGATTACCGGTGAAATCAGTTCGGAACGCAGACGGGTACCGGCATTCTGCACGTGACAGGTCGCACAAGCGAAGTTCAGCTGACCCTTGCGGCTGTAGAAGGTTTTCTTGCCGTCATCGTAGGCAGCCAATGCACCGGCACCTTCAACCTTGACGTTGGACAGCATGCCGTCGGACAAGGTACGCGCGTAGGCTTGCAACAAGCCCATGGTTTTCATGTCGCCGTTGTTGTAAGCCTGTTCACCATTGGCAACACGGCAGGCGTTGAGTGCGTCCTGGAAGGTGACAACCTTGCCTGCCTTGTCGTCAAAGTAGGGATAGTTGCCGGCGATGTTCTTGCCGCCATTGGGCATGCAACTGGCGTAGGTCTTGCCATTCTTGAAGGGCGTATCCCACATCTTCTTGCCCTTCTCCACTTCACTTTCAAAGGGAGGGAACTCCATGATGGCGTTGTATTGATCCATCGTGTCCTGATCGAATGCAAGGGAGCCGTAGACATAGTCTTCGATCTTTACGTTGGGATACTTGGTTTGGAAATACTTGATCGTGTCAAGGCGATCCTGCTCGGGTGAAGCCATGGTTACGGCAGCGCCACCCAACAGACTCAGGCCGATCATCCCCAGAATAACTTTCTTCATATCATCTCCTCCGGAAAAACATTTAGGCGGGATATTTCAAAACCTGCCGGAATCTCCATTCCGGCAGGTGGCCATACGATTATACTCAGCTAACCGTGGCGCTGTCAGTGCGCTTGTCACCCTTGTTGTCTTCCCAGGATATCTCGACCTTGTCGCCTGATTTGGCGCCTTTGACCTTGAAGCCCAGGTAGGGGTTCTTGGACACACCACCGCTCATGCCGCCATTCAGCACGGTGTTGCCGTTGATGGTGGCTTTTACATTGGTAATGAAATGGGCAGGGACTTTTTGACCAGTCTTGGAGTCCTTGCGCAGACCAGTTTCCATGGGGTGGTTCATCAGTACTTTAACGTCGGCCACGTCACCTTGCATGGTGGCACGGATTTTCATTGGATCAGCCATTATTGCTTCCTTTCTGAATATGTATCAAATCGTTTCGCTGGTTTGACGTGAATTAACCGCCGCAACCACCGATGGTGACTTTTACTTCCTTGGCAGCCGTGTAGGTCTTGCCGCCGGCCGACACAATCGCGCGAACCATGGAAGTAGCACCCATCTTGATACGAGTGGACACATAACCCTGAGCGCCGCCGCTGAAGTCAAACTCCGCAGTCAGGGGCTGGGCGTTTTTCTCGGCGAGAATGGCGATGCTGGAAGTGCCGGCGATGTTGCTGGTGATTTCCACGGGGACTACTGCACCGTTCTCGGCAATATCGGGGGCCTTGATGGCGATGTCCTTGGAATCAGCCGGGTTGGATACACCCATGCCTTTCATGGCGTCAGCCACGGTTTTGGCATCAAAAGCATCACGCGGGCTGACTGCCAGCACGCGAGTGGGGGTCACCAGGCCAGCCGCAACTGCAACCGCCACGGC
Organism: Thiobacillus sp. UBA6918; assembly: GCA_002450925.1. Classification (GTDB taxonomy): domain Bacteria; phylum Pseudomonadota; class Gammaproteobacteria; order Burkholderiales; family Thiobacillaceae; genus UBA6918. The sequence continues at coordinate 14,380 of DKAU01000038.1, read as the reverse complement.
ACCGGCGCCAGTGGCGCCCTTGAGGACGTTTCTACGCAAAGCGTTCATGCATTTTCTCCTAAATAATCTGTTTACAGACCGTAGACGAAGTCAGTGATCATGTCGATTTCCTTGCCCGACAGAATGTTGTGCTTTTCAAAGGGGGGCATCGACGTGTTGGGGTTGGCTGCGGTTGCGTCAGCAATCTGTGCGCGCAGCTTGGCCTTGTCGGGGTAACGTGCGCTCATGGCGATGAGCGGCGGCCCGTAAAGACCAGTGGACTGTGCGTCAGCTTGGCTAGGCATGCCATGGCAAGCCAGGCAGTTGCCTTTCTTGCGGTCATAAGCGAGATCCTTGCCCGTTGGCGGCTTCTTTGCTTGTTGTTGATCGGCAGCCTGAACCTGCACGCTACCCATCGTAAGCATCATGCCAGCCACGCTTGCAACTACTGCCAGTTTGAATTTCCGCATTGTCGTCCTCCGTTAATGTTAGCTGTTGAGAGAGTTAAACATGTTGCCAGAATATGCGGAAATCCTTATCTGGCAACCGTTCATCCTTTGGGGATGTGACAAGCATAGAGCAGGATGTTTTGCCTATGCAAGTATAAAGACCAATTTTCCCGGCATTTTGCTCAAGTAGATTACTACTAGATGGTGCCTGTTTTTTATACGTGGCTATTTTTTACCATTATCGCTGGACAGGGTTTCCTGCCATTCGCGACGGCGTGCTTCTGCAGCAGAGAGATCGTAGAAATTTCCGTCACCAGCCTTGATGCCCAGGTTGATTTGTTCGAGCGCAGCGGGAATATTGCCCTCGGCCGCCATGGCTTCTGCTTCGGCAGCGTGACTGGCAAGTTTGTGACCGAGTGCAGCGTTTGCGCGTGCAAGAAGTTTCCATAGGCGTGAATCGTCGGGCCACAAATTGGTTTGAGCGGATACGAAAGAAAGCGCTTCCCGGGATTTTCCAGCAAGGATCAGGTTCAATCCGTACCCATAAACAAGTGGTTTGTGTTGTGGGTAACGACCAAGGGCTAATTGGAAGAGGTTCAAGGATTGCGCAGAATTGCCTGCCTGGGCTGTTAGTTCGGCCCGGAGGCTAAGAAGCATTGGGGAATCGACTGACTTGATTGCAAGCGCCACTTCTTTCTCTGCTTCGGTGTATTTGTTCTGGCGTGCGAGCGCCAAAGCCAGTCCATAGTGACTCGCCGCCTCGAGGGGGGTTTTTTTCTGGCGGATCTGATCCTTAAAGCGTTCGACAGCTGCTTCCGGGCTGTCTTCCATTGCTACAAGCCTGGCGCGTACCAGGTGAAATTCGTTCGAATCGCGAACCTGCTTGTAAGGCAAGTGCTCGACACGCCCATCCATGTCCGCGATCCGCTGACTATTCAAGGGGTGGGTACGCAAGTAATCCGGTGCATTGTTGTCGTACAGGCGGTTGGTTCGTTCAAGCTTGTTGAAAAAACTGGATAGTCCGCGTGGGTCAAAACCGGCACTGACGAGAATGTCCAGGCCAATGCGATCAGCTTCGCTTTCGTGCTCACGGGTGAAGTTGAGCTGACTCTGGATGCTGGCGGCCTGGGCAGTGGCGATGGCAGCTGATCCGACATTGGCATTTGATCTTGCGGCCAGTACGGCAATGGCCAGGGCCGCGAGCGTTGGCAGGTAATTGCGTTCCTGCTGGGCAATCATTCTGGAAAGGTGTTCCTGGCTGACGTGGGCAACCTCGTGAGCCAGGACTCCAGCCAGTTCGGATTCGTTCTCGGCAGATTGAATCAACCCGGTATGGACGCCAATATATCCGCCGGGCAATGCAAATGCATTGATCGAAGGATCGCGCAAGACGAATAAAGTCAGGTTGCGGCCGCTGGCGCTGCTTTCCGAGACCAGCCGGGAACCGAGTTTGTTCAGATAGGCTTCGACCTCGGCGTCTGCAAGGAATTGGTGACTTGAATAGATGTCGCGCATGATGGAGCGCGCAATGTCTTTTTCCTGCTTGTCTGTCAGGTACTGTCTGGAGGACTCGCCCAGGTCTGGCAACTGGTTCGCCATGGCTTGAGGCATGGCCATAAGGAGGCTGAGTAACAGGGCCGATATTTTTCTCACGATGCTAAGATGGCTTGGTTCACAAAGAGTTCAGTGCGGAGTTTACCAATGGGCGGCGGTTTTACACATTTTGACGACAAGGGCCGTGCAGTCATGGTGGATGTTGGCGCAAAGCCCGATACTGCCCGAAAGGCGGTAGCCGAAGGCGTGATTCGCATGAACAGGGAAACCCTTGAGATGATTGCTGGAGGCGGTGCCAAAAAGGGTGACGTACTGGGCATCGCCCGGGTGGCTGCCATCCAGGCTGCAAAACGCACGGCCGAACTGATTCCGCTTTGTCATCCCCTGGCTCTGACATCGCTGGCGATCGAGTTTGGCCTTGATACGGATAAAAATTGCATTCGTTGTGTAGCAAGCGTTGAAACTACGGGTAAAACCGGGGTCGAAATGGAAGCGCTAACTGCGGTAAGCGTTGGTCTGTTGACGATATACGATATGTGCAAGGCAATGGACCGTGGAATGGTGATTGATAATGTACGGCTTCTCAGCAAGGAAGGTGGGAAATCCGGCACGTGGATGGCCCCTTAATAACGCTTGTGCTGGGTACAAATGTGCCCTTACAGAGGATGGGTTGGCCGATGAAAATTAAAATCATGAGAAATTTTCTGGCTTCGCTTGTTGCTTTGTTGCTGGCTACCGCTGTTTTGGCGGAGGAGTTTGAGCTTGAGCTTCCCTCGGGTGAAACCATTGTTTATTCCCGTTATCCAGCCAAGGGCAAGGATTTGCTGCTTTGGTTTGCGGCTGAGCGTGGTTTGGCGCCTGCAGAAGTGCAAGCCGCGCGAGATCTGGCTGCAAAGGGAACGGAGGTCTGGCAATTTGACCTGACTGCTTCGCTTTTCCTTCCTCAAACCCACAGCAGCATGGACGGCATCAAGGCGGAGGACATGCAGGCGATTTTCGATCTAGCAAGGAGAAGAAGTGCCGGATTCAGCATATATGCGGTTAACAGGGCTGCGGTGCCGGTACTCAAGGCGCTGGCTGGTGGCCGATACGAAAAAACAAAGTTGATGCTCATGCATCCTCATTTTTATTCCGGTGTGGATGTGTTGGTTGGCGCAGATTATGTTNNCCCTGGGTAGAAAATCAGGTTGCCGCCTTGAGCCAGGAAAAGGCCAAGGTAAAAGTGCTGATACTTGAGAATGTGCGTGAAGCCTTTTGGGTGCGAGAAACCGCCACGGATTTCGAAGTGGCGGAAGGGAAAAAACTAGCGGAGAGAATTGTTTCATGGAGAAAGTTGCTAAGGTAATTCGGAAGCGCTGGTGCGGGATGTTGGCCATGGCGTTTTTGTTGCAGGCGTTTTCAGTCAGCGCCGCCGAATTTCGCAAGGTGGATGGTACGACACCGCCTATGCTGGTGTTGAAGGATATCAAGGGGAACAAGGTNNTTGAAGGAAAAGATGGCTGGACGCCCATTTGTCATACTGGGCGTTGATTCGTCCGAAGGACCGGAGGATTTGGGCGGTTTCCTTGATCGGGTAAAGGTGAACTTCACCATTCTGTTTGACCCGGATGGCTCAACGACCAAGCGCTGGAAAATATACGGCCTGCCGACGAGCTTCCTGATCGATAAATCCGGCAAAATCCGGTACGTTCTGACGGGAACCAAGGAGTGGGACGAGAAAGAGTCGGTTTCACTCGTCGAGTCCATGCTTCAGCAATGATCCAGATGCCCCTGTTGGCACTAACGATTTAATTTCCCTTGGCAATGATCAAATAGGCTGATTGCCTAAAGTTGGCTTTTTAAGCAAAATAACGGAATATTCGAAACCGTTAATATATATAGCCAGCTTACTTTAAGCGCATCCCCGGCTAGCTTGGTCGGAAAACACTGACCGCTTTCTTGCGGCCTTTCAGGTGGAAATTGCTATCTTGAGAGACTTCCCCCGTCATTTTCGGGGGGTGCGCTAAATTTGTCTTTAAATCATGAACGCACGTATTCCGGTCGAAGACCATACCAAACAGGAAACCAAATATTCCACCTGCTACATGTGCGCCTGCCGTTGCGGCATCAAGGTGACTCTGCAGGAAGGGAAGGTACGATTTATACAGGGCAACAGGAACCATCCAACTAATCAGGGTGTGCTTTGCGCCAAGGGTTCAGCGGGCATCATGAAGCAGTATTCAAAGGCCCGCTTGTCGCAGCCGTTGATCCGAAAGCCCGGAACCGAACGTGGTGCAGGCGAATTCGAAGCCATTGAGTGGGATCAGGCTTTGGATATCCTGACCCAACGCCTCGAAGACATCCGCGCTACGGATCCATCAAAACTTGGGTTTTTTACAGGTCGTGACCAGATGCAGGCCTTGACCGGCCTGTGGGCACAGCAGTTCGGCACGCCTAACTGGGCGGCGCATGGCGGCTTTTGTTCGGTGAACATGGCCGCGGCCGGTCTCTACAGCATCGGCTTTTCGTTTTGGGAGTTCGGGGCGCCTGATTGGGATTACGCCAAGTACTTCATTCTGTGGGGTGTGGCCGAGGACCATTCCTCCAACCCCATCAAGATCGGTCTGGAAAAACTGAAGCGCGGGGGTGGAAAGTTTGTTTCCGTGAACCCGGTGCGTACCGGCTATTCCGCCATTGCTGATGAGTGGGTTCCGATCAAGCCGGGCATGGACGGTTTGTTTGCCATGTCCATCGTGCATGTTCTCTTGCAGCGCGAGTTGTTTGATTACGAATTCCTGATCAATTACACCAACGCATCCTGGCTTGTAATCCAGAACCCTGGCCACAAGGACGATGGTCTGTTCCTGCGTGACGAGAATGGTCATCCGCTGGTGTGGGACCTGGAAAAGGAAACCTTCGTCAGCGGTGCCGACGTGGGCATTACGCCGGCGCTGTTTGGCGATTTTGTGGCCAATGACGGCCGACGCCTGAAGACTGCATTTACCCTGATGGCCGAGCGTTATCTGGATGAGCGTTACGCCCCGGCCAATGTGGCGGCCGAGTGTGGCATACCGGCGGAAAGCATCGAGCGTATTGCACTGGAAATGGCGCACGTGGCCTTCAAGGAGGCAATCGAGCTGCCCATCGAGTGGACCGACGTGTGGGGCCGAAAGCATGACAAGGTCATCGGCCGTCCGGTGGCGATGTACGCCATGCGCGGTATCTCCGCGCACTCCAATGGTTTTCACGCCTGCCGTGCCATCCACTTTATCCAGATGCTGCTGGGTGCACTCGATGGCCCCGGCAACTTCCGCGCCCGTGCGCCTTACCCTAAGCCGATCCCACCACATCAGTTGCCGGAAAACAATATTGACATCATCAACGCGCCCAACACGCCGTTGTCGCGTCCGCCGCTTGGTTTTCCGACCAGGCCGGAAGACCTTGTCATCGACGAACATGGCAATCCGTTGCGCATAGANNATGGCATGGAACTCGTCCATGAATACAAAAAACATTCAGGACATGCTGCGTGAGAAGGATCCGGAAAATTTTGGCGAATACAAAATTCCCTTCCTGGTTGTGGTGGATGCCTTCCATTCCGAGATGGTCAACTTTGCAGATCTGGTTCTGCCTGACACTACATATCTTGAGCGCCACGACTGCATTTCGCTGCTAGACCGACCGATTTCGGAGCCGGATGCGGCAGCAGATGCCATCCGCTATCCGCTGGTCACGCCCGACCGCAACGTACGTCCCTGGCAGGAAGTCATGGTGGAATTGGCGGGGCGTTTGAAGTTTCCGGCTTTTACCAACAAGGACGGCACCCGCAAGTTCAAGGACTACCCGGACTTCGTCGTCAACTACGAGCGCTCGCCTGGTGTGGGGTTCCTCTCCGGCTGGCGTGGCAAGGATGGTGACAAATTCCTGAAGGGCGAGCCCAACCCCAACCAGTGGCAGGCCTACATCGAGAACCAGAGCTTCTTCGCCCATCACTGGCCGGATAACCAGAAGTACATGCGCTATGTGAACCGCGACTACCTCGAAGTTGCCGCGGATGCGGGCTTCGTGGGTAAGGTCGAACCCATCATCATGCAGTTCTATTCCGAGCCGCTGCAGAAATTCCGTCTTGCCGGCCAGGGTCTGTACGACGGTCCCCAGCCCAAGGATCCGGCGGACAAGGAGCGGCTGACCAAATACTTTGATCCGCTGCCCATGTGGTATGAGCCGCTCGAGCAGCAGCGAGTGGACGCCGAAGAGTATCCCTTCTTTGCGCTCACCCAGCGCCCCATGTTCATGTACCACTCATGGGATTCGCAGAATGCATGGTTGCGCCAGATCATGGCTCAGAACTTCCTGTACATGAACGCCAAAAAAGCCAGCGACATGTGCTTGAAGGACTACGACTGGGTCTGGGTGGAGTCGCACAACGGCAGGATTCGCTGCCAGTTGAAGACCATGGAAGGAACCCAGGAAGACACGGTGTGGACCTGGAATGCCATTGGCAAGCAGAAGGGCACCTGGGGCCTGAAGGAGGACGCATCCGAAGCTACCAAGGGCTTTCTGCTCAACCACCTGATTTCCGAATTGCTGCCGGAGAAGCAGGGCGAGCGCCGCATTACCAACTCCGACCCGGTTTCCGGTCAGGCGGCATGGTTCGACCTGCGCGTGAAGATATACAAGGCAGAAGCAGGCGAGGCCGGCAGTTGGCCACAGTTTGATCGTGTGAAGAAACTGCCCACAGACAACTACACGCGTCCGGACGTGCTGTGCTATGACGCACGCCGCCAGCACGAAGAAAAGTAAGCGAGCTACACATGAGACTAGGACTGGTTATCGACTTGGACGTATGCGTGGGCTGTCATGCCTGCGCTGTGTCGTGCAAACAGTGGAATGCCTCCGGCACCACCGGCCCACTTTCTGATTACGAACCCTACGGTGCCGAGCCTTCAGGGGTGTGGTTCAACCGCATTCGTAATTTTGAGGTTGGCACCTACCCCAACAACAAGACCATCAACTTCCCGATGTCCTGCATGCATTGCGAGGACGCGGACTGCGTTACCGTGTGCCCAACCGGCGCTTCCTACAAGCGCGCGGAAGACGGCATCGTGCTGGTGGACCAGGACAAGTGCATGGGTTGCAACTACTGCTCATGGGCCTGTCCCTACGGCGCGCGTGAGCTCGATCGCGAATCTGGCACCATGAAGAAGTGCACCCTGTGTGTGGACCGCATCTACGACCAGAACATCCCCGAGGTCGATCGTCAGCCATCTTGCGTGTTGACCTGTCCGGCACACGCACGCATGTTTGGCGACTTCGATGATCCCAATTCCGAAGTGAGCAAAGTGGTGCGTGAGCGCGAAGGCTACGTGCTGTTGCCCGAACTGGGCTACAACCCTACCAACCATTACTTGCCGCCGCGTAAACACAAGCCCATCCCTACCGACATTGGCGCCGACAAGGCAGGCCTTGCGGGCAAGTTAAGGCAATTTGTCAACCGCATGGTCAAGCGTTAAGGAACAATCATGCATCCGGCTTTTTCCGTCATTTTCTTTACCGTTCTGTCTGGCGCAGGCTTTGGCCTGTTCGCGCTGATATATCTCGCCGATCTCTTCAAACTGGGAGGGGGTTTGCCGGGTGCTTATGTGTTCTGGACCGGTGTGTTGTCCCTCGTCATGGTCGGCGTGGGTCTGCTGTCTTCAACATTTCATTTGGCAAATCCGAAAAATGCCTGGCGCGCGTTTTCGCGCTGGCGCACTTCCTGGCTATCGCGTGAAGGTGTGCTGTCAGTGGCTTTTTATCCCTTTGCGCTGGCCTATTTGGGACTGTACTTTCTCGATATGTGGCCGCTGGCCCGTCATTTTGCGGGTGCTGTCGCAACCTTGCTGGCATGGCTGACGATTTTTTCCACTGCCATGATTTATGCCAGCCTGAAGACCATTCGTCACTGGAATACGCCGCTTGTACCGGCTGCTTATCTCTCTCTCGGACATTTTTCCGGTGGCATGATCCTGCTGGCCGTAGCCATGATGGCAGAAGTGCAAACGCTGCCCTTTGTGCTGATGTCACTGTTCCAGCTTTTCGTGGCTGCTTTTGTAAAGGCCATTTATTACTACTGGATCGGGCGTCTTGGGGTTGGTTCCACCATCAACACCGCGACCGGTTTTACACGTGCCCAGGTCAAACTGCTGGACGCTGGCCATACGCATGGAACCTTCCTTACTCGTGAGTTCGGTTATGTGGTTTCGCGCCTCACTTCGTTGAGTTTGCGTTTGATTACCATGGTGATGGCTTTTGCTGTCCCCTTAGTGCTTCTTTATGGTGCGCTCCAATACCATTTACCAGCCTTGGGCGTGGTTGCGCTGGTATCTGTTTTTGCCGGCCTGGTCGCAGAACGCTGGCTGTTTTTTGCAGAGGCCAGGCATGTTGTAAACCTCTATCACGGAACCCAGCGTTGCTAGCACTTGATTTTTCTGGATTTTTTGGTATATTAGTGATCCTTAATTTACTATCCCGGGGTGAGTGCTGACATGTTTGGGGTTCGTGAAATTGATTCAAACCAGCTTGAAGAAGCGTTGAAAACCGGTATCAAACTGGTTGATGTTCGGAGTGATGCAGAGTTTGCACAAGCCAAGATTGAAGGCTCAACTCATATACCGCTCCATTTGCTGCCACTTAAACTCCAGGAATTGCAAGGTGGAGAGCCGATCGTGTTTTATTGCCGTTCCGGTGCCCGTTCGGCACAGGCTTGTGTATGGCTGATGTCACAGGGGGTAGACAACGTTTACAACCTTTCTGGCGGCATCATGAGCTGGGCACGTGAAGGCAGGGCACTGGCGGCTTAAACGACCAATCCATATTGCATAAATTCAACCTGTGAGTTAACGTTAGCAATTCCTGATTTATTAACCCGTTTCGGAGATGCACAATGGAATTCAACAAAGAACTCGACGCTCGTGGCCTTAACTGTCCTCTGCCCATCCTGCGTACCAAAAAAGCGCTTGCAGAAATGGCCAGTGGTGAAATTCTGAAAGTGATCGCCACCGACCCGGGCTCTGTAAAAGACATGCAGGCATTTGCCAAGCAGACCGGCAATGACCTGATCAACTCCGCCGAAGCTGGCGGCGAGTACACCTTCTTTATGAAGAAGAAGTAAGAAAATCAATTTAAGGCGCCGACTTGAAGTCTGGCGCCTTTTTTTGCTCAATACCGGAGAGATTCGCAATGGAAACCAAAAAACTTGCCATTATCGCAACCAAGGGCACACTGGACTGGGCTTATCCTCCCCTTATCCTGGCGTCTACTGCAGCGGCATTGGGCTATGAAGTACAGATTTTCTTCACCTTCTACGGCCTGCAAATGGTGCGCAAGGACCTGTCCGGCCTCAAGATCAGTCCGATGGGCAATCCCGGCATGCCGATGAAAATGCCGTTTGGGCCCAAGTGGTTCAGGGGAATTAACTGGAACATTCCCAACGCAGTTCAGGGCGTCATTCCCGGATTTGAGTCGTTTGCAACCAGCCTGATGAAAATGACCATCGCCAACAACGGCGTGGCCACCGTCCCTGAGCTGCGCGAACTGTGCATTGAAGCCGACGTCAAGTTCATTGCCTGCCAGATGACGGTTGAACTGTTCGGTTTTGAGCATAGCGACTTCATCGACGGCCTGGAGTTTGGCGGCGCTGCCACATTCTTCGAATTTGCCGGCGAAACAGATATCTGCCTGTTTATCTGATCAAGTTGACAGTCTCGAAGTAACGCCCCGACGGGGCGTTTCTTATATTTGATTGCGCTTATATAGCTGTCGTTTTCCCGCAACATTAATGGCACAGTGGTTTTTACTTTATTCCAGATGGTAGTGTTCTACCACCTCGTTTTGCCGTTAACATTATCTCTGTCCTTTAAGACAAAGCTGTTTTGATATAAGTAAACTTATTGCTCCGGAGGCATCATGAAACTTTCCCGTATCGTTCTCGGCCTGGCAATTGCCGGTCTTTCCTTTAGCGCAAATGCTACCAACGGTTATTTTGGCCACGGCTATGGCATGAAGGCCAAGGGTATGGCTGGTGCAGGAACCACCAACACTGATGATGCCTTCTTCGGTGCTAACAACCCCGCTGCTGCCGCTTTTGTCGGCAACCGTATTGATCTGGGGGTGGATTTATTCAGCCCAATTCGTGAAGCCACGAACGTTGGTGGTGAACTTAGCTTCACGAGTGCTGAAAGTGATTCAAATTTTTTCCTGGTCCCTGAGTTCGGTTATAACCACATGGTAAATAGCAACCTCGCACTGGGCGTGACCGTTTATGGCAATGGCGGGATGAATACCGATTATCCCTCGACTTTCGGCGTTAATATTCTTGGCGGTGCTGGTAAACTGGGTGTGGATCTCATGCAGCTTATAGTGGCCCCAACAGCAGCTTACAAAATAGCTCCCAACCATTCTATTGGTATTTCCCCGCTGCTTGGGTATCAGCTTTTTGAAGCGAGTGGTTTGAGTGGGTTCGCTGGGTTCTCGCTTGATCCCACCCACGTTTATGGCAATGGCCATGATGGTGCATTCGGTTATGGTGTGCGCGTAGGTTACCTGGGAAAGATCACTCCCACCGTGACGATTGGCGCAGCTTATGCCAGCCAGATGAAGTTCGATGAGTTTAAAGATTACGCCGGGCTTTTTGCTGAGCAGGGCGGCTTCGATATTCCTGAGAACTACAATTTGGGTGTCTCTTGGCAGGCCACTCCTCAAGTCAAACTGGCACTGGACTATCAGCGTATTAATTACAGCAAGGTTGATAGCGTAGGTAATCCCGTATTCCCGAATTTTTTCAATGGCCTTGGTGCAGATGCTGGCCCTGGTTTCGGTTGGGATGACATGAACGTGTGGAAACTTGGTGTCGAATACAAGTACAACAACGCTTGGACGCTCCGTGCCGGCTATAGTCATACAGATAGCCCGATCAAGGGCGATATGCTCTGTGCTGCTCCCGCGGGAGATTGTGGCGAAGTGATGTTTAACATCCTTGCACCTGCAGTGGTTGAAGATCATGTGACCTTGGGCTTTACGTACACATTGGCTTCTGGAGACGAACTCACCGCTGCATATATGCATGCATTCAGTAATGATGTGTCTGGTGTTCGCCCTGGTTTTGGTGGTGGGGTTGATACTATTAAGATGTACCAGAACTCCCTGGGTATCCAGTACAGTTGGAAGATGTAATTCCAACTTAGCTAATATTCTTATACAATTAAAACCGGGCCATCGGCCCGGTTTTTTTTCGCCATCACTTTAAGGTTCAGAAATGCTGAAATTCCTTGCTTTGGCAGCTTTGCTCGTTTCATCCAGCGCCAGCTGGGCAATTGCACCCTATATTCAGGCTGAAAAGCTGAAACCGGCAGCGACTGCACAGGTTGCCGAAGAAGTGGAGGGCAAGCTGAAAGTAGCCGGTTTCCATGTGCTGGGGCATTATTTCCCCAAGCAGATGCCGGACTATGGTGTGGTCGTGGTGTCAGACGAAGGCGTCCTCAACGACATCCGTGCACTTGGCGGTGCAAATATCGTCGGGGCTGGCATCCGCGTTGGCGTGAAGTCGGATGGCACGGTGAGCTACATGAACCCGGACTACTGGTACCGTGCATTCTTCCGCGGCCAGTTTGCAAAGGCTGAAAACTCCGTGCGCGCGGTGCAGGAAAAATTGGCACGAACTCTGGGTGCAGGCCCCGGGTTTGGTGGGGATGAGACCGCTGCCGATCTGCCGCGGTACCGCTACATTCTGGGCATGGAGCGATTTGATTCCGACAAGAACCAATTGGTTGAGCATGTAAGCTTCGACCAAGTGGTTAAAACAGTGCGTGAAAATCTTGAGAAAGGGATGGCCAGGACCAGCAAGGTCTATGAGGTGGTCATGCCCAATGAAAAGCTTGCCGTGTTTGGTGTGGCCATGAATGATGACACATTGGGCGATGCCAGTTGGGTTGCCAAGATCGGCGGCCAGCAATCGATTGCCGCCTTGCCTTATGAGATTTTTGTGGTGAACAACACGGCCAACGCACTCTACGGTCGATACCGCATTGCCTTGTCTTTCCCGGACTTGAACATGGCGCATTTCATGCGCATTGTTTCTACGCCTGACGAGATCAAAAACACACTGGCTGAAGTTGCTGGCGCAAGCAAGAAATAACCGGAAGCAACCGAACCAAAAGAAAGGCCGCGTTGCGGCCTTTTTTATTTGGTAAAACGGGACAGCTGGCTCTGCAGTTTTTCCAGGGTTGCAGAAAAGTCAGCCAGTCGTTTTCTCTCCTGCTCGACCACAGATGGTGGAGCCTTGTCGGCGAAGTTGGGATTGCCAAGCTTAGCTTGGCACTTCGCGACTTCCCCTTCTATCCGTGTAATCTCCTTGCCAAGACGGGCAATCTCGGCTTCCTTGTCGATTTCGATTTGTAGCATCAACTTGCAATCACCGACGATGGCAACAGGCGCGTCACCTGCGGGCAGTTCATTTTGGATGTCAATCTTGGACAGCCTGGCGAGCGCGGTCAGATACGGCGTGTAGGTTGAGTAATGCGAATATTCGCCAGCGATTGCGAGCGGAACCTTTTCGGCAGGGGAAAGCTTCATCTCGCTGCGCAGGCTACGTACTGCATCGATGAGAGACTTGAGTTCCTGGACCCTGGTTGATGCGCCGGCATCCTGCGCCTTTTCGTTCGCAACTGGATAGGACTGCAACATGATGCTGTCCCCGGTCTTGGCTGCCAGCGGCGCAACTTTTTGCCAGAGTTCTTCGGTGATGAAAGGGATGACCGGATGCGCAAGGCGAAGCGCGGTTTCCAATACCGTGATGAGTGTGCGACGTGTAGCACGCTGCTGGGCTTCGCTGCCGGTTTGCATCTGGACCTTGGCCAATTCCACATACCAGTCGCAATATTCATCCCAGATGAATTCATAAATTGCTCGGCTGGCCATGTCGAAACGGTACTCGTTGAATGCGGATAACATGGCGCGGACGGTCTCATCCAGCCGGGCGACAATCCAGCGGTCGGCAAAGGAGTATTCAAAAGCTTGGCTGGAGTCGAGACCGCAGTCTTTGCCTTCGGTATTCATCAGCACAAAGCGGGTGGCGTTCCATAGCTTGTTGCAGAAATTGCGATAGCCCTCGCAGCGCTGCAAATCAAACTTGATGTCACGCCCATGCGTCGCAAGGCTGGCAAAGGTAAAGCGAATCGCGTCGGTGCCGAAAGAGGAAAAACCATTCGGGTAATCGGCGCGAGTCTGTTTGGCAATGCTTTCTGCCTGCTTGGGGTTCATCAGGCCGGTAGTGCGCTTGGAAATGAGTTCATCCAGCGTGATGCCATCAATGAGGTCGATCGGGTCGATGATGTTGCCCTTGGATTTGCTCATCTTGTTGCCGTGGGCGTCGCGTACGAGGCCGGTGACATAGACTTCGCGGAAAGGAACCTTGCCGGTGAAGTGCAGAGACATCATGACCATGCGCGCCACCCANNTAGGTGGTGGTCCAGTTCTCCGGCACGAACTTCAGTTCGCCGGACTTCACGACATCCAGTCCACGTTCGGCCAATCCTTCCATGGCCATGAACCACTGGTCAGTAAGCATAGGTTCGATAACGGCGTGGGTGCGGTCGCCTCTGGGAACCATCAGCTTGTGCGGTTTGGCTGCCTTGAGCAGGTCCTTGCTCTTCAATTCCTCGAGAATCTTTTCTCGGGCCACATACCGGTCTAGGCCCTGATATTCGGCAGGTCCCATTTCGTTGATTTTTGCGTCCAGAGTAAAGACGCTTATCGGTACGAGATTGTGTCGTTGTCCCACGGCATAGTCGTTGAAATCATGGGCTGGCGTGATTTTGACCACGCCGGTACCGAAGGCAGGGTCGACATATTCATCCGCAATAACCGGGATGCTGCGTTCTGCAATGGGGAGGCGCACATGCTTGCCGATTAGGTGCCTGTAGCGCTCGTCATCCGGATGCACGGCGACGGCAACGTCCCCCAACAAGGTTTCCGGGCGCGTTGTGGCCACTTCCAGGTGTCCTTCCTCGCCCTCGATGGGGTAGAGGATATGCCACATGAAGCCGTCTTCTTCCTGGCTGACTACTTCCAGGTCGGATACGGCTGTACCCAGTACCGGATCCCAGTTGACCAGGCGCTTGCCACGGTAGATCAGCCCCTGTTTGTAGAGGTTAACAAATACCTCGGTAACCGCCCTGGAGAGGCCCTCGTCCATGGTGAAGCGCTCGCGGATCCAGTCCGGAGAGGTGCCAAGCCGCCGCATCTGCCGTGTAATGGTGGAACCGGAATGTTCCTTCCATTCCCAAACCTTATCCAGGAATTTCTCCCGGCCGAGGTCATGGCGCGAGATGCCCTTTGCATCGAGCTGGCGTTCCACAACGATCTGGGTGGCAATGCCGGCA
>DKAU01000102.1 GCA_002450925.1 Thiobacillus sp. UBA6918 | reverse complement strand
CTGGTACGCATCATCCAGCAGGTGCAGCCGGATGAAATTTACAACCTGGCCGCGCAGTCGCATGTGGCGGTTTCATTTGAAGAGCCCGAGTACACGGCCAACTCTGATGCTCTGGGTGCGCTGCGGATTTTGGAAGCCATGCGCATTCTCGGTCTGGAGAAGAAAACCCGTTTCTACCAGGCTTCGACTTCGGAGCTTTTCGGCAAGGTGCAGGAAATTCCGCAAAAGGAAACCACACCTTTTTATCCGCGCAGTCCTTACGCGGTGGCCAAACTATATGCCTACTGGATTACGGTGAACTATCGCGAGGCCTACGGCATGTATGCCNNAAGGATTATGTGGAAATGCAGTGGCTGATGTTGCAGCAGGAACAACCCGAGGACTTCGTCATCGCGACGGGTGTGCAGTACAGCGTGCGTGACTTTGTGGACGCTGCCGCCGCCGAGTTGGGTATGAAGGTACGCTGGGAAGGCAAGGGCGTGGACGAGAAGGGCTATGACGCAAACGGAAAATGCATCGTAGCAGTCGACCCGCGCTATTTCCGACCGACAGAGGTTGAGACCTTGCTGGGCGATGCCAGCAAGGCTAAAGAGAAGCTCGGCTGGACACCGAAAATTTCCTTCGCCGAACTGGTCGCAGAGATGGTGCGAGAGGATCTGAAATCGGCCGAGCGCGATGAACTCATCAAGCAGCATGGCTTCAAGGCCATGGATTACCACGAGTAATCCGGTAGGCGGGCAGCAGGATAGATTCCGGGAGTAGTGTATGGAAAAGTTTGAAGAGAAGGCAGTCTGGATGAGAGCCGCTCGCTTGAGTGCGGCCCTGTATGAATCACTGGATTCGATCAATGAATTTGGCTTTCGCGATCAGATCACCAGCGCTGGTCTGGCGATTCCTGCTTTTATTGCACAGGGTTACCAGACCTGGTCGGCCAAGGAACTGCTGGATTCGCTCAATCTTGCAAAGGGTGCAACCGGCGAGCTAAGAAGCCATCTGTTTATTGCAATGGACATTGGCTACATCGACAAGGAAATGGGCATGGCATGGGTCAGTGAAGCCGAAGGTATTGCCAGAATTCTGGATGAGCTGATGCATTCGATTCTTGAACAAAAGAAATGACTTTGCGTCAGCGTTGCATCACGGCCCTTGCACCTGGTTTGAAACTTGAAAGCTGATTCCAAAATCTACATAGCGGGCCACCGCGGCCTTGTTGGTTCTGCCGTTGTGCGAAACCTGCAGTCCAGGGGATATTCCAATCTGCTTACCCGCACGCATGCGGAACTGGATTTGACCGACCAGCATGCAGCAGAAGAGTTTTTCGCCGCCGAGAAACCCGAGTACGTTTTTNNTTCATTCGCGACAACCTGGCCATGCAGACCAACATCATCCAAGCGGCATGGAAAAACGGTGCAAAGCGCCTCCTGTTCCTAGGCTCTTCCTGCATTTATCCAAAGTTTGCACCGCAGCCGATGAAAGAGGAGCACCTCCTCACCGGCCCATTGGAGCCAACCAACCGGCCTTATGCTCTGGCCAAGATCGCCGGCATTGAAATGTGCTGGAGCTACAACCGCCAGTACAAGACCCAGTTTCTGGCCGTGATGCCGACCAACCTGTACGGCCCCGGCGACAACTATCATCCGCAGAATTCCCACGTCATTCCGGCGCTTTTGCGCAAGTTCCACGAGGGGAAACTGGGTAATAGCCCGACCGTTACGGTGTGGGGCACGGGCACCCCAAGGCGGGAGTTCATGTACAGCGACGACATGGCCGATGCCTGCGTGTTTCTGATGGGGCTGGAGGATGAAAAATTCGTGCCCTTGCTGGGGCAGGACCGCAATGACGGCCTGGCTCCCCTGGTCAATATCGGGGTGGGGGAGGATTTGACTATTGCCGAGCTGGCAGGGCTGGTGAAGAAGGTCACGGGCTATGAAGGCGACATCGTCTATGACACTACCAAGCCCGACGGCACCCCCCGCAAACTTCTCGATGTTTCCCGCTTAAGCGCGCTGGGCTGGAAGCCGTTAACGGATCTGGAGCCAGGCCTGCGCCTGGCTTATGAATCATTTAAAGATTATGAGACGGCAAGTAATGCCGCCCGTGCGGAGAAATTGAATTCTCGTGGTTGAGTTTCTGTTGTATTTCCTGGCATTTCCAGCCACGGCAGTACTGATCCTGTTGTTTCGTCGTTATGCGCTGCATCTGGGCCTGGTGGATGAGCCCGGCGGACGCAAGCAGCACCATGGCACTGTGCCGCTGGTAGGCGGGCTGGCCATGTTTGGGGGCCTGCTTATAGGTGCTCTGGCGTCAGGCAAATTGCCGGGTCAGAACGGTGCCTTGATTGCATCCCTCGCACTCATCCTGCTGGTCGGTTTTGTGGATGACCGCAACGAACTTTCCGCGCGAGTGCGTTTTATGGTGCAGGCCATTGCCGCCCTGATCATGGTCTACTGGGGCGGCGTGCGGCTGGACAACCTCGGCAACCTATTTGGTTTCGGCGATGTGTATTTGGGACGCTGGGCCGTACCGATGACGGTGTTCGCCGTGCTTGGTGTTATTAATGCCATGAACATGATCGATGGCGCAGATGGACTGGCCGGCGGGCTGGCACTGCTTGCCCTCATGATATTTGCTGCCCTGCTTGCCCTTGGCGGCAGTCAGGAGGGTACGCTCCTGATGCCTCTGGCCTTTGCCGTGGCAGGCTTTTTGGCATTCAATCTGCGCACGCCCTGGCGTAGCAAGGCCTCGGTATTCATGGGCGATGCCGGCAGCATGCTGCTGGGTTTTGCGCTGGCCTGGTATGCCGTGGATATGGCTTCGGTCAAACATGTCATCACCCCGATTACAGCTGTCTGGGTTCTTGCCATTCCGCTCATGGACACCGTCAGCCTCATGATTCGCAGAATCCTCAAAGGGGTCAGCCCATTTACTCCGGACAGCGAGCATCTGCACCACATCCTGCAGTGTGCAGGCTTTTCCCATGGTCAGACCGTTTTCATCATGCATGCCATCGCAGTCTTGTTGGCAGGTATCGGCTTGGCGGCGTGGTTCTACGGAGTTCCTGAATACCTGATGTTCTATGCCTTTATGGCCCTGTTTGCGCTGTATACCTATGGCGTGCTGCATGCCTGGAAACTGATGAAGGCTGTCAGGAAAGTGCACGATGCTGTGGAGCATGTGCCGCAGCGGGAAATCAAGGAAACGACGTGATCGATCTGCATTGCCACCTCTTGCCAGGCATAGATGACGGCGCAACGGATCTGCAGGCTTCGATTGAGATGGCGCGGATTGCCGTGGAGGATGGCATTGAGGTGATTGCCTGCACGCCGCATATCTATCCCGGCCTGTTTGAAAATGATTCTGCCGGCATCCGCAGGCACGTCGAAACGCTTCGCGGCCATCTGCTCGAAGCCGGTATTTCGCTGAAACTGACCTGGGGCGCGGATGCGCATGTCGATCCAAACTTGATGGGGAGGCTTAAAGCCGGAACAGCCCCATCGCTTAATGACACCCGCTACTTCCTGCTGGAGCCGCCGCATCATGTGGCGCCGCCGAACTTCGCCCAGTTCACCTTCAATTTTCTGGCCGCAGGTTATGTGCCGGTCATCACCCATCCGGAGCGTTTGAGCTGGATCGAAGAACATTACGAAACTTTCTGCGATCTGGCCGACAAGGGGGCCTGGATGCAGGTCACTGCCGGCAGCCTGACCGGGCGCTTTGGCCAGGCTGCGCGTTACTGGGGCGAACGCATGCTGGACGAGGGCCGTGTGCATATTCTGGCTACGGATGCACACAGTCCCAAAAACCGACCTCCGCTCCTGGCCGAAGGCCGCGAGGCCGCGGCGAAATGGGTGGGCAGGGAGGAAGCCATGCATTTGGTCAAGACCCGGCCGCTGGGTATACTTGAGAACGTTGCTCCGGATTCGATGCCTCCTTTGCCAAAGGGCGCATCAACAAGAAAAAAAGGGGGATTTTTCAGGCGCTTGTTCGGCCAAAAGGCCGCTTAGGGTTGCAGAGGGTTGTTGCCGTGCCATGGCCGGCGGAGGTGTGTTATGAAACTGAAGATTTTTAAATTGGGCTTGCTGGCGATTTTGTCAGTTTTGTTGCCAGGAATATCTGTTGCAGGGGA
>DKAU01000160.1 GCA_002450925.1 Thiobacillus sp. UBA6918 | reverse complement strand
TTCGAACTGCCAGTATTTCTTGCGCACTTCCTTGAAATAAGCGGAAATTTCCTCCAGCAACGGAAGAGAAAGGCCAGTGTCGTATTCGGTTCCTTGTAATGCGGCAACCATGCTTTGCGTGGTGGGATGACTTGCGCCCTCTGAAAATGCGCCCATGCAGGTGTCCACGATACTGGCACCCGCCTCAACAGCTTTCAGGTGCGTCATATGAGATAGGCCGGATGTGGAATGGCTGTGCGTATGTACCGGCAAGCTGGTTTTTTCGCGTATGCCCTTAACCAGTTCAAATGCCGTATACGGTGTCAGCAAACCGGCCATGTCCTTGATGGCGATGCTGTCACAGCCCATCTCCGCAAAGCCTTTGGCCAGTTTTACAAAATGCGGAATGTCGTGCACCGGGCTGGTGGTGTAACAAATGGCACCTTGGGCATGCTTCCACGATTTTTTGACCGCTTCGATTGATACCTGCATATTGCGCAGGTCGTTCATGGCGTCAAATATGCGGAACACGTCGACACCATTGTCAGCACTTTTTTGCACGAAGGCTCTTACTACATCATCTGAATAATGCCGATAGCCCAGCAGATTCTGGCCTCTGAGCAGCATCTGGATGGGCGTGTTGGGCAGTGCCTTGCGCAATTTCCTCAAACGATCCCATGGGTCTTCCTTCAGAAAACGAACACAGGCGTCAAAGGTTGCGCCGCCCCAGGCTTCCAGCGACCAGAAGCCAACCGAGTCCAGTTTGCCGCAGATCGGGATCATGTCATCCGTGCGCATGCGTGTGGCGATGAGGGATTGATGCCCATCGCGCAGAACAAGATCGGTGATATTTACCTTTGCCATGTCTAGAGTCCCTGGTAAGCCGCAATGGCTGCGGCGACGGCTGCTGCCAGCATTTCTGGCGGGTTTTCCTCTTCGTACTTGATGAGTTCGGGGTGGGCTTCAACGAAACCGGTGTTGAAGCGTCCACTGCGGAAGTCCGGGTGTTTCAGGATTTCCTGGTAATAGGGAATGGTCGTCTTTACGCCATAAACCAGCATGTCAGAAAGCGCTCGGCGAGCCCGCTCAATGACACTTTCCCAGGTGAGGTTCCACACTGTGAGCTTGGCGCAGAGAGAGTCGAAATAGGGCGGAATTACGTAATCCGTATACATCGCGCCGTCTATCCTTACGCCAGGACCTCCGGGAGCGTAATAGCGCGTGATCCGGCCGAAACTGGGGAGGAAGTCGTTTTTCGGATCTTCGGCGTTGACGCGGAATTCAATCGCAAAGCCGCGGAAGTTGATGTTTTCCTGCTTGTACTGAAGCGGCAGGCCATCAGCAATTCGGATCTGTTCCTGAACGATGTCCACGCCGGTAATGGACTCGGTAATGGTGTGTTCTACCTGTAGACGGGTATTCATTTCCATGAAATAGAACTGGTTGTCCTGGTCGAGCAGGAATTCGACTGTACCGGCATTGACGTAGCCGACCGCGCGAGCGGCCTGAACGGCGAGTTTGCCAATGTACTGGCGTTGGGAATCGGTGAGTTGCGGCGAAGGTGCGATCTCGATCAGCTTCTGGTTGCGGCGCTGGATGGAGCAGTCGCGTTCGAACAGGTGAATGGTGTTGCCCTGGGTGTCGGCAAGAATTTGTACCTCGATGTGCTTGGGATTGACCACGCATTTTTCGATGAACACCTCCGGCTTGCCAAAGGCCTTGGTGGCTTCGGAGACCACCCGCTCGTAATTTCTGCCCAGTTCTTCTTCGCTGTCGCAGCGGCGAATGCCGCGGCCACCGCCACCATTGGTGGCCTTCAGCATGACCGGATAACCGATCTTGGCTGCTAGTTTTCGTGCTTCTTCAAGGCTTTCCAGGTTGTGGTCGGAACCGGGCACGACCGGGATCCCGGCCTTGATCATGGCTTGTCTGGCTTCGATCTTGTCACCCATCTGGCGAATGAGCTTTGCTTCGGGGCCAATGAACTTGATTCCTCGCTTGGCGCAGGCATCGGCGAGGAGGGGGTTTTCGGACAAAAGGCCGTATCCCGGGTGTAGCGCGTCGCACCCTGAAGCGGCGGCTAGATTGACCAGATGATGGGGGTTGAGGTATCCGGCAAGGGGCTCCTTGCCTATGTGGTAAGACTTGTCGGCTTTCTTGACATGCAGGGCGTGGCGATCAGCGTCCGTGTAGATGGCGGCAGACTCGATACCGAGCTCGGCGCAGGCGCGGATTATACGCACCGCGATTTCCCCCCGATTGGCCACCAGAATCTTGCGTATCACGCCTGTTTTATCCTTAGCATTCTCTTTGACAAAATTACTGCGAAATCATAAAATTGCGCGCTTATGCTCGAACGACCTGAGGTTTTGCCGTCGAACTTTGCCGAAAAATCCCGGTGCTGGGAAGGCAATACGATGGTAGGTGATTTCGAGCGACTTGCTCAAGAGTTTGTGGATCCGGAAGCAATTTTGCACTACCGGGTCTGTGGCGGGCAGGACGCACGGGGCCGCCCACGGCTGCATTGTACCGTAAAGGCCGATGTGGAAATGGAGTGCCAGCGCTGTCTCAAGCCGGTTAATGTAACGGTCGACAGCGACCGGGTGCTATACCTAGCCGCCAGCGAAGCAGAGGCCGATCGATTGGAAACTGTGCTTGCTGACGAAGATATTGAAGTGTTGGTAACCGGCCAGACCCTTGATTTGGCGGGTGTGGTAGAAGATGAAGTTTTACTGAGCTTGCCGATAGTGCCCATGCATGAAGATTGCACAATGATGTCGGTGGCTGATGTTTAAGAAAAGGAGTTTGAAATGGCTGTTCAACAGAACAAAAAATCCCCTTCCAAGCGGGGCATGCATCGCTCGCATGATTTTCTGACCAACCCCCCTCTGGCGGTTGAGCCCACCACGGGCGAAGTGCATCTGCGCCACCATGTTTCCCCTTCTGGCTACTATCGTGGCAAGAAGGTCGCCAAAGCCAAAGGCGAGTAAGCATTTTCTCCAACCCCTGCCGCTGGCAGGGGTGCACATGAAACTGTCTATTTGAAATAGGCTGACCCGATGAGGGAAATCACTGTCGCCATCGACGTCATGGGTGGCGATCATGGACCGCACGTTACCATTCCTGCCGCAATCAAGTGTCTGGCTCGGAATGACAACCTCAATATCATTCTGGTAGGTCCGCAGGACACCATTGAAGCTGAATTGAAGGCAAGGCATGCCAAGGATGGCGCGCGTCTTCGTATTCGTCATGCTTCCGAAGTGGTGGCCATGGACGAATCACCGGCCTTGGCGCTGCGCAATAAAAAAGATTCCTCCATGCGGGTGTCCATCGATCTGGTGAAGTCCGGCGAAGCGGACGCCTGCGTGTCAGCTGGCAATACCGGTGCGCTCATGGCCACCGCGCGTTTCGTCCTGAAGACCCTTTCGGGAATCGACCGCCCGGCCATCGCCACGTTCATGCCCAGTCTCAAGGGGCCAGTGCTGATGCTGGATCTCGGTGCCAACGTTGACTGTACGGCAGAACATCTGTGGCAGTTTGCGCTCATGGGTTCCATGCTCACCTCTGTGGTCATGCACAAGGATCGACCAACCGTTGGTTTGCTCAATATCGGTGAAGAGGAGATCAAGGGCAACGAGGTGGTAAAGGAAGCAGCCGATTTGATCCGATCCAGTGAACTGATCAACTTCTACGGCAATGTGGAAGGCGATGATATCTACAAGGGCACCACGGATGTTGTGGTATGCGACGGCTTTGTCGGCAACGTGGCCCTTAAATCCTCGGAAGGGATCGCCAAACTGATCAGCACCGTGCTGAAACAGGAATTCCGCCGCAATCTGTTGACCAAGCTGGCAGGGCTTGTTGCCCTGCCAGTGATGCATGCGTTCAAGCATCGGCTTGATCCGCGCACTTATAATGGTGCGACTTTACTGGGTTTGCGCGGTGTCGTGATCAAGAGCCATGGCGGCGCCGACACGTTTTCTTTCGAGCATGCCATCGAGGCGGCATTGGAAGAAGCCCGGGGCAACGTTCTTGCACGTATTTCCGATCAATTGCAGCAACTAAATCAGGCAAAAGAGGCATGACCTATTCACGCATTATCGGCACCGGCAGTTATTTGCCAGAAAGGCTGATGACCAATGCCGATTTCGAAAAGTTGATCGACACCACTGATCAGTGGATCGTCGAGCGAACCGGCATCCGTGTTCGTCATCGGGCTGCCGATAATGAACTCACAAGTGACCTTGCTGTAGCAGCTGCGCGCAAGGCATTGGAGGCGGCAAATGTGGTGCCCGCCAATGTTGACCTAGTTATCGTTGCCACGACCACCCCAGACAGGGTTTTTCCAAGCACCGCCTGCATCGTGCAGGCTAAGCTGGGCATTGCCAATGCCAGCCCGGCATTTGATGTGCAGGCCGTATGCAGCGGTTTTGTCTATGCGCTGGCCACAGCCAACAATTTCATCAAGGCAGGTCAGGCTCGCACGGCGCTGGTTATTGGCGCTGAAACGCTTTCTCGCATCACCGATTTCACCGATCGCACCAATTGCATTCTATGGGGAGATGGTGCCGGTGCCGTAGTGCTGTCTGCCAGTGATGAACCCGGCATTATTTCCACCCACATCCATGCCGATGGCAGATATCAGGAACTGCTCTTTGTGGATGGAGGCCCGTCAATGGGCAATGGCGACAAGGCCGCCATGCGCATGCAGGGCAACGCCGTGTTCAAAATGGCCGTGAATACACTGGATGCCATTGTCGATGAAACCCTGGCAGCCAATGGTATGCAGAAATCCGACATCGATTGGCTGGTTCCGCACCAGGCCAATATTCGTATCATCCAGGCCACTGGCAAAAAGCTGGGCCTGCCGGCCGAGCGCGTGGTGGTGACCGTCGACCAGCATGGCAACACTTCCGCTGCTTCCATCCCGCTGGCCTTTGATACTGCCGTTCGCGACGGACGCATTCAGCGTGGCCAGACACTGCTGATGGAAGCATTCGGCGGCGGCTTTACCTGGGGTTCCGCATTAGTGAAGTTTTGAGATTATTTTATGAAATCAGCTTTCTTGTTTCCCGGCCAAGGTTCGCAGTCTGTAGGCATGATGAGTGGCCTGGCACAATTTCCAGAAGTAAAACAGACTTTCGACGAGGCCTCGGCAGCACTGGGCGAGGATCTCTGGAAACTGGTGACCGAGGGTCCTGTTGAAACGCTTAATCAAACAACTTACACCCAACCAGCCATGCTGGCGGCTGATATTGCCACCTGGCGCGTATATCTGGCACAAGGCGGCTCAAAACCGGCGCTGATGGCTGGTCACAGCCTGGGCGAGATTGCAGCACTCACCGCGGCCGGTGCACTGGACTTTGCCGATGCGATTAAGCTTACCCGGTTCCGTGCTGAAGCCATGCAGAATGCGGTTCCCGAAGGCGTGGGTGCCATGGCCGCGGTGCTGGGTCTGGATGATGATGTCGTGCGCGCAGTTTGCGCAGAAGCCGCCCAGGGTGAAGTGCTGGAAGCAGTCAACCTCAATTCCCCCGGCCAGGTGGTAATTGCCGGCAACAAGGCAGCGGTCGAACGCGGCATGGTGCTGGCCAAGGAGAAGGGCGCCAAGCGCGCGCTGCCCCTGCCGGTATCGGTCCCTTCGCATTCCGAGCTGATGAAGCCTGCGGCCGATCAGTTTCGCGCCCATCTCGAGAGTGTTAACCTGCGTGCCCCGGAGATTCCCGTACTGCAGAACGCGGACGTGGCAGCCTACAGTGATCCGGTTGCCATAAAGGATGCGCTGGCGCGCCAACTGCATTCGCCGGTACGCTGGGTGGAAACCGTGCAGGCATTGGCTTCCCAAGGTATCGAGCGCTGCGTGGAATGCGGCCCCGGCAAGGTGCTTGCAGGACTTTCCAAGCGCATCAATGATGTTCCCTGTGTGGCCCTGGTGGACGAGGCGGCCCTGCAGTCGATCAAATAAGGAGAATTAAGGATGGATGGCAAAATTGCTCTGGTAACCGGCGCATCGCGCGGAATAGGCCAGGCCTGCGCCCTGGCGCTGGCGAAAGAGGGTGCAACGGTGATCGGCACCGCGACCTCGGACAAAGGCGCGGAAGCCATTACTGCTTATTTGCAGGAAGCGGGTGCGAAGGGTCGTGGCATGAAGCTGAATGTGACCGATGCTACCGAAGTTGATGCCGTGATCGCCGCAATCGAAAAAGACTTCGGTACCATCGGCATTCTGGTCAACAATGCCGGCATTACCCGCGACAACCTCCTCATGCGCATGAAGGACGAGGAGTGGGACGACATCATGATGACCAACCTAACGTCCGTCTTCCGTCTTTCACGTGCCGTGCTGCGCGCCATGATGAAGGCTCGTGCCGGCCGCATCATATCCATCGCCTCGGTGGTAGGCGCCATGGGCAATGCCGGACAGACCAACTACAGTGCAGCCAAGGCCGGCATCATGGGTTTCACCAAATCGCTGGCCCGAGAAGTCGGCAGCCGCAACATCACCGTCAATTGCGTGGCGCCGGGTTTCATTGATACCGACATGACCAAGGCCCTGCCGGAAGCCCAGCGCAACGCACTGCTAGAGCATATTCCGCTCGGCAAACTGGGCCTTCCGCAGGATATCGCCAATGCCGTGGCTTTCCTTGCAGGTGACAAAGCTGCGTACATTACCGGCACCACACTGCATGTGAACGGTGGCATGTACATGATTTAAAAAGACTTTACTGGGCTTGATCGCTTGGCGGTCAAGTTTGGTAAAATTGCACCGCTTTGGCTAGCCCAGCTACCCAAAGTCTGTATCAACCAAAGAGGACAAACATGGATATCGAAGCACGCGTCAAGAAAATCGTTGCAGAACAACTGGGCGCCAATGAAGCCGATGTAAAGAATGAATCTTCCTTCGTGGACGACTTGGGTGCCGATTCCCTGGACACCGTTGAACTGGTGATGGCCCTTGAGGAAGAATTCGAGTGCGAAATTCCGGATGAAGAAGCTGAAAAGATTACAAACGTTCAGCAAGCCATCGACTACGTCAGCTCCCACAAGGGTTGATGCCTGTTTTTAAAGCTTTTTCCGAGACAAAATCTTGTCAAAGCGCCGTGTCGTAGTAACCGGCCTGGGGATAATCTCCCCGGTCGGCAATACCATCCAGGAATCGTGGGAGAATATTCTTGCGGGTCGCTCGGGCATTGCCCGGATAACCCGCTTCGACCCCACGCCCTTTGCCTCCCACATTGCGGGTGAGGTCAAGAATTTTGACGTTGGCCAATATCTGAATCCCAAGGAAGCCCGCCGCATGGATATTTTTATCCAATACGGTATGGCTGCAGGTATTCAGGCCATCAAGGATTCCGGACTGGAAGTAACCGAAGCCAATGCTGAGCGCATTGGCATCAACATCGGCTCCGGGATTGGCGGGCTGCCGCTGATCGAGGAAACCCACGATCTCTTGCGTCAGTCGGGCCCGCGCAAGATTTCACCCTTCTTCATTCCCGGTTCCATCATCAACATGATCTCGGGCAACCTGTCCATCATGTACGGCATGAAGGGACCCAACCTTGCAGTCGTAACGGCCTGTACCACGGGTCTGCATGCCATAGGACTTTCTGCACGCCTGATCGAGCATGGCGATGCCGATGTGATGATTGCAGGCGGTGCCGAAGATGCGGTATCAGAGTTGGGCGTAGGCGGTTTTGCCGCAGCACGTGCCTTGTCGACTAGAAATGATGATCCCGCAACAGCCAGCCGTCCCTGGGACAAGGGCCGTGACGGCTTTGTGCTGGGTGAGGGCGCCGGCGTGATGGTGCTGGAAGAGTATGAACACGCCATAAAGCGCGGCGCCAAGATATACGCTGAATTGGCAGGCTTTGGCATGAGCGGTGACGCCTACCACATGACTGCGCCCAGTACGGATGGGCCCTGTCGTTCCATGACAAATGCATTGAAGGACGCTGGACTCAACCCGGACGGCATCCAGTATGTCAACGCACACGGTACCTCTACCCCTTTGGGCGACAAGAACGAGACCGATGCCATCAAACTTGCCATGGGCGATGCCGCCTACAAGCTGGTGGTCAATTCCACCAAGTCCATGACTGGTCATCTTCTCGGCGGAGCCGGTGGAGTGGAATCGGTATTTACCGTGCTGGCGCTCCATCATCAGATTTCGCCTCCCACCATTAATATTTTCGAGCAGGATCCGGAATGCGATCTTGATTACTGTGCCAATACAGCGCGGGAAATCAAAATCGACGCTGCGCTCAAGAACAATTTCGGATTTGGCGGAACGAACGGCTCGCTGGTTTTCAAGCGGGTTTAAGAATTGGAAATACTGGCCTGGCCGGACACGCCTGATCTGCTGGCGTTGAAGGCCTTTTCGCCAGAACGTTACCCGGTCTTGTTCAAGACGGGTGGCGGAACGGGCTGGGATGTCCTGTTTGCCTTTCCCCAAGAGACCAACACATTGTCGCGCAAGGCGTCTGCTGAAGATGCCGTTGCATTTTTTGATTCTCTTCCTCAACCTGCGTTAAGCCTTGCATCGGCATCTCTGCCATTTCGTGGGGGCTGGCTGCTGATGCTCAGCTATGAACTGGGTGGCTTGCTGGAGCCCACTGCTGGCATAGCTCAAGATCCCGAAAACTTTCCACTTGCGTGGGCGCAGCGTATTCCCGCCGCTATTCTTATCGATCGACAAAGCCGGCAGACATGGCTGATGGCGGAAGACGGCCAGAATAGTCTGATCGAAAAAATGCAGAGTGACTTGCGTAATGTGCGGGCCATGGCTGACGCAGATTTGCCGGACATGGAAATCGAAGAAGAACAAGATGAGACTTTTCTTCAGGGTGTAACACGGATCAAGTCCTACATTCGTGACGGTGACGTTTTTCAGGTCAATCTTTCGCGCGGCTGGCGGGCAGAATTTTCTCCCAGGATTTCAGCATCCAGCCTGTTCCAGCATCTTTGTCTAAGCAATCCGGCGCCTTTTTCAGCCGTTGCCGAGATGGGTGACTGGTCAATCGTGAGTTCTTCGCCGGAACGGCTGGTCAGGGTAGAGCAGGGGGGGCGTGTCCTTACCCGGCCCATTGCCGGCACTCATCCGCGCGGCGCAACGGTTGAAGAAGATACGGCCTTGAAGAACCATTTGTCGGCTCATCCCAAGGAGCGCGCAGAACACATCATGCTGGTTGACCTGGAGCGCAATGATCTTGGACGCATCTGCGAGCCGGGCAGCGTGCGGGTGGAAGCGTTGATGGAACTGGCAAGTTACGCCCATGTGCACCATCTGGAATCCAGTGTGACGGGTCGACTGAAAAATGGAGTCAGTCTTTTTGAACTTGTCCGGGCTGTATTTCCTGGTGGCACGATCACTGGTTGTCCCAAGGTTCGAACCATGCAAATCATCCATGAACTGGAGAAATCTCCCCGGCGCGCATATACCGGCAGCCTGGGTTATGTGAATCTTGATGGAACGCTCGATCTGAACATACTGATCCGAAGTTTTCTTTTAAAAGGCCGTACTGTATGGTTCCGTACCGGTGCGGGAATTGTTGCTGACTCTGAGCCGGAGCGCGAACTGGCTGAAACCAGGGCCAAGGCAAAGGGCTTGCTCAAGGCTCTGGTAAAGGAAACACCTTGACTGAAGAACTCTTGATTTTCGTTAACGGTGAACGAGCCTCAAGCGTCCATGCAATGGACCGCGGCTTGCAGTATGGTGATGGCGTATTCCGCACCATGAAGGTCAGAAATGCCGCTGTGCGCTGGTGGGCGGATCAATACCAAAAACTGTCTGAGGATTGCGCTGCGCTGGGGATATCACCTCCAGAAGAGCGGTTGCTTCTATCTGAAGTCAATCAGATTGTCGGTTTCTCCGGGGTTGGAGTCGTAAAAGTCATTGTTACCCGCGGCGCCGGACAACGCGGTTATGCAATTAGCACGAAATTAATGCCAACCCGCATCGTGATGGGTTTGCCTCCAACTGGAAGAGAAAATCTGGAAGTTCGCGTGCGCTGGTGTGACCTGCGGCTGTCTCATCAACCCAAACTTGCTGGGGTCAAGCATCTCAATCGATTGGAAAACGTGCTGGCACGTTCAGAATGGGATGATGCGGATATTGCCGAAGGCCTGATTCAGGATGAAGAGGGCAATGTTATCTGCGGTACCATCACAAATCTCATCATTGTCGAACAGGGCAAGTTCATTACCCCCGATCTTTCGTACTGTGGTGTTGCAGGCGTTGCGCGGGAGCGCATCATAAAGACTGCACAACGATTAGGTCAGCCGGTATTTGTGGAAAAGATTTCACGTGAACGCCTGATGGCAGCGGATGAGGTGCTGTTGTGCAATAGTCTTGTGGATGTCTGGCGCGTTGCAGAACTTGAAGAAAAACACTGGCCGGACAGTGGGTGGGCGGAGAAACTGAGAAACTGGCTGAATGAAAACAATTAAAAAGCTGATCAAACTCTTTGTGCTGGCGTTCGCAGGGGTGGCGGCCTGGCTGGCCTGGTTCGCCTATCAGCCTCTTGAAACCCCGACGAAACCCTACGAACTCACGGTAGAGCCCGGGACCAGTCTGAATGGACTGGCGATACAACTCAAGCAGTCCGGACTGCTTAAAGACGAGATCAGCTTCCGTATTCTGGGCCGTGTCCTGAATTATGCAGGCCGGCTACAGGCAGGACGCTACAGCCTTGATAAACCTGTAACCTCACTCGAGCTTTTGCAAAAAATTGTGCGCGGAGAGGTTACCAAGGCAGCAATACTTTTTGTGGAGGGCTGGAATATCCGCGAAGTGCGACAGGAACTGGCGCGCAATTCTCATCTGGAGCACCGGCTTACTGACATGACCGATGCCGACCTGCTTGCCGCCATTGGTGCAGAAGAGAAACATCCTGAAGGCCTGTTCTTCCCTGACACCTATTTTTTCAGCCCCAATTCCCCTGACGTTGAAGTGCTTCGCCGAGCCTATCAACTGCAAAAGGAAAAGCTACTCGCAGCATGGGAGGCACGCGCATCCGATCTGCCCTACGAGACGCCCTACGAAGCCTTGATCATGGCTTCCATCATCGAGAAGGAAACGGGGGCAGCCGAAGAAAGACCTCTGATTGCTGCCGTCTTCATTAACAGGCTTAACAAGCGAATGCGGCTTCAAACTGATCCTACGGTCATCTATGGGCTGGGCGTGAAGTTTGACGGCAATTTGCGAAAGACCGACCTGCAGCGCGACACGCCTTACAATACCTACACACGTGCCGGCCTGCCGCCCACGCCGATCGCCATGCCGGGTGAAGATGCTATCCGTGCCGCACTAAACCCGGCAGATTCGAAAGCGCTGTATTTCGTGGCCAGGGGGGATGGTACCCATGTGTTTTCCAGCACGCTGGATGATCACAACCGTGCCGTAAACAAGTTTCAGAAATCGCTGCTCAAGAAATGAAACCCGGTAAATTCATTACTTTGGAAGGGGTGGATGGCGCAGGGAAAAGCACCCATCTCGATTACCTGACTGACAAGATCCGCTCCCAGGGTGTGGAACTTGTAGTAACCCGCGAGCCAGGCGGCACGCCTTTGGGTGAAAAGCTGCGCACCTTGTTGCTCAATGATCCAATGCAGCCAGACACTGAACTTATGCTGATGTACGCTGCCCGTGCCGAACATGTTGCCGGACTCATCAAACCTGCGCTTGTACGGGGTGCATGGGTATTGTCCGACCGTTTTGCAGATGCGAGCTACGCTTACCAGTGCGGTGGCCGAGGCATAGATGCTGCCCGTCTTGAGTCCCTGGAAATCTGGACTCTTTCCGGTTTCAAGCCAGACCTCACGTTGCTGTTCGATGTTTCTCCAGAGGTTGCCGAAGCACGTCGGTCGCAGGCAAGAGCG
Source organism: Thiobacillus sp. UBA6918 (assembly GCA_002450925.1). Lineage (GTDB taxonomy): Bacteria > Pseudomonadota > Gammaproteobacteria > Burkholderiales > Thiobacillaceae > UBA6918. The sequence goes on along the minus strand of DKAU01000160.1, from coordinate 3,538 downwards.
GCTGACCGGTTCGAGCAGGAGCAGGTCGATTTTTTCAAACGTGTGCGTGAAGCTTATTTGCACCGCGCCGAACGCGAGCCAGGGCGCATAAAAGTGATCGACGCCAGCCACAGCATCGAAAATATCCGTGCCGAGCTTGATCGGATCATGGAATCACTCTGATGCCGGCACCTTATCCCTGGCTTTCTCAATCATGGACACGTCTCGCGGGCATGCGCGAACGCCTCCCCCATGCGTTGCTGCTGGCAGGTCCGCGTGGAGTAGGCAAGCTGGAGATGGCAAAGGTCTGGTCAAAGAGCCTGTTGTGTGAACAGCCAGACCAGAACGGTGAGGCTTGTGGAGTCTGTGAAGCCTGCCATTGGTTTGAGGCTGGCACTCATCCCGATTTCATGCACATGACGCTGCAGGAAAAGGAAACCCGGGAGGGTGACATCAAGCTGGCTACCGAAATCAGCGTGGAACAGGCGCGAAAAGCGGTTGATTTTGTACAGTTGTCCACATATCGAGCAGGGCGGCGGGTAGTCTTGATTGAGCCAGCAGAGGCCCTAAACACAGCTTCGGCCAACGCCTTGCTCAAGGTACTGGAAGAACCGCCGATAAATACAGTGTTTATCCTGGTAAGCCACCAGTTTCGGCAGCTGTTGCCAACGATACTCAGCCGCTGCCACAAACTGGAAGTTGGCCTGCCGGAAAAGGCTGAAATACAAGCCTGGCTCAAGGAAAAAGGCCTGGATGAAGAAGCCCTTGCCTGGGTGAGTGGAGCGCCGCTGGCTGCTCTGGCAGTCCAGGAGGAAGGCGACCTGGAAATCCGCGAAGAGTTGCTGGCAGCCTTGAGTAAGGCTGAGAATCTTGACAGCGTGGCCTTGGCAGAGTCATGGAACAGGCGGGTCGCAGCACGAACCTGGCACCAGGTAAGCTACAAATGGCTGCTGGATTTGCTGGCTTGCAGCCTTGGCGGCAAGGTGGGATTCAATCCTGACTATGAGGCGGCCTTGAAAAAACTGGCCAGACAGGCAAAAACGGGAAATTTGCTGGATTTTATCCGGCGCGAGTCGGAAAACGGACGATGGGTTGACCATCCACTCAACCGACAGATGGTAATGGAAACATGGTTGATCGAGTACAGCCGAATTTTTGAAGGAGCAGGCAAGTAATGCAAGCACCAACGACAGATATGCCAGCAGGCGCCCGTCCGGGCGTATTGTCTCTTGCCATCAAGGAAAAGGCCGCCCTGTTTGCGGCCTATATGCCTTTTATCAAGGGTGGCGGCCTGTTCATACCCACCAATAAAATTTACAAAATGGGCGAAGAGGTCTACATGTTGCTCTCCCTTATAGATGACCCGGCAAAGATCCCGGTCTCGGGAAAGATCATCTGGGTGACTCCGCAGGGTGCACAGGGAGGGCGCGCACAGGGAATAGGCGTTCAGTTTGCCCATAACGAGAGCGGCAATGCAGCCCGCAACAAAATCGAGGGTTATCTTGGCGGGTCTCTGAAATCCACCCGCCCGACGCATACAATGTAAATTACAAAGCTTTGCTATCCTAAAGGCCGCAGTTTTGCGGCCTTGTTTTTTTACCATGTATATAGATTCACACTGCCATCTGAACTTCCCCGATTTCGCGAATCGGCTGCCTGACATCTACCAGAACATGCTGGACAACAGCGTGAGCCATGCGCTGTGCATCAGTGTCGATCTCGACACCTTTCCCGAGGTGCTGGCTATTGCCGAAAGCCGTGACAATCTCTATGCCTCGGTCGGCGTTCACCCGGACTACGAAGACTGTTCCGAGCCCACGATGGAAAAGCTGGTGGAACTGGCCTCCAAACCCAAGGTGGTGGCCATCGGTGAAACCGGCATGGATTACTACCGCACCCCAGGACCGCTTACCTGGCAGCAGGAACGTTTCCGCGTGCACATCCGCGCAGCCCGCGCAACCGGCAAGCCGCTCATCATCCATACTCGCGCCGCCTCGGAAGACACCCTGCGAATCATGGCCGAAGAAAAAGCCAGCGAACCCAGTGGTGTCATGCACTGCTTTACAGAAAGCATGGACGTGGCCAGGGCCGCCATGGACATGGGTTTCTATATTTCATTCTCCGGCATCGTCACCTTCAAGAACGCCAAGGACCTGAAGGAAGTTGCCAAGGCCGTGCCGTTGGATCGCATGTTGATCGAAACCGATGCGCCTTATCTTGCTCCCGCGCCGTATCGTGGCAAGACCAACGAACCCGGTTTTGTAAAACACGTAGCCGAGGAAATCGCGCGGTTGAAAGATGTCTCGGTGGAAGAAGTTGGTGAAGTAACAAGCCGAAACTTCATGCGGTTGTTCAAGATTCAGCAGTGATACTGACATCTTGCGCGTCCTGATCGTTTACTACTCACGGAGCGGACATACTGCCCGTCTGGCTGAGGTGTTGGCTTCTGAAATGAGCCAGCGCGGTCATGAGGTTGTCATCGAGGCTATTCAGGTGGAGCGTAGTTGGAACAAGTGGTTTTTGCCCATTCCGTTGCTGCCGCTGTTGCCCTTTCTCCCCCTCTACCTTTTGAGCAGCAGCTTTCGCCGTTTCTGGCATTGGGTTTACTTCCAACCTGAGCAGGCTATCAGCCCCCTCGCCAATCCGGATGTTTCCGGCTTTGACCTGGTTCTCTTGGGCACACCCAAATGGCTCTATATCTCCTATCCGGTGGTGCGCTGGTTGAAGGAGGTGCGAGGCCTGGCTGGGAAGAGGGTGGCCACGTTTGCAACTTTCTGCGGACCTCCGCTCAAGGTGTTTGAGATCGAGATGCTGTTTGAGCCGCTGGAAGCGCGCCTGAAGTCACTTGGTGCCACTCCATCCAGCCGCCTGGCAGTTCCCAGTGATTTTCATGAATACTTTTTTCGTAACGAAATGCGCAATCTGTTCCGCTGGATCTCGCTCAGACACTTTGGTTGTCTTTTGGAAAATTTCACGATGGAGGGCCAAGCGGGCAAGGCCGAGATCAAGCGCTTTTGCGATGAAACCTTCTAGCATGTTGCTGCCTTATTGGTCTTCAGGTCTGGTCATGATGTCAAGGTAGAGGAATAATCCGCCCGCGTTTACTGGCTGAAAAACTCCTTGACCTTGTCCATGAACGACTGGGCCTTGGGATTGTTGTTCTGCTGGTTCAATGACTCGAACTCGCGCAGCAGTTCTTTCTGCTTCGCTGACAGGTTGACTGGGGTTTCTACCACCACATGGCAGTAGAGATCGCCGGCCGCATGGCTGCGTACGCCCTTGATACCCTTGCCTTTCAACCTGAGCACTTGCCCGGACTGGGTTTCTGCTGCCACTTTCAAACGCGCGTGACCATCCAGCGTGGGAATTTCAACGTCGCCACCCAATGCAGCGGTGNNTCCACACCGGCCGGAATCTTGACTGAAAGTGTCTTGTGCTTCTTGACGCGTCCCTGGCCGTGGCAGGTGCCGCAGGGGTCCGAGATGATCTTGCCGTTGCCGTGGCAGCGTGGACAGGTCTGCTGGATACTGAAAAACCCCTGCTGCATGCGCACCTGGCC
>DKAU01000159.1 GCA_002450925.1 Thiobacillus sp. UBA6918 | reverse complement strand
CGCAAGAAATACTGGCAGTTCGAAAGTGACTTTACTGGTGTAGACACGCGCGTTCTCATCAACCAGGTGCCAGGCGGCATGATTTCCAACCTTGCCAATCAGCTCAAGGAACAGAGCGCACTCGACAAGATGAATGCAGTATTGGAAGAGATTCCTCGCGTGCGAGAAGACCTGGGATACCCTCCTCTGGTAACGCCCACCTCCCAGATTGTAGGTACGCAGGCCGTGCTTAATGTAATGACGGGCAAGCGCTACAAAAGCATCACGCAGGAAGTGAAGCTGTACCTGCAAGGACGTTATGGCGCCACGCCTGGCAAGGTCAACGAAGAAGTTCGCAAGCTGGCTATCGGCAATCTGGATGTCATGAGCTGCCGACCGGCAGACCTGATACCACCGGAACTTGACAAGCTGCGGGGCGAAGCCGACAGCCTCGCCAAAACGGATGAAGACGTGCTGACCTACGCCATGTTCCCCGACCTGGGTCGCACCTTCCTGCAGGAACGCGCTGCCGGCACCCTGACTCCCGAGCCTTTGCTGCCTGTTGATGCCAAGAATGGTGACACTGCTGCGCGCTACGCTGCTGATGAATTCAACATCACCCTGCATGGCGAGACGTATCACATCAAGCTTTCGGCAAGCGGTAGAGCGACTGAAACCAAACGCCCTTTCTTTGTCACTGTGGACGGAGTTTCCGAAGAAGTGCTGGTAGAGGCATTAAGCGAAGTCCAGGTTTCCGAGGGCAAAACCAGCACATCTTCAATACCCGAAAAGAAGGTTCTTGCTCAGGGGCAAAAACCACGGCCAGCGCATAAAGGCCATGTCACTGCCGCCATGCCTGGCACCGTCGTCGAGGTACTGGTAAAAACCGGTCAGAAAGTAAATGCAGGTGATCCCGTGCTAGTCATCGAAGCGATGAAAATGGAAAATGAAGTCCAGGCTCCTGTTTCCGGCACTGTTAGCGGCATATTCACTGCCAAAGGCGAAGCAGTAACACCTGACATGGCCCTGATTGAAATTCAGCCCGAATAGATAACGTTTCATGAAACTCGTTCTTGCCTCGACCTCGCGCTATCGGCGCGAACTGCTGTCCCGCCTGAAACTTCCCTTCGAAGTGGTTTCACCCAACGTCGATGAGACACCAATGCCTTACGAGACTCCGTCAGCTACTGCGTTAAGGCTTTCTGTGCTCAAGGCACAGGCTGTGATTGACCAATTTCCGGAAGCGCTGATCATCGGCTCGGATCAGGTACTGATGCTGGAAGAAGAACAGCTCGGCAAACCCGGCAACTATGAAAACGCTTTTCAGCAGCTCAAGAAAATGCAGGGCAAGGCAATGGTTTTCCATACCGCCCTTACCCTGTTGAATAGCAGGACCGGCCACGCCCAGACTCGCGACATCCCCACCGTCGTTCACATCCGCAACCTGAGCGATGCACAAATCGAGGCTTATCTGAAGAAAGAGGAACCCTATGACTGTGCTGGTTCCGCCAAAAGCGAGTCGCTGGGCATCGCTCTGATGGAACGCATGGAAAGCCCTGACCCTACCGCACTGATCGGCCTGCCATTGATGACGTTGACTGACATGCTTCTGCGTGAAGGTGTTGACGTTCTCTCATCATGAGCACCGGAAAACTCTACCTCGTTCCCGTGCCGCTTGGTCCGGTATCAGTAGAAGGATGCCTTCCACCCGAAACTTTGACAGTTGCACGCAGCCTGCATACCTTCATTGCCGAACGCGCCAAGACTGCACGCGCCCATCTTAAGGCCATGGGCCATCCAAAACCCTTGCAGGAACTGACCATCCTTGAGTTGAACGAACACAGNNCTCATGTCCGAAGCCGGCTGCCCCGCGGTTGCCGATCCCGGCGCGGAATTGGTAAAGGCCGCACATCATGCAGGCATCACCGTCGTACCTCTCATTGGTCCTTCTTCTATTTTGCTGGCCTTGATGGGATCGGGACTGGGTGGCCAGCGGTTCTGCTTCCATGGCTACCTGCCTGCCAAGGAACCCGAGCGCACTCAACGAATCCGCGAACTGGAGAAATTTGCACGCAAGGAAAAATCCACCCAGCTTTTCATCGAGACGCCCTATCGCAGTGCAGCCCTGCTGGAGGCATTGGCCAACACACTGGAAGCAGACACACCAATCAGTGTAGGGGTTGATCTCAGTCTACCCAGTCAGTTCATCAAGACAGATGTTGCGAAAAACTGGCGCGGCAAAAACGATGCTGTCAAGGACAGGCTGGTTGTGTTCGGGATAGGAGTTTGATCAGAAACTTATCTGATCCAGGCGTAGAGTGATTTTATCGCCTGGCTCTGTTTGTGCTTCCAGCCACTCCTCGCCATCGCGTGCGTAGACATCAAGCAGCAGCAGACGATGGCGCCCTGCATGTTTGCCATGAATCACCTCAATATCTATCCACTGCCGTCTGAGAGCAGCAAACTCCAGCCGTTCGTGGTTGATACAGGAAATCGGTTGATAGTTTTCGCTCAACGCAGGGGTGACTTGCTGCCAAAGAAGGGACTCAGCGCCTTGGCCGCCCCGACGCCCAGTTTGTCGGCCAGTCGCGAAGCCAGGTCCTCGTGGGGTGTGAAATCGACGATATCCTCGGCCTTGATGACATCACGCGCCACGTAATCCAGGCTGCCAAAGGCATCGGTCAGCCCTAGCTCGATGCTCTTGGCACCACTCCAGACCAGGCCGCTGAACATGTCTGGAGTTTCCTTGAGGCGTTTTCCGCGACCCTTGCGAACGATGTCGATGAACTGCTGGTGCACTTCTTCCAGCATGTTCCTGGCGTAGGCTTCCTGCTTGGGATCTGCCGGCGAAAACGGATCCAGGAAACCCTTGTTTTCGCCTGCGGTCAGCAGGCGGCGCTCCACGCCGACCTTTTCCATTGCCTTGGTGAATCCGAAACCATCCATGAGCACACCAATGGAACCGACTAGGCTAGCCTTGTCGACAAAAATCCTGTCAGCGGCTGCGGCAACGTAATAACCACCCGATGCGCAAATGTCGTCGACAACGACATAAAGCGGTGTTTTTGGATGCAGGTTACGCAGGCGCCTGATCTCGTCGTAGATCTGTCCAGCCTGCACCGGGCTTCCGCCGGGACTGTTGATCCTCAGAACTACTCCAACTGTATTTTTGTCATCGAAAGCATTCTGCAAACCAGTGATGACCATATCCGCGCTGACTTCCTCGCTGGAAATTACGCCCTGCATCTCCACCAGAGCCGTATGCTTGCCGAGTACTTTCTCGCCCTCGCCCATCCATCCCAAAATGGCGAAAAGCACAATGAACAGGTAAAGAAAACCAAGCGACTTGAAGAAGATTCCCCACTGGCGGGACTTGCGCTGTTCCTGTACGGAAGCCAGTGCCACTTTTTCCAGTGCCTGACGTTCCCAGTTGTTGTTTGAATCGCTCATTTTTCTGCCAATTGATGTTCAAGTAAAAGGATCTGATCGTCACGCTCTTCCACTGGAAGCAGGACCAGTCCATTGCCATTGCAGCGACCGGTCACACAGTGGCCGTCCTGCGGGCTGTACAAGGCGCCATGCGTGGCGCATATCAAGTATACGCCGCTGACATCGAAAAATTCGCCTTCCTGCCAGTCCAGCTCCACAGGCACATGCCCGCACTGGTTAAGGAAGGCGTGGGGCATTCCCTTGTATCGGACAAGAAAGGCCGGAGTTGACTTCCCACCCCTGACTACGTTGAAACGCACACCCTTGCCGCCCTCCTGCAAGTCTGACGACGCGCAGATTACGCCTTGCTCATTAACCATGCTTTCACATCCAAAAAGGAGTCCAGTACAGCCAAAGGTGCATGCCCATGCAGCTCTTCTGGCATGTGAGCGCCATAACTCACACCAAGCCGATCCACGCCGGCATTCGAGGCCATCAACATGTCATGGCTGGTGTCGCCAATGACGAGCGCCTTGTCTCGACCAAGCATGAGCTCGTCCAGAATTTCCTCGACCATTGCTGGATGTGGCTTGGAATGGGTCTGGTCTGCACACCGGGTTGCCGAGAAATAGGGTCTCAGCAGTGAGTAATCCAGTGCCCGATTTAGGCCTTTCATGCTTTTCCCTGTAGCAACGGCCAGAGTGAACCCGGCTTCGTACAGTTCACGAATGCCTTCCTGCACCCCTTCAAAAAGCGGGATTTCTGCATCACGCCCCAGATAATGATGGCGATATCGCTCGACCAAATGGGGGTGCCGATCATCAGGCAAATCCGGCAATAAAGCCTGCAATGCCTGGGTCAAGCCAAGTCCGATGATCTGGCGGCAGGCGCGCTCGTCCGGCACTGCAATGTCGATATCGGCACAGGCCTTCTGCAAGGAATCAACGATATGGCCGGCTGAGTCCATCAGGGTGCCGTCCCAATCGAAAATCAAAACTTCATACCGCTTGGGCATCTTTGTCCAATTTGTTTAAAAACTGCTGCAGGTCATCTGGCAGCGGTGCTTCAAAAATCAAGGGCTCACCCGAGATCGGATGGTTAAAACTCAGCTTGGCGGCATGCAGGAACATGCGTTTCAAGCCCTGCCCTGCCAGTTCCTTGTTGAGCGGGAAATTGCCGTATTTGTCATCGCCGGCGATGGGATGTTTCAAATAGGCCAGATGAACGCGTATCTGATGCGTGCGGCCGGTCTTGAGTTCCGCTTCCAGAAGCGCGAACCCCGACCAGGTTTTGAGGCGGCGAAAAACTGTATGCGCGCTCTGCCCGCCATCGTCCACACTCACCCTGCGTTCGCCTTCGGGGGTAACGAACTTGCGTAGCGACAGCCGCACATTTCGCAATTCATCGCGCCAACGCCCGGTAGCCAGCACCAGATAACGTTTGTCGATGCGGTGCTGACGGAAAATCTCATGCAGGGCGGTCAGGGCACGGCGTTTCAGGGCCACAACCAGGACACCCGAGGTTTCCCGGTCCAGACGATGGGCCAGTTCCATAAATCGATGCTGGGGAAATTCCAGCCTCAACTGCTCGATCACCCCGCGCGAAATCCCGCTGCCCCCATGGACCGCCATGCCAGCAGGTTTGTTGAGCACGATGATGTACTCGTCTTGATACAGTATCCGGGGGGCAAGGCGAGGCACATCTTTCGGCAGGGTTTTGGCCTTGGGCGTGGTTTCAGCCACGCGCACGGGCGGAATGCGCACATCGTCACCCAGTTCCAGCTTGCGGCTAGCCTCTGCCCGACCGCCGTTTACCCGCACCTCGCCACTACGCACAAGCTTGTAAATGCGGCTTTTCGGCACCCCCTTCAATTGGCCGAGCAAAAAGTTGTCCAGACGCTGCCCTTCGTGCGCCTCGTCGACTTTCACCCGTTTGACTGAAACTTTACCTAAGTCATTCATTTTTATATATACTGCGCTGGTTCGCCGTCGGTTTCAAACTGCCAGCGAACCCGAATTCACCGGTCGTTTTCATCCACCGGCCTGTTGCATCCATCGCTTTCGCGCATACGCACTGCTAAAGGCAGAACACCGTAATCCGTGCCCGATCGATGCAAGGGAAAAAGTGGTGATACTAACTTAATGTACGTGTTAAACGCATACGACTGACCTGGCCCAAACCACCAGGTCTAGGAAACCGCACCGCGTCGAGAAATCTCCGCGGTGTTTTGACCGGACTGAAAAACCTTTTCATTCATTTTTGATGACCGTTCTGCTGCCCTTAATTTTCCGGCCTGACAGACCCTGACGGTTTTTCCGTCCCGTATGCGTGCGCACGGGAGTAAAACATGAAGCGCATGCTATTCAACGCCACCCAGGCGGAAGAACTCCGGGTGGCCATTGTCGACGGGCAAAAACTCATCGACCTTGATATCGAATCTTCCGCAAAAGAACAACGCAAGAGCAACATCTACAAGGGTGTCATCACCCGCATCGAGCCCAGCCTGGAAGCCGCATTTGTAGACTACGGTGTCGACCGCCACGGCTTTTTGCCCTTCAAGGAAATCGCTCGTTCCTGCGTCAAAGGCTCAGGCCGCCCATCAGACCTCATCCGCGAGGGGATGGAACTTATCGTTCAAGTGGAAAAGGACGAGCGCGGCAAC
>DKAU01000105.1 GCA_002450925.1 Thiobacillus sp. UBA6918 | reverse complement strand
TCGAACCAACGACCCCCACCATGTCAAGGTGGTGCTCTAACCAGCTGAGCTACGCGCCTGCAGAGCGCGCATTGTAGCGGTTATGCCCCATTAGCCGCAAGCAGGATGGAGCAAAAACCAACTGTTTCAATTGTTATGAATGTCCTGGCACAGGGAGGGATGCATTTTAGGAAGCAAATCCATGGTTCGGAATCAGTCCATCCAGAATCTGGCGCATATTCTGCCAGTGCGAACCTTCCCAATATACGCGCCCACAAACGTCACAAGTACTAAACCGGTCATAGTGTTCACGCACCTTCGGCGGGAGCTGATGAAGGACGCTCGCCTTGTCTACCGGATGCAATGGCGCATTGCAGTGTAGACATAAGGTAAAAGGCCGGGCACTTGTCGCTAGGTCCAGGCGTTCTACAATTTCCCGCAATTGCTGAGCGGCTTTCTGCGCATGGAGATAACACCCTTGTGTCACGTTGCGTCGTTTCATCAACTCTCTGTCACGCGACAGCACAATGCGCCCTTCCTTTCCTGCGAGGGCCACGATCTCATCGTCATGAAAGTTGTTGTCGTATAGGGTGTCAAATCCCATCATGCGCAACATCTTTGCCAATCCGCCAAGATGGGCATCCGCAATGAAACGAGGATTTCCGAGGGGATATTCCCTCACCCGGATCAGCGGAGATACATCCACAGATACGAACCTTGGGTATACGGACACCCTATCGCCCTCTTCCAGCATACGATCAAACCCGACCGATTCGCCATTTACCAAAACAAACTCCACTTCAGTATGAGGAATTCCCAGTGCCTCGATCATGTGCTTGGTTGTGGCTGCCTGCGCACACAAGCAGGAGAACTCCTTTTTTCTCCTGGAGGGAGGCAAAAAATCGTTCAGCTCCTCATAAAAACGGAAAGTGGCAGTAACCATGCAAAGGAATTCTCACAAACCTGTGAGTTTTTTGGTAAAACAAAACAATAAAGCCTGTTTACACATTAGGAATTTGAGATATATGCCAACAATTGACCATAATGACTTTGTGGGCTTGTTTCTTTGATCACAACACTTTTTAACTATTAAATTCAGTTTCAAGTGGTACGTAATATGAAAGCTACCATTAAAAAGTTCACCTACAACCAATAAATCAGAAGGAGGCCATGTGGCGCAAGGCTGGGGTTTAAGCGCCAAACTCATCGTTTATGTTGCTGCCGGCGCCATCGCTACATCGGTTGCCGTTGGTTTCGCTCGCGTTCAAAACGAACGTAGCCAGCTAAGCAAATTGATGAGCAATACCGGCCAAAACATGGCCAACACCACAGCCGCTGGTGCTGCCAGCCTGGTCGTAGGGTACGACTATGGCAACCTGGAAATACTCGCAAGAAACGTTGCCGATCAGCCCAACGTGATGGGCGTAACCATCCTTAACAAGAACGGCCGCACCATGAGCCAGGCCGTGGTCAATACAACAAAACAATATCGCCGATTCAAGGCACCCATCGTCTTTGATGGGGCAGTGATCGGATCAGTCGCCGTTGATGTCTCGACAGATCAGCTGGAGATGGCGATCGAGGAACTCTATGCACGAATCGTTGTTGAACAGATCTTCTTGGGGCTGATCCTGGGCGTCATTGTTTATATTTTTGTTTCCCGCGGCATTGTCAGCCGGATTCACAGCCTATCCGAGACAATGGAAGCAACGATAAACAAGGGGGAGCCATATGTTGCCAAGGAGATTGAAGTCACCAGTTCTGATGAAATTGGTCGCCTGATCAATGTCTTCAACAAGCTGAATGAGCAGCTCGCCGAGAATTATGACAAGTTGAACACCAAGATTGATCTGGCCGACCAGGCGCTGAGAAACAAGAATATCGAGCTGATCGCCAGAACAGATGAACTGGAAAACGCTCTGGAAATGCTTAGCTCCATGGCCACAACTGACTGGCTGACCAAACTGCCAAACCGCCGCCAGTTTGACGAGGTGTTTGAACAGATGCTTTCCCAGGCTGAAAGGTACAAGGAGCGGCTGTCCCTGGTACTGATCGACATAGACAATTTCAAGGAAATCAACGACAACCATGGCCACGCTGCAGGGGACGAAGTGCTGCAACAAATTGGGGCTTTCCTGAAAGACACTGTACGCCGCTCCGACTCGCCTGCCCGGCTAGGGGGGGACGAGTTTGCCATCCTCCTGTATCACAGTGACGAACAACAGGCCGAGAAACTCGTGCGACAACTGCTGAAAAAAATAAAGTCGCATGTGTTCAATTTTGGTGGTCAAAACATTTCCATAACAGTCAGCTCCGGTATCGCCGAATATGGAGCCGAAAGAAACACAAAGCAATCTATCTACTTCTCGGCCGACAAGGCCTTGTATGCTGCAAAACAGCAAGGGCGTGACAGGTATGTCCTGTTTTCAGAAGTACCCAAGGAGGCATAAATGTTATTGAACCGATTCGTCATGATTGCAGCGGTTTTGCTAATTCCTGCCACTACTATCTCGGCCCCAACGAGCGCGCCACAACAGGAAACCGTAACGTTGGGGTCCGTGGCCATGGACATTCCGGTGGAAATGGTCAAGCGTATGGGTGCGCTTACCAATTACATTTCACTCAACACAGGACTGAACATCCGCTTTCGTCCATCGCCCAATCTAAGTTCCGCCGTTGATGAAATCGGCACAGGGCAAACACAGATTGCCTACCTGACACCGGTTGCCTACATCGAGGCGCAGAAAAAATACGGCGTTGTCCCCCTTGTAGCTCCGACCATCAATGGCAAACCCACCTTCTCTCTGGTCATCGGCGCAAAGACCGGCTCAAGCATCCGTACGCCATCTGACCTGAAAGGCAAGCGCTTCGCCTTCGGAGATGAGAAAGCCCTGTTGCAAAAGGCCGCCGTTGCATCCATGGGTCTGGGAACCGATGATTTCTCCAAATTTGCGTACCTGAAACATTATGACAACATCGCCAAGGCTGTACTGGCAGGTGACTTTGATGGTGGAATCCTGAAGGATTCAGTCGCTGACGATTTCAAGGATAGGGGCATCGTCGTCATTGGTTCCACACCGCCTCTCCCGTCCTACATCTTCGCTGTGCATCCACAAATGCCTGCCGAAACACGCAACAAGCTCCGCGACGCTTTTCTTGGCCTGCGCAAGGACAACCCGATCGGCACCGTCACCCTCGAAGCCTTTGACAGCAGTTATGATGGTTTTGCCGTTGTCCAGGACAGCGCCTACGATACGGTTCGGAAACTGATCCAGCCGTTCCAGAAATAGTCATCCGAAGTCGGTCACCGCCCGACTTCGATTACGCTCTTGACTTGGCCAAGCTTGTTGATGAGGCGCTCGATCTGGCTGACCTCCCTCACCCGCACGGTGAGCGACATGTTGGCATATTCTCCGACTGATTCGGTATTCACCCGAAGCACGTCCACCCTTTCCTTGGTAAACACATCGGACACATCTCGCAACAGGCCCTGACGATCAAACGCGCGCAGTCGTATGGCAAGGGTAAAACCTCTTTCTCTTTCGGCCGTAGCCCAAGCCGCCTGCAGGATGCGATCAGGATTGAATTTCGGCAAGTTTGGGCAGTTTCGACGATGCACGGTTACCCCACGCCCAACCGTTGTGTAGGCCACAATGGCGTCAGGCGGTTCTGGTTTGCAGCACCGAGCCATGACAAGCGGCACATCCCCCAAGCCCTCCACCACAACACCACTAACCGATTTGCGAGGCGCAGCTTTGCGTACTGGCAACGGCATAACCGGTGCTCCCTGTTCCCTCATGGCACGCGCCATTATTTGAGGTCCGACGTCTCCTCGTCCCAGTGCTGCAAGAAACTCGTCCGCTGACTTGAATTTCATTTCCTGGGCCAGTTTTTCCAGATTGACGTTGCCAATGCCCAGGCGCTTTCTTTCCTTGTCTAACTGTGCCCGGCCCAGTTGAGTCAGCTCGCCCTGGTCGCGCTGTTTGAACCATGTTCTAACCTTGGAACGGGCACGGTGAGTATGCACATAGCCGAGTTGCTGATTAAGCCAGTCCCGGCTCGGCCCCCCCTGCTTTACAGTCATGATTTCCACACGCTGCCCATTGTCCAGCGGCGTATTGAGGGGCACCATGACCCCATCCACCCGGGCACCACGACAGCGATGTCCAAGATCAGTATGCAACGCGTAGGCAAAGTCTATGGGGGTGGCACCACGATCCAAATCTATGACACGCCCAAGCGGAGTCAGCACGTAAACCTGGTCCTGGAACAACTCGGTGCGAAACTGTTCGGCGAACTCGCTGGCGTCCGCCACGTCATCCTTCCATTCCAGCAACTGCCGAAGCCAGGCAATTTTTTCTTCCATCCGCGCATCCGTCCTGCCCCCTTCCTTGTAGCGCCAGTGCGCAGCAACTCCAAGTTCAGCATGCTTGTGCATGTCATACGTTCGGATCTGAACTTCCAGCGCCTTTTCCTCGGGGCCGATAACGGCAGTGTGCAGGCTGCGGTAGTCGTTGCTCTTGGGATGTGAAATGTAATCGTCGAATTCGCTGGGAATGGGCTGCCACAGGTTGTGCACTATACCAAGCACGGCGTAACAGTCAGACTCTTTCTCAACCAGAACACGCACAGCACGGATGTCGTACAACTGCTCGAACCCCAGCTCCTTGCGTCGCATCTTGTTGATGATGCTGGCGATATGCTTGGGCCGCCCCATAACCTCGGCCTTCCTGATATCGTTTTTTGCCAGTTCGTCCTTCAGCGTTGACACCACACCGTCAATGTATCGTTCGCGGTCGCCTCGCTTCTCATCCAGCAATGTGGCAATGCGCTTGTAAGTAACCGAATCAAGATAGCGACAGGCCCAATCTTCCATTTCCCACTTGACTTGCCAGACGCCGAGCCGGTTGGCGAGCGGAGCAAACATTTCGCGCGCCTGATAGCCGAGCATCTGTTGCAAATCAGGTTCGGCTTTCGCGGCACAGCGCAAGGCGTGGGTACGCTCGGCCAGCTTGATGAGCACAGCGCGTACGTCCTGAACCATGGCCAGGACCATTTGCCGAAGCGACTCGATCTGGGAGGCAGGCTCAACATCGGAATCCTGGCTGCCGTGGGCCAGCACCTCGATCCTCGACATGGCTGCCACCGCCCGTGCCAGATCCACGACTTCTCCAAAAGGCTCCAACAACTCACCATCGATCCTGTCGACCAACGGAAAGAGCAAGGTGGCAAGCACGGCTTCATGGCCAAGCTTCAACTCGTCCACAATATGTGCTGCCCCCACCGCATGGGCAAACAGATTCGACCCACCCGGGGTTTGCAGGAAAGAAAGAGCAGGCCAGGCGAGATCAAGTGCTTTTCTTACAAGCGGATCATCGGCTTCGTTACCCAGCCAGTTGCAGGCCTCATCAACACTGGCCAATGCAAGACAGGCGGTTTTTTTGGTTTGTTCAGGCATGCGTAATTATTCCATGACTGGGTGTTGCCAGTAACGTCTGTGCAAGTCTCGCCAGTGTTCAACCTTGATGCCGCTATCTGAAAACACAAACCGCATCCACCCATGGCGATCCGTACGATGCAAAACCGCTTCCGTCTCTGAAAAACGGTGCACCACTTCAGCATGCGGATGCCCGAATCGATTCCGCCAACCCATGGTAAAGACCACCTGATCGGGTTTTACCGCCTGAACAAACTCATCAATTGATGAAGTGCGGCTGCCATGATGTCCGGCAATGAGCACAGTCGATTGGAGTTTGCCCAACACCCGTTCGGTCATCTCAAGCTCAGCAATGCGCTCCGCATCCGCAGTAAGCAACAGGCTTTGTTTGCCTTTAGATATCTTCAGCACGCAACTCTTGTTGTTGTCGGATCGTGTTGTCTGAGTATAAGCATAAACAGGTGGGTTCAGAATTTCGAAATTCACTCCGTCCCATTGCCACTGTTGTCCGCGAATACATCTCAAATTTTGGCGTTTCAATAACGGGTGCTTGTCCGGAAGCGAAGTCAGCAACCAGCCGACATCCTCATCCCGCATGACAGAAGAGGCTCCGCCAGTATGGTCGAGGTCATCATGCGTCAGCACCAGTCCATCAAGACGAGATATACCAAGTGCGCGCAACCTTGGCAGCACAATCTGATCACCAGTATTGTTGTCGCCAAGCGCCGGGCCTGTGTCGTAAAGCAGCGCATGTTCTGCGGTGCGGATGAGAATGGCCGTACCCTGCCCAACATCCATCACTTCGGCTGCAAACGTTCCCGGAACCGGATGCTGAACGGCAGGAAACAACATGGCCAAAAACATGAACCCTCCGACCCAACGTGCACGCATCCCCGGCATCAGCAGCAATGCAATGCCTAACAGCGCAAGCAAAACCGCAAGCATGTCCGGTGCAGGCAAAGCCCAGACTGCCCAGTCAAATGCAGAGAGCCACTGGAGTATTGTTTCAACGATCTGCATCAGCCAGGCTGCCAAACTCAATATTGGCGGTATTAATATCCCCACAAAAGCCAGCGGCACAACGCCTACACTGACCACAGGGATGGCGAAAACATTGGCCACTGGGGAGATCAGGGAAATCTGATGAAACAAGAGAAGCAAAGCTGGGGCCAGAGCAATAGTGACAGCTGCCTGAGTTCGCATCCAGAGCGTAGCTTTTCCGGTATGTCCGAGCACTCCCTGCGCAGCCCACATCATGGCTGCAACAGCACCGAAGGAAAGCCAGAATCCCGGCACCAGGACTGCCCATGGGTCCAACAGCAGCACAACAAACAAGGCCAGCAGCAGGAGTAACGATGATCTGGGTTGTCGTTGCAACCAGAATCCTGCCACCAATACCGTGAGCATGAAGAGTGTTCGCTGCGCAGGTATCTGGAAACCTGCCAGGAGCGTATACCCCAATGCTGCCACCCAACCAAACAACAAAGCTGCGCGTCGCGCTGGCAATCTCAGAGCCATCGAAGGTAAACGGCGCCACCCTGCATAAGCCAGTCCTCCAATCAGGGTCGCAAACAATGTAATGTGCAGGCCGGAAATGCTCATGAGGTGGCTGGTGCCGGTACGGTTGTAGACCTGCCAGTTTTCATGCGGGATGGCATCCTGGTCCCCAACCACGAGGGCAGCAATCACGCCGACCTGGGCATCGCCCTGAAGCGTGTTCTGGACAATTTCCCGTATGCTCTCGCGCAATTGCTGAACGCGATCCATGAAATAACCGCTTGTCCCGAGCCTGGTCTGACCCGCCCTTCCCCGAACATATCCCGTTGCGCGGATGTTGTGCTGCAACAGCCAGGCCTCGTGATCGAACCCGTCCGGATTGGCGGTCCCATGTGGCTGCTTGAGACGCACTGTAAACTGCCAGCGCTCCCCTGCCTTCAATCGCTGCGGGACTTCCGAACTGTTCCATTCCGGGCCGGGCCAGCTGAGTCGAATGAGTGTGGGTACCTCGGCCCTATAGGTCAGAATCTTCTCCACCCGGAAATCAAAACGCTCGCCGTGCGTATCCCTCTCGGGTAAGCCTGCCACAACACCTTCGATGTGTATGTCCACGCCTTGCCATGAAGCGGGCAAGGCGTCCGCCATGCGTACATGTGCGCGTAATGCCGCATAACCAAAACCCAAGGCGATGCAACTGACAAGAATCAGAAAAGTGCGCGCATGTTTCAGAAAGCCGTTTTCAAGACAAGGCAGGAAAAATGGGGTTGTGATCAGTGGAAGCGCCCAGAGCCACGTTGTGACAGGCAATTGCGGCTGCTGTTGAAGCAACCAGACACCCAAGGCGAAAGCGGCGAGTTTAAGCCTCAAGTTCGGTCAGTCGACCGTCCACAAGGCGCAACTGCCTGTCCATCCTGCTCGCCAATTCCACGTCATGGGTCACGACGACCAGACTGGTTCCCAGTTCCTTTTGCAGTTCCTGCATCAACTTGAAAACTGTTTCCGCAGTTTGCCTGTCGAGGTTACCTGTAGGTTCGTCAGCCATCACGCAGGCTGGCTGGGTTACCAGGGCGCGTGCGATGGCAGTGCGCTGGCGTTCGCCACCGGAGAGTTCGGAAGGCAGATGATGCAGGCGATGCCCCATTCCCACTTTCTCTAACGTCTTCGCAGCAACTTCTTCAGCCTGTTCTTTGTTCATGCGGCGGACCAGCAGGGGCATGGCGGCATTCTCGAGCGCAGTAAATTCCGGAAGCAGATGATGGAACTGGTAAACGAAACCCAGCGCCTGGTTGCGAAGTTGGCAGCGTTCCGATTCGCTGATGGAAAACTGATTGCTGCCGAGCAATTCAACGGTACCATCGGTAGGTATATCCAGTCCGCCAAGCAAATGTAGCAGCGTGGATTTGCCCGATCCAGACGCACCCAGAATCGCAAGCGACTCTCCCTTTCGTACTTCAAGGCCAACGTCAGTCAACACCGGCACTTCCTGACGGCCTTGAAAGAAACTTTTCTTGAGGCCCATGCACTGCAAAATTATGTCATTCATAACGCAGGGACTCCGCCGGATTGAGCCTGGACGCCTTCCAGCTTGGGTAAATGGTTGCCAAGAGCGCCAGGGCGAAAGAAATGCCCGCAATGACCCCGACATCCGACCACAATAGTTTAGAGGGCAGTTCGCTGATGTAATAGACATCCGCCGGGAAGAGGTCCATACCGGCAGCCTTTTCGATCAGGGGGACGATGGTTCCCAGGTTAAGTGCACCCAGCACACCCAGGATCACGCCCGCAAGAGTTCCCAGAACACCGATGAAGGTGCCCTGAATGATGAATATTTTCATGATGCTGGATGGCCGCGCCCCCAGGGTTCGCAAAATCGCGATGTCGGACTGCTTGTCCGTCACTGCCATCACCAGGGTGGAAACGATGTTGAACGCCGCTACCGCAACGATGAGCAACAGTATCAGGAACATCATGCGTTTCTCGATTGCCACGGCCCGAAAGAAATTGGCATGGCTCGTTGTCCAGTCGGATATGTAGTAATCAGGAAACTTGCTCGACAGATCTAACGTTACCCACGGAGCACGGAAGATGTCATGTATTTTCAGCCTGAGTCCGGAAACTGCATCCCCAAGGCGGGAAAGCTTCTGAGCGTCCTGCAAATGAATCAGGGCCAGACCGGAGTCATACTCGAACATCCCGGCACTGAAAATGCCCGTCACGGTAAACTGTTTCATACGCGGCAACACTCCGGCAGGCGTGATGTTTCCCTGGGGGGTAATGACCGTAACCTTGTCGCCAACTCCTGCTCCCAGTGCCACTGCAAGTTCTCTGCCGAGAATAATGCCCCACTCGCCCGGCTGGAGGCTGTCCAGCTGGCCAATGCGCATGCTCGATGCCAGATCGGTCACCTTTGCTTCTTCATCGGGCAGAATGCCCCGAATAACAGCCCCACGTACATTCCCGCCCAAAGCCAGCATGCCCTGGTTCATTACGAATGGTGCGCTGGCGATGACCTCGGGGTGTGTTTTTGACCTTTCAGCAGCAGTATGCCAATCAGCAAGTTCATTACCGGCACCGGAGATCTCCACATGCGATGCCACCCCCAAAATGCGCGTTCTCAGTTCTTCCTGAAAGCCGTTCATCACGGACAGAACGATGATCAACGCCGCCACGCCCAGCACGATGCCCGCCATGGACACGAACGAGATGAAGGAAATGAAATTGTTGCGGCGCTTGGCGTGGGTGTAACGCAGGCCGATCAGGAGTTCGTAGGGTTTCACTTGCAGCGTGTTGTATTCATTGTTCGCGAGCTTACCACGGCCTTCATTCCCCTATAAGGTGCAGGACAATATTCCGCTGTTGCGCACCTGTCCTGTGCTCGAACACGTAGATGCCCTGCCACATGCCGAGTGCCATGCTCCCGCCGACGACCGGAATGGAAAGACTGGTCTGGGTAAGCGCCGATCGCACATGCGCAGGCATGTCGTCCGGACCCTCTGTGGTGTGGTCGTAAATGCTGTCGCCTTCAGGAA
>DKAU01000158.1 GCA_002450925.1 Thiobacillus sp. UBA6918 | reverse complement strand
AGGAATTGCTGAACCGCGGCATCTATGCCACGCGGCAACTGGCCAAGCGTCAACTGACCTGGCTGCGCGGGATGGATGTGGAAGAGTTTGACTGTTTGGCCGCGGACTTGGTAGCGCAGGTAGAGGCGAGGGTGAGGCAGTTTCTGGCGAATCCAGATTAAAGCGGCAGGACCTGCTTGCTGAACGCCACCGCCACGATGTAGCCAAATACCGCCAGCGCGCCGACATATGCGAGATTTCTTTGCAAGGCTGTTTTGCCGCGTTTGATGGCAATAGTGCCCAATGCGATGTAGGCAAGCAGGGCGATGATCTTTGCCAGAATCCAGTTGTGCTGCAAAGGATTCAAACCGGCCACAACCAGCATGCCAATGGCGGCGGCAATCAGCAATGTGTCATTGATATGAGGAACGATCTTTACCCACTTTTTGTTCATCATGGGCGAGTCCATCATTCGCCATGCGCCGCGAAGCAAGAACAGTGAAAGCGTCATGACAACCGTGAATTTGTGAATGGCGAGCAGGGTTTCGTAGCTCATTCATTATCCTTTTTGGTGACCTTTGCCTGTGCGTTGCCGATGTGGAATCGCAGATCCAGTGTTTCGTCGAGCTTCAGTTGTGTACTGCTGCGCACAACTTCTCCCTGTGCGTTTCTGACCATGCTGTAGCCGCGCGCCAGCACGGCTTCGGGGTTGAGGTGGGCCAGGTGGGAAGCCATGCGTTCGACCTCGGCCTTGCGGGTTTCCAACTGGTGATTTAGGGCACGGCGCATGCCTGAATGAATCCTGACAAGCTCATCATGCTGTTGTGCCGGTTGTGGGCGAGTGAAGGCAAGGCGCCGGGCAATCGTATCGAATTGCCAGCGATTGCGGCTAATGGTTTGTGCCTGTGCCATGTTCAGGCGCCGGGCGAATTGTGCCAACCCTTCGCGCTGGCTTTGCAGCCGCTGGGCTGGATGAACCAGTCGACGCGCAGCCATGTCCACCTGCTGGGCATGACCTGAAAGCATGCGATGCAGCGGCCGGGACAGGCGATGGTGGAGTGTGGTCAGGCGTTGCATCCATTCATCGCGGCTTAGTGAAACCTGTTCGGCCGCGGCGGTTGGGGTGGGGGCGCGCAAATCGGCCACAAAGTCGGCAATGGTGAAGTCGGTTTCGTGCCCGACGCCGCAAATGACGGGGATGGGGCTGTCTGCAATGGCGCGCGCAACGATTTCTTCATTGAAAGACCAAAGGTCCTCGATGCTGCCTCCGCCGCGGCAAACGATGAGCACGTCACATTCCTTTTGTTCAGCTGCGGTACGGATGGCATCGGATATCTTGATGCCTGCCCCCTTGCCTTGCACCGGGGTTGGGTAAAACGTAACCGGCAACCAGGGCGCTCGCCGATTCAGGGTGGTGAGCACATCGCGAAGCGCTGCGGCCTCGGGGGAGGTAACAATGCCGACCCGCCGGGGAAAAACGGGAAGATCTCGCTTGCGGGATTCTTCGAACAGGCCTTCGGCAGAGAGTTTCTTCTTCAGCTTTTCAAAGGCTTCGAACAGGGCGCCCAGTCCGGCACGGCGCATCAGTTCCACCTGCAACTGGAAATCTCCACGGGCTTCGTACAGGGTGGCAACGGCACGTATTTCCACCTGGTCGCCGTTGGCGGGTTGCCAGTCAACGTACTGGTTGCGCCCGCGGAACATGGCACAGCGTACCTGGGCGTGATCGTCCTTGAGACTGAAGTACCAGTGGCCCGAAGCGGCTCGAGTCAAATTGGAGATTTCGCCGCTTACCCAGACTAGGGGAAGGGCGGTTTCTATGGCGCTTCGCGCCAGGCTGTTGAGCGCGGAAACGCTTAATACAGGGCTTGTTGGGGGGGTAAATTCCCTCTCCATGGCGTTAATCCATCCACCAAAACGCTTGTACCCCGTATTTATGCGTATTTCCCCCGTGTGCATAAATGCGAAGTTTGTAATTCATTGTTTTTAAACAATAAATAATTGCTTCATGAATAAGCGATGACAGAAAGTTCTTTTGAAACAGCATAGTTAGGAAGTCTAGAGTGGGCTTTTGCACAGTTTTATCCACAGAAAATGTGGAGAACTTTTTCAGCGCTCTTGATGTGTCGTCCTTTTATAAGTCCATGGCATGGACCGGATGATAAAGAAAAATTCGAACCGTGCGCGGTTTGGTGCCCTTCAAGTTCTTGTGCCATGTTTTTCGGGCTGACAAACCGCGACAAAGTACAGGAAATTTCAGCCGATCTTTTCATGTGCTTGTCGAATCCGGAAGCGCAGGATAAAGTCGCACTGTTCTTTGTTTGAGTGGAGTGTGCGCGTGTTAGCCATCATCGAGGCGGCCGGGTGGCCGATTTGGCCCCTGATTCTTGCATCTGTCCTGGCGCTTGCCATCATCATAGAACGGTTCTATTCCCTGCGCCCTCCTGAGATAGCGCCAGCCGGCCTGCTTGCCAATGTCATCAATGAACTGAAATCGAATGGAGTCAGCAGTGACATGCTGTCCAAGCTTGCCGATGATTCTCCGCTCGGACAGATACTGGCCGCTGGCCTCAAGAACGTTAAGAGCTCGCGCGAGGTAATGAAGGAAGCCATCGAGGAAACCGGCCGCGTCGTGGTTCATGACCTTGAGCGTTTTCTCACGTCGCTTGGAACCATTGCAACTGTCGCACCGCTCCTGGGCCTGCTGGGTACGGTGGTTGGCATGATCGAGATCTTTGGTTCGCAAACACCCTCGGGCAGCAACCCGGCAATCCTGGCGCACGGGATTTCCGTCGCTCTGTACAACACGGCTTTCGGCCTGATCGTTGCCATCCCCGCCATGATTTTCTACCGCTTTTTCCGCGCCCGCGTCGACAATCTTGCTGTGGACATGGAGCAGCAGGCGATCAAGCTCGTGGAGATCATCCACGGTGAACGGGTTTAACGACTAGGACACCTGCATGAACTTCAAGCGTGGCTATCATCGCGAAGCACCCGAGATCAATCTGATCCCGTTGATAGATGTGCTGCTGGTGATCCTGATTTTTCTCATGGTTACCACGACCTATGCGCGCTACTCCGAACTGAAAATCAACCTGCCCACGGCGGCAGGCGAGAAAAGCCCGCAAAAACCCAAGACCATACAGGTGGCTGTTGACGCGTTGGGGCATTACCAGGTCAACGAGAAAAACGTTGCTTCTTCCCTGGAGGCACTGAGCAGCACCATGGCGGGTATTGCCAAGGGTGATGCCGATGTCGTGGTGGTAATCAATGCTGATTCCAAGGCTACGCATCAGTCGGTCATCAACATCATGGAAGCCGCGCGGCGCAGCGGGCTTGCACGCATTACGTTTGCTACTCAAAGTAACGACAACTGACCCTTGAACGCGCCCTTTGACGTTCAGGCCTTCTGGTCCCGCAAGGGACTTTTCAATTTTCTGCTTTTGCCTTTTTCGCTGCTGTTTGTCATGGCCGTTCTGCTGCGCCGGAATTTGTATCGATGGGGCGTCCTGTCTTCTGATCACCCCGGTGTGCCGGTGATCGTCGTCGGGAATCTCACGGTGGGGGGAAGCGGCAAGACGCCATTTGTCATCTGGCTGGTTGAGTGGCTGAAATCGCAGGGCCGTAGCCCGGGCGTGGTAAGCCGGGGTTATGGACGGCGCAACAATGGACTGTGCAGCGTGTCCGCCGACAGCACGGCTGATGAGGTGGGTGACGAGCCGTTGCTGATTCATGACAAGACCGGAGTTCCGGTTGTGGTGGGCGCCGACAGGCTTGCTGCGGCGCGTCTGCTTCATGCGAGTCATCTCGAGGTGGATGTGATCGTGTCGGACGACGGCTTGCAGCACTACCGCCTTCAACGTGACATGGAGCTGGTGCTGGCGGATGCGCGAAGCCTGTTTGGCAATGGCTGGCTGTTGCCTGCCGGCCCCTTGCGCGAGCCGGTTTCCAGGCTTGGCAAATCGAATGCGCTGATTCTGTCGCAGCGCGATGATGTGACTTCAGATGTCAAGGCGAGCGTGCCGGTATTCAGCGTTCGTCACGAGCCGGCAGGGTTCCGTAAGCTTGCCAGTGGAGAGTTTGTCGAATTGCTGCCCGTTTCCGGGGACAGGCAGATACAGGCTGTAGCTGCCATCGCAAGACCTGGGAATTTCCTGGCTTCCCTCAAAAAGCTGGGAATAAACTTCCGGTCCAGCTTGTTTGCTGATCATCACCTTTTCACGGAAGGGGATATTGATCGGGATGCAGTCGTGGTGATGACGGAAAAGGACGCGGTAAAATGCAAAAGCTTTGTTGGGCCGGAGTGGTGGGCGCTTGAATTGCGCGTCATGCCTTCACAAAATCTTGAGGAGTGGATGAAAGGGGAGTTGGCCAGATTTTGAATGGCCAGCCAAACGGAGGATGTAAATGAGCGACAACACCCGTTATTTGCTTGACCGCAGGACGATATCCCGGCTGGCCGACCAGGAAGAAAGCAATGGCCCCAAGCTGGACAGCCAGGGATACTGGTGGCCGCAGAAGGTCCAGATAGCGGTGCAGTTCATGACGCGCTATGTCTTTTTTGCGCTGGGCAGCCTTTTCTTCCTGACCATTGAAGGATATCGGCCGCTCATATTGTCGCTGGACGCATTGCTTGTTATCTACGGCCTGTATTTTGTCGTGAACACCGTGCTGTTTATTCTGGCAATGCGCAATATCAGCGTGATGTCGTTGAGGTTAAGCATGATGGTAGACATGTTCATGGTCACCATCAGTGTCATTCACGATCCTTACCCTGTGCCACCTTCGGCACTTGCCTATTTGATGGTCGTATTCGGCAACGGCATGCGCTACGGCATGCGGCCATTCGCGGAATCAGCTGTCGTTGCCACGCTGGGACTGGTGTTGAGTTATGGCGTCCGCTATCGTCTTGGCGGCTTCAACGTTTCTGCAGCTGACCTCTTCTATGGACTCTTCTGGTCAGTGCTGGTGTTTTACGCCTTCATGCTCATGGGGCAGGTGGACAATCAGCGCAAGTTGCTGGCCTATCGGAGCCGCTATGATGCCTTGACTGGCGTTTTGAATCGAAACGGTTTCTTCGAGGACGCGGGTAAAGTGCTTGAATCCGCCTCGGCCGATTCTCCCAAAACACTCCTGTTTGTGGATATCAATGATTTCAAGAGCGTTAACGACCGGTTCGGTCACGCCGCCGGTGACCGGGTGCTCCAGGAAGTCGGCAAGATTCTGGAAGAGTCAACAGAATCTAATCTGGTGTGCAGATGGGGCGGTGATGAATTTGTTGTGTTGATCGAGAGCGGTGAGTTGCTGGCCAAGCAACACGCAGCCCGTATTGAGGACCGCATTCACCTGTGGTCAAGAGGAAACGGATTGCCATTTGGCATAAGCCTGGGGATGAGTCAGGCGCCGGTCGATGGCAATGATCTGGAAACCTTGTTGAGCGTGGCCGACATCAAGCTTTACAAGAGTAAATCGGGACAGGCCTGATCATGAATTCGATGGAAAAGATAATTGGTATTCTCGTTTGCCCAGTTTGCAAGGGGCCATTGGTGCTGCAACGTGAAAACTCCGAACTGGTCTGCTCGCCGTGCCGACTGGCATACCCTATACGCGACGGTATCCCGGTGATGTTGCCGGAGGAGGCGCGGGCGTTGCCGGGCGAAGAAGAAGTGCGCAAGTAGTCCCGATGAAATTTCGCGTTGTCATTCCCGCGCGCTATGCCTCTTCCAGGTTGCCGGGCAAGCCGCTTGCGGATATTGGTGGCAGGCCCATGGTGGTGAGGGTGGCGGAACGCGCTGCTGAGGCGGGCGCAGACGAGGCTATCATCGCCACCGATGACGAGCGGGTTCTCAAGGCTGTGGAAGCCGCCGGCTACCGTGCGCTGATGACTTCCGCCGAGCACGCTTCGGGTACGGATCGACTGGCAGAAGTGGCGGAGATTCTGGACTGCGCGGACGACGATATCATCGTCAACGTTCAGGGCGATGAACCGCTGATCGCGCCTTCACTGATACGCGAGTGCGCGTTGTGTCTGACTCTGCATGAGCAGGCAGCAATTGCCACCTTGGCGCATCCCATTTTCAGCACCGAGGATTTTCGCAATCCCAATGTAGTGAAGGTGGTGACTGACGAGCAAGGGTATGCGCTGTATTTCTCGCGCGCCATGATTCCCTGGCCGCGTGATGCTTTTGCAGCGGCCGAGGTTTCCCTGCCTGATGGGATGCCGGTTTTGAGGCATATCGGTTTGTATGCCTATCGTGCCAAATTCCTGCGGGAGTTTGCCGGACTCGCGCCTGCCTCCCTGGAACGGTTCGAGATGCTGGAGCAGTTGCGTGCGTTGTGGCATGGCTATCGAATTGCCGTGGCGGTCACGCCCGAGGCGCCCGGGGCGGGTGTGGATACGCCTGAGGACCTGGAACGGGTCAGAAGGCTTTTCCAGGCCTGAATCAGGGGCATCCCGGCCCTTTATCCACTAATAAAAAAAATTAACTTCGGTGTGAAGCCCGCATGAAATAAGCTTGCGGGTTTTCAAGTTCCATTTCCCAAAGAGGTGTAAGCATGCGTTTGATTCTTCTCGGCGGCCCCGGCGCGGGCAAAGGTACCCAGGCCAACTACATCAAGGAAAAGTTCGGCATTCCGCAGATTTCCACCGGCGACATGCTGCGCGCGCACGTCAAGTCAGGCTCCGAGCTGGGCATTAAAGCCAAGGCCATCATGGATGCGGGCGGCCTCGTTTCCGACGACATCATCATCGGCATGGTGAAAGAGCGCCTGAAGGAAGACGACTGCAAGGCCGGTTACCTGTTCGACGGTTTTCCCCGCACCATTCCTCAGGCCGAAGCCATGAAGGCTGCCGGCGTGCCCATCGACTACGTGGTTGAAATTGACGTGGCCGACGAAGAAATCATCAAGCGCATGTCTGGCCGTCGCGTGCATGTGGCATCCGGCCGTACTTACCATGTTGTGTTCAACCCGCCCAAGGTGGCAGGCAAGGACGACGTGACCGGCGAAGACCTGATCCAGCGTGACGATGACCAGGAAGAAACCGTCAAGAAGCGTCTGGACGTTTACCACGCTCAGACCGAGCCGCTGGTGAAGTACTACGGTGACTGGGGCAAGAGCGGCGAAGCCGGCGCGCCCAAGTACGTGAAGATCGCTGGCGTTGGCAAGGTCGATGAGATTCGCGATTCCATTTTCAAGGGCCTGGGCGCCTGAGGGATTTGGTAAGGAAACATGAGCGGTAACAAGGCTCCCGAGTTCACGGATTCCGAGCGCTGGGTGGTGGCAAGCACCCTCAAGGAGCGCTACGGTAAGGACATCGAGACCCAGGATGTGGAGACCGAAGTTCGCCTGTTTCCGGATGATCGGGAACTGACGATTTGTCCGGGAATCTACTGGGAAGATGAACAAGGTTGCCATTTCATCGTGTCGAAGACGGGTGACTCGCGTTATCGCTGCATGTTCTTCTACCGGGTGTTGCGCCGTTATGGCACGGGCAAGGAGGAGTACGACAATCTGGGCGATTGCGTTATCAACCTGCTGCGTGTCCAGGCGGACCATGCTTCCACCGGTGAGGGCAAGGAAGCGCCTTATTGATTTGACGCCAAGCCATGGGCTTGGCGTTTTTGTTTTTTGATTTGGACAGGAGACCATCAACATGGCGAAAAAAATGAACGCCTTTTACGCACA
>DKAU01000106.1 GCA_002450925.1 Thiobacillus sp. UBA6918 | reverse complement strand
CGCCCCCGAGGTGTATGCGAAGGCAGCAGAGAACCTGAAAGCCATGGTTGCGGCCGGTGTGCTGGAGCAGGACGAGGCTGCTTATTACTACGTGTATCGCATCCAGATGGGCGAGCACGTGCAGACCGGCATCGTCGCCGCCGCCAGTGTGGCTGACTACGACACCAACCGCATCCGCNNGCGGGCGACATTGCCGCCATTACCCGCCTGTTCGATGCCATGCATGCGATTTACATTGCCGACGGCCACCACCGTTCGGCTTCGGCCTCGCGCATCTGCGCCACGCGCAAGGCGGCGAATACCAGCCATACGGGCGATGAAGCCTACAACGCTTTCCTGTCGGTAATTTTTCCGGCGCACGAGATGCACATCCTGGACTACAACCGGGTGATTACCGACTTGAACGGCCTGACGGCAGATGCCTTCCTGGACAAGGTCAAGGGCGCTTTTGAAGTGGAAGCGGCTACTGAAGNNAACAGCGGGGAGATGGCGCTGGCCTTGTCGCTCCACCCCACCTCCATGCAGGACCTGATGGCCGTGGCGGATGCCAATGAAGTCATGCCGCCCAAGTCCACATGGTTCGAGCCCAAGCTGGCCGATGGTATGGCTTCGCACATGCTTTAAAGCGTTACGGCAAGGACAATTGTCTATTGCCTTGATTCGTAAACAATTTGTACCAGACAGTAAATTAAAGTTTTGCCCGGATAATCCGAAAAGTGCTTATTAGTGACCAAAACACTTCCAGCAGCCGGGTATTACATGAAAATCACCAAACGGCCTACTCTTGTTGGCGGCAAGACTGTATCCAAAACTCAGGCAACTGGTGTTGGCAAGCCTTCAAAAACTTCCTCCTCCGGCAATGTCGACAAGCTGCATATTGCTGCTTCAACTAGCCAATTGCGTGAACTGGAAGCGGAACTGGACAAGCTCGATATCAGTGACGCCGCAAAGGTCGCAGCTATCAAGCGCGCCATCGAGAATGGCACGTTTGAGGTCAACAGCGTACTGGTTGCCGAACGCCTGATTGACTCAGCCAAGGAAGCAGTCCGCAAACGCCCCCGCAAGCAATAAAAGCATTAAACTTGCTGCTCCAGCACCAAGAACTTGCAGGAGCATTCAATTGAGCGAAGTCGTTCTGACCATAACAGGCATGACCTGCGGTGGTTGTGTCAACAGCGTCACCCGTGTTTTACAGGCCACCCCTGGCGTTCTACAGGTTAGCGTAAGCCTGCTTCCCTCGGAAGCCAAAGTCAGCTATGACGCTTCTTCCACCAACCCTGAACAACTCTCAAAAGCCGTGGCAGAGGCAGGTTTTACTGTGACAGCATCGCGTTTTCCTGCAGCTTGACCAGGAGAGTCGCGATTGGTTCGGGTTTGTGCAGATGATCTCCCTGTGCGTACTCAATGCCTATTTCGCGCAGGCAATTGAGCACCTCGGCTGTCTCAACAAATTCGGCAACCGTTTTAAGTCCAACCTTTTTGCTCACGTAGTGAATGGCTTCGACCATTGAATAGTCCAGGGCGTTGTGCGCCATGTCATGAACAAACGCTCCATCGATCTTCAGGAAATCCACCTGAAGATTCTTCAGATAGCTGAACGAAGACAGGCCACTTCCAAAATCATCCAGCGCAAATCGGCACCCGAAATGCCTGAGTTCGCCTATGAAATTATTGATGGTTACCAGATCACCAATGGCTGCAGTTTCGGTAATCTCAAAGCAAAGCGACTGTCCCAGTCCCGGGTTTTCACTCAGCGTGTCATGCAGCCAGCTTCTAAACTCCCGGTCTTTCAGAGAGACTCCGGAGAGATTGATTGAAAAGGTGCATTTCATGTTGTTGGGATAAATGACTCGACCGGCGAAAGATCGTCCACACAGTTTTATCGTATTTTCCACTGTCCAGCGGTCCAGTTTTGGCATGAGCGAATATCGCTCTGCCGCGGGAATGAATGCCATGGGCAGAATGACTTTCCCTTCCTCATCGATCATGCGGATAAGTATTTCGAAATAACATTCTTCCTGTTCTGACTCATGAACGGGTTTTATTTCCTGCCAATACAGCCTGAGTCGATTTTCGTCCAGCGCGCTATGGATGCGCTCAACCCACTGCATCTCCCCCCTGTGCCTCGAAAGATCGGAGTCGGCCACCTGATAAACATGAACCTGGTTGCGTCCGCGGTTTTTGGCAACGTAACAAGCTGCGTCAGCAGCGGAAAGCAGATCGGCCATGGATCCGGATGACTTGTCGATCATTACCAGCCCAATGCTGACGCCTATGTTGAACAGACGGTTTTCCCACCTGAAACGGTATTGCCGCACCAGGTTCCTGCAAGCTTCCGAAACATGTTCGGCGTCCTTGAGGTCACAGTTCTCCAGCAAGAGGGCAAACTCATCACCCCCCAGTCGTGCAAGCGTGTCACGTTCGCGCAAAAGGTCTTTCAACATCAGGGCAACCTGGCGAAGCAGTTCATCTCCTGCTGCATGGCCACAGGTATCGTTGATGACCTTGAACTGATCAAGATCCATGTAACACAGGGCATGAGTACGGCCATGCTGTCGTGCAGTAGCAATTGACTTGTTCAGCCGATGCTCAAACTCATTGCGGTTGATCAGGCCAGTTAGCGCATCATGATTGGCCTGATAGACAAGCCGGGCAGTAGCCTGGTCGATCCGTTCCTGCATCTGTTCATGCGCAGCCTGCAGGCTGCTGGCCATGTGATTTACACCTCGCTGCAGGATGCCAAACTCATCGATGCTGTCATTGGAGGAGACGCGTTCGGTCAAATGACCTTCACCGATGCGTTCTACTGAGCGTGTAAGGGACAGGATTGGGTGCGTGATACGGCGGCCCAGACGCCATCCCAACAAAGCGCTTATTGCCAGGCCGACAACCAGGATCAAAAAGCTTTGCAGTACGATTTCTTTCTGACTATGAAGCACAGCCTCTCGGGAAAGCTCCAACCCCACCCATCCTGCATTATGGGGTTCGGGCAAGGAAGCGAACTGATCTGTGATGCCTATTTCGTCAAGCGCTACTTCTGTACGCTTGATGGGCGCCAAATAAATCAGGGACATTTCCCGGTCAATACGTATCAACCGGTCTACATCAGCTATGTGTTCCTGCGTGTTCAGCCAATCGACATCTCCTGATTTGGCCAGAAGCTGGCCCGCGCTATTGAATATCGCCACACCTTGTACATCGGGTTCTTTCGCAGCGTTCTGGACAAGCGGAGCAAGGATTTCCGGGTTGCCCGAAATAACACCGTATTCAACCGATGGCGCCAAATGGCGAACAATGGCTGCCCCACGCTCTGCCAGGGAATCTCCCAAATCCTGAATCTTCGCAACCGTCAGGTAAACAAGGAGTGCAGAACTGGTTACCAATACCGGCAAGATGGCCAACCAGAATACACGTGCGCGAATTCCCGGGTTAATCATGCTCACCACCCAAATCCTGCAACAGGCTTTCCTCGGTAGGAACATTGATCGCCAGCGAGCGAGCCACGTTCGTGTTGACCAGAACCGAGAAATATTTTGGCCATTGCATGCCGGAAACTTTCCCCCCGTTCATTGCTGCCAGGGCAATCTCCCCTGCCTGGCGACCAATTTGTTTCGGGCTTGAGTAGATTGAAACCAGCGCCCCGGCGCGTGAAAGCGCCTTGGAATAGCCCAATACCGGGTCACGGTACCTGTAGGTCGTCATCAGTACGGTTTGAACGGTGTTTCGATTGAAAACATCAGGGTCAGGAACGGCAAGCAACAGGTCTGAATCTGCAAGTACCTGTCCAAGAACCGAGACCAGCTTGGGTTCCGAATCAGCCAAAGCGCTGATCAACGTCAACCGATGCGCACTTGCCTCTCTCTCCAGTTCAGCAAGAATTCCGGCATTCCTCGTTCCGACAACAACGCCCACTTTCTTGGCGTTCGGAAATGCCCGGTTAACAAGATCAAGTTGCCGTGAAATCGGTTGGTCAAGTACCAATGCAGTTGCGCTTCTTCCGCCGCTTGACAGCAATGCGCGACCCGCATCTCTATACCAGTCTTCCGTAACCAGCACCGAGACAATAGGCGTCTTGCCACCACGATCGGCGACCAATTCTGCCGCTTTCACTCCGACGGTCACGAGAATTTTTGCCCTGGAAAGGGCAGAATCTCCCACCTTGAATCTGTCACTCAGCACCCTAACGACAGAATGTTCCATTCCCAGCGCTCTTTCTATGGCGTCAGCTGTTTCCTGGTATGGTTCAGAGTCATCTGACAAAACTACCGCTACCGTTGCGGCCTGAGCCCCTGTTGAGAGAAACAAAGACAAAACAATCCCCAGCCAAAGGATAAATGCCTTTGTGCGCTGCCCGATGAAGTTAATAAAAAGGGAGCTCTGCAAATTAACCTGCTAATTTGTTTTTCCAGATACATGCGCCACCGCTCTCCATGTCTATCTGGCTTAGAAGGTCAAAATGTGCAGACTGGTCTTCAGCAGGAACTGCTGCCATAACTGGCACCGGCCTTTGTTTACTGGTACCCGAGTTTGACAAGGCCATGGCAACTGTCGGCGCCTCCATCACCAGCGATTCCTGACCGCGAGTCATCGAAAGGTAGACCTGGGCAAGCAGTTCGCAGTCCAGCAACGCGCCATGCAAAGTGCGGGTCGAATTATCCACAGCGTACCGTTTACACAGGGCATCAAGGCTGTTGCGCTGGCCAGGATGAAGTGTTCTGGCCATGACAAGCGTATCGATGACCTCCCCCGAATAACTCTTGAGCTCGTTCATTTCATGCAAGCCCAGTTCCATGTTCAGGAAGGCTGTATCAAACGGAGCGTTATGTATGATGAGTTCTGCGTCCTGCACGAACTCGATGAACTCTGTGGCGATATCCGCGAACCTTGGCTTGTCCTGCAAAAACTCGCGAGTTATTCCATGCACCTGCAGTGCGCCCTCTTCGATATCGCGATCAGGATTCAGGTAGCGATGGAAATGATTGCCCGTCAGTCTACGGTTCATCATTTCCACCGCAGCAATTTCAATGACTCGATGACCCTGCCGGGGGTCAAGCCCCGTCGTTTCAGTGTCCAGAATGATCTGACGCAATTTATTCTTAACCTCTAAGAGTTTCCACACCCAGGTTGGCAAGCCTGTCAGCAGACTCGTTGCCTGGATGGCCGGCATGGCCCTTCACCCATACCCATTTGACTTTGTGGCTGGAAGATAACACATCAAGCTCTTCCCAAAGGTCCTTGTTTTTTACCGGCTTGCCGTCCGCGGTTTTCCATCCCTTGCGTTTCCAGTTCACCAGCCATTCACTGATGCCCTTCTGCACGTATTGCGAGTCGGTGTGGATGCGGATATCGGCGAAGCGTTTCAGGCTTTTAAGCGCTTCTATGACGGCACGCAATTCCATTCGGTTGTTGGTGGTGTGTGCCTCACCGCCGAACAATTCCTTGCGATGTTCACCATAGACAAGCAGCACGCCCCAGCCTCCGGGCCCCGGATTGCCCTTGCAGGCACCATCGGTATAGGCGTCCACCCAGTCAGTGCTTTCCACGTTTAGTCCGGTAATTTGCCATGTTGAGTATTTTCCCGGTCGCAAGGGAAGGAGCAGTCCCGGCAGTTGCCGAGGCCTTCCAGGCCGGTGTCAGTACGCGCATTCCAGGAACTCTCTTGACCGCTTGCAGGAAATAGACGCCTCCACCCATGGCCCACCAGCGATCCCCGGCGGGCTCCATGAAGCGGAAGCGCCTGAGCCAGCTTTCGCGATTGATCGGGGGCCTGTAGCAACACATGCTGCCAGCTGCAAGTTCAAAGCCCAGAAGTGCAAGCCAGTCCTTGACTCTGGGCATGTTCAGGAAATGGCCATTCCAGGGAAAGCCCTTTTCATGTCCCTTGATGATTCTGGCCACTCCCCACAGACTTCTGGGATTGAACCCGGAAAGAACTAGCCTGCCTTCAGGCCGCAATACTCTTTCTGCCTCGCGCAGCACCTGATGAGGGTGGTCCGTGTATTCGAGCACGTGCGGCATCAGGAGCAGGTCAACTGACTGACTTTCGAAAGGGAGAAACATGGGCTCGGCCAGAACTTCGGCTGGATTTTCCACTGCGCAGTGCACCCTTCCAGGAATTCTGCTGTTACGAAGAAGATCGATATGCGCAAGCCCGGACTGGACTGCATAAAAACCGAATATATCGGCCACGGTGCGATCATAATAGGCCTGCTCTCGCTCCAGAAGGTAAGCGCCGAGCGGGCTTTCAAACCATTCCGGAGATATTTTTGAGGCTTTCATTGCCGCTTTTCTTCCATGCTTACCATCACACCTATATCTGCCTTCAATGACAATTATATCTGGGCATTGCATGATGAGTGTCATGCCTTGCTAGTGGACCCGGGTGATGCCGCGCCCTGCATTGAATTTCTCGAGAAACACAGGGTCGATTTGCTGGCCATCCTGGTTACTCATCATCATGCAGACCATGTCGGCGGCATTCCTCTTCTTGCGTCCCGCTACCAACCTGAAATTTATGGCCCGGAGCTGGAGCCCATCGCCGGGCTGACTATTCCTGTTTCAGATGGCGACAAACTTGATATTGCAAAATTGGGATTGCAATTCGAGGTTGTCGGCACCCCTGGGCATACCCTTGGCCACGTCGCCTATTACGATGGAAGCCACCTCTTTTGCGGTGACACCCTCTTTGCCTGCGGTTGTGGCCGCCTCTTTGAAGGAACCCCTTTGGAGATGCTGTCCAGCCTGACGAGGCTCGCTCAACTCCCTGACAATACGCAAGTTTTCTGCGCCCATGAATACACCATAAGTAATATCCGATTCGCCAAGACCGTGGATCCGGACAACCTCAGTCTGCTAGATCGTGAAAAGAAGGATATGGCATGCAGACAGGCAGGGTTTCCCACCCTCCCTTCAAATATTGCTCTGGAGAAGTCCACCAACCCTTTTTTGCGTTGTCATGAACCGGCCCTTATAAAAGCCGCGCAAAAAGTTCTGAAGCACCCCCCAAAAAATGACGTAGATGTATTTGCAGCGCTGCGAAAAGCAAAGGACAGTTTCTGAATTTAATCAACAGGTTGACCTCGCTGCTCTGGCAGCTTAGCATCCTGAACTTGAAACAAATACAACTTAGGGGAGTGTTTTGCGTTTGAAGTTTCTTTTATCGCTGGGTCTGGCCTTGGCTTTGCTGTCGCCGGCCGCTTTCAGCGCGCAGGAAACGCAAATCGCATATTACGACGCACAGCCCTACGTTTCAGAACCGGTTACCGAGCAATCTGAAAACCTGTGGATCCGGATTCGTGCCGGACTTGCGCTGGAGCCGCTTGATTCCCCACTGATTCAGGCTCATGTCGACTGGTATAGCAAGCGCCCGGATTATGTGAACCGCATGCTGGACCGCTCGCGTTTGTATCTTTTCCACATCGTGGAGGAAGTCGAAAAGCGCGGCATGCCGATGGAAATCGCGCTTTTGCCCATGATCGAGAGCGCTTACAATCCCCAGGCCTATTCGCGATCCCACGCTGCAGGCATATGGCAGTTCATTCCATCTACCGGCAAAAACTATGGTTTGCAGCAAAATCCCTGGTATGACGGCCGCCGTGACGTTACTGCCGCTACCCAGGCAGCGCTCGATTACCTGCAAAAGCTGTTCATCGACTTCGGATCCTGGGAACTCGCACTGGCTGCTTACAACTGTGGTGAAGGATGTGTTTCCCGTGCCATCCAGAAAAATGCCGCCCGTGGCCGCCCTACCGATTACCTGAGCCTGTCATTGCCTCCTGAGACTCGGCATTATGTGCCGAAGTTGATGGCCATCAAGAAATTGGTGCTGGACCCTCAAAGCTTCGGGATCGATTTGAACGACATTCCAAACGAGCCTTATTTCACCCAGGTTTCCCTGAATACGGGCGCAATGGATTTGCGTTCCTGCGCCCGTCTGGCCGGAATGAGCGAGCAGGAATTTCTCTCCCTTAACCCGGCGTTTCCCCGCAAACTGATCAAATCCGGAGAAGACGTATCCGTCCTCGTCCCGGTCACCAATGCTGAACTCTTTCAGACCAACCTTGAAAAAGGCGAATGGGACAGCTGGCAGCCGGTCACCGTTAGAAAAGGGATGACTGCAACACAGATCGCGGAACAGTTTGGCACTTCATCAGAACGTATCTGTGAACACAATCATCTGCACCTGCGCAACGGCAGGCTCGTCAAGGATCAGGTTGTTCTGGTTCCAATCAACAACACTTCAGAAAACGAAGTCGAAACCGCGAGCTGGCAGGAAGCTGTTGCTGATGCCAAAGAAGCCAGGGAGGCATCGACAAAATATTACATCGTGCGCAATGGGGGGTCAGTTGAATACCTTGCGCGCAAACTGAAAGTTCGCGCTACTGACCTAAAACGCTGGAACAGGCTCAAATCCAGCAAGCTCAAACGAGGCCAGAGGCTGATCATTCAACCAGCCGGCAATGACTACACTGCTGTCGCCGTTTCTGCTTCCACAAACAAGAAAACGAATGGCAATACCCACTATACAGTCCGCCGCGGCGATACGCTTTATTCCATCGCCAACCGCTTCAATGTCTCCGTGTCGGAACTCAAGGCCTGGAACAAACTCAGAAGCGCCAACGTACAGGCAGGCCGCCAACTCACCATCAAGCGAAGCTAGAAAGTCGCTCAAACCACTGACGCCAGCAACCCCTTGGTATAAGGGTGTTCCGGCCGAGTCAGAATGTCTCTTGTTGTCCCTGTTTCGATAATCTTGCCCTCTTTCATCACTGCCACACGGTGTGCAAGATACCCAACGGCTGCCAGGTTATGTGTTATGAACAACATTGCCAGCCCCTCCTCTCGCTGCAAATCGGCCAGAAGGTTAAGAATCTGGGCCTGCACTGAAACATCCAGGGCGGAAGTCGGTTCATCGCAGATCAGTAACTTTGGCTGAACAGCCAGTGCGCGCGCGATGGCGATGCGCTGTCTTTGGCCGCCGGAAAATTCATGTGGATACCTGGTCATGGCGGATGGGTCGAGTCCAACTTTTTCAAGCAATTCAGCAACTGCCTGACTGCGACCGGCCCCTCCACCGACCTTCAATGAATTCATGCCTTCAAGCAGTATCTCTCCTATCCGCATACGGGGATTAAGCGAACTATAAGGATCCTGAAAAACGATCTGCGCCAGCCGCCTGAAAGGCTTGAACTGCCGTTCTGAAAGCTGAGATACCCTCTGGCCATCCAGCTCCACGTTACCATCGCTGATCGGATTCAACCCCAGGATAGCTTTCGCAGCAGTGGTTTTTCCACAGCCCGATTCACCCACCAGGGCCAAGGTTTCGCCCGCTGACAGTTCAAAGCTGATGCCATCCACGGCCCTGATGCTTTTTTTGCCAAACAGCTGCCCGGTACGCTGAGTGTAGGTTACACAGAGACCACGCACCGAAAGCACATTCTCCTCACTTGGCGCAATCACTTTCAGCGCAGGCGCCACTTCGGGTTCAACTTGGCTGTCTGGTTGGCCTGCAAGATGACAACGCACGGCATGGCCTTGATCCAGACTATTCCATGCTGGAGGCGTTTCAGCGCACGGAGCAAATACATGCGCACAACGGTCTGCAAAACGGCAACCTGAAAATTTCTGGTTAAGAGATGGAACGCGACCGGGAATCGCAGCAAGCCTTTGTCCGGCACGATCAAGGCTGGGCAAGGCTGCCATCAGCTTACGCGTATAGGGATGGAATGCCCCTTCCAGCCCGTTATCTGGATCCACCGGCAAAGTCTCTACCAGTTGACCTGCGTACATGATGCCAACACGATCAGCCATGTAACGCGCAACACCTAAGTCATGTGTGATCAGCAGCAAAGCCATGCCGCGCTCTTTGGCCAGCCGCTTGATGAGTTGGAGTATTTGCGCTTGCAGTGTGACATCCAGCGCGGTGGTCGGCTCGTCTGCGATCAGCAATTTAGGCCTTCCCGCCAGCGCCTGAGCGATCATGACGCGCTGCTTCTGTCCACCCGAAAGTTCGAATGGATAGCTGTGCATGCGCGATTCCGGATTCTTGATGCCTACTTCCTGAAGCAGTTTGATCACTTCGGCTTTTTGCTCGCCTCCCGGCATCTGGGCAGGCAAGGCTTCGGCGATCTGCTCACCGATAGTGATGACAGGATTCAACGAAGTTTGAGGTTCCTGGAAGATCATGGCCATACCGCTGCCACGTAGGGATCTCATTTGAGATTCCGGCAATGTTCCAAGTGCCGCCCCGTCAAATCCTACCCCGCCAGATGCAATACGGCCGCCTGATGGCAAAAGTCGCATCAATGCCAGCGCTGTCATTGATTTGCCGCAACCAGATTCACCCAGTAGCGCAAAGGCCTCGCCGGCATTGATGCTAAAACTCACATCATCCACGGGCGTGACACCAGCAATGCGCACGCTTAGATTCTCGACCTTGAGCAAGCTCATGAATTTGCCCCGCTACTGCCTGCTGCACGCGGATCAAAGGCATCGCGAACGACATCGGCAAAAAGATTGGCGGCCAGAACAAGTGCAAACATCAAACTGAAAGCGGCCACCAACGGCCACCACACTACAGGCTCGCGAGCCAGTTCGAGGCGGGCGGCATTGATCATGTTTCCCCAGCTGTTCATGACCGGGTCGACACCGACACCGACATAGGAAAGGATGGCCTCGGCAAGCACCAGTCCGGAAAAATCCATCACGATGGAAATCAGGATGAGATGCTGCACATTGGGAAGAATGTGTCGCAACAAAATGCGCGGACCGGAAACCCCAAAAGCGCGTGCAGCCGTCACATAGTCCAATTCGCGCAACTTGAGGGTCTCGGCACGAAGCAGGCGTGCAAGGCCTGTCCATCCAGTCAGCCCGATAATCACGCACAGCGCCAGCAGTCTTACATCTGCACGCTGTGCCACCGAGGAAAAGCTGCTTTCGTTCTGCTCGATGAAAACCTGGACGATAAGTACAGCTGCAGCAACCAGCAACACCCAGGGAATGGAATTGAGCGTGGTGTATACGTACTGGATGACATCATCAATCCAGCCACGAAAATAACCGGCAAGCAGTCCCAGTCCGATAGCTACAGGCAGAGTCACCAAAGTGGTCAATGTGCCTATCACGAGGCCAGTACGAATGCTCTTCATGGTCTGGAAAAGCACATCCTGTCCGACCTTGTCTGTCCCAAGCACGTGGTATCCATCAGCCAGGCTGAAAATAATTCCAGAAACCAACAGCAGCAGAAAAGACGACAACATCAGGCTGCGCCAGGCCGGGTCTTTATCTTGCGGCCGCCATAATCTGGAAAAGGCATGAGATATTCCGCACCGCCAGAATGCATTTAAAGTCAGCGTCAACAAACAGACAAACCCGATACTCGCAATCAGCCCATAACTCAAACCGCTTGCCATACGTATCAGGACATCTCCGGTCCATTCCTTTTCGGGGTCAGCAAGATGTGCCCCGCCAAACTGCAGGCGTGGCTTCTCTCGTGCCTGGCCCCCATTTGGTTTTTCGATGGTTTCCCTGGCCTGCGCATGTGTTGCCAGAGGCGCCGAATAGGTTCGTTCTGTGTGCTGTTTTAGCTGAACGAGCGCGCGATCCAGTATGCTTTTCACCTCCACATCCAACTGCCCGTTGTCCAACCTTGTTCGATAGTGAAGGCTGTCAGCCAGTCCAATCACAACAAATACACCCAGCACTACCAGTGATGCCATGCCCATGGGTCGTTCGAGCACCGTGTGCCAGGAAGACCGAAGCACGGGCGTTCTCACAACATGCAAGGCAAAAAAGGTACAAGCGAATACAAGCAGCCATATCAGCGCGTCGGTCCACAAGACCTCTGGCACGAAGCTCATGACAGCTTCACCCTGGGATCTACAAGCGTGTAGGAAATGTCGGTCAGCAGCAGGCCAATGATGTAAAGAACCGAACCCAGGAATACCATGGCCTGGACAATGGCAAAGTCCTGGGAGCGTATTGCATCGATGGTGTAGCTTCCAAGGCCCGGGATGCCAAAGAAGGATTCAGTTACGAGGCTTCCGGTAAACAGCAAGGGCAGCACCACTACGGCGCCAGTCAAAACCGGGATCATGCCATTCTTCAACACATGCCTGAACAGTACTCGCAACTCTGACAGCCCTTTGGCGCGAGCCGTGCGCACATAGTCCTTGCCGATCTCCTCAAGAAAGATAGTCCGATACCAGCGTGCGCCACTACCAATTCCCGACACTACCGAAACCAGCACAGGCAGCAAAATGAAGCGATAGGCATTTATGCCTTCTCCGAAACCGGAAATCGGCAACCATTGCCAGAGCTTGGCAATGAAATACTGACCGGCGATGATGTAGAAGAGCCCAGAAATAGACATCAGGGCAATCAGCCCAACCACACCTGCATACTCCAATCGCGTGCCTCGATAAAAAATGATCAGGAGCGCAAAGGTGATGTTGACCATCAGACCAACAATAAATGCAGGTAACGCAATCGCAAGAGAAGGCCACATGCGTGTCTTTATGTCACGTGCGATATCGCGACCATCATCGGCCTTGCCAAAATCGAAACTGAAAAGCTTCTGCGAGCGGTCCACGAACAAGGTATCGGTGACCGAGTCGAATCCGCTTCGCTCTCTGTTAAGGAAAAGGGGCCTGTCGTACCCGTGTTCGGCTTTCCATTGCTGGATGGCTTCGGGTGTGACGTGCTTCACGCCAAGATGGATACGCGCCATATTGTCCGGCGTGTTCACAACAAAGAACAGAAAGAAAGTGATCAGGTTCACCCCAACAAGAATTGGAAATGCGTAAAGAACCCTTCGCAGAAAATAGCGAATCATGCCCTCGCCTCCTCTTGTTTGCGATATTGCCGCCAAGCAGGCCAAACGATTGCAACCAGAAGCAGCAGTGATACAACGAAAGGCCAGAAAACCGGCTTGTTCCAATCAGCACGTTTCCGCTCTCTTTGAAGGAAGTCGATACGACGGTATTTGAGCGTGTTGTTGGCCATGAGATTGGGCTTCACATTTCCCATCCACGCATGCTGCAGGCTAAATGCCTTGGGGTGGAACCCGAAAAGCCACGGCGCGTCCTCGCGCAACATCAAAGTCATGCGATCGATGATTTCCTGCCTTTGCTGACCGTTTGCCATGCCTTTCATCTGAACAAATAGCCGGTCAAATTCTGGATTGGTGTAATTGGCAGCATTCTCTCCGTTCCTGCCTGCCTTGGCATTGGGGCCGTATAGCAGGAAGAGGAAGTTTTCCGGATCGGGGTAATCGGCATTCCAGCCCCACTGGAAAATCTGTGCATTACCCTGCAGCATCTTGTCCTGGAAGCGGTTGTAATCAGTGGCACGAATCACCAACTGGATGTCGAGTTTGCTGAACTGCTTGATCAACCAGTCGAGACGCGACTTGGCATCTGGTCCGGTAGCTGAGGTATCGAAATATAGAACGAGAGGCTCTCCAGTTTTTGCGCTGCGTCCATTGGGGTATCCCGCTTCGGCCAGGAGCCTTCTGGCTTCTTCAATACTGCGGCGCTTGCCAGGAGAAGTGTAAACAACAGAATTGAAGTCATCCTTGTAGCCGAAGATACCCGGTGGTAGCACTCCTTGCGCAGGGATGCCGCGGCCATTTAGGAAAATGGAAATGTATTCCTCATAATCTACTGCGATGGAAATCGCCTGCCTTAGCTTGCGCGCTGATTCTCCACCAGGATGGCCGACGACAGGGTCTTTCATGTTGAAGCCCATGTAGCTGCTGGAAGTAGTCACGGCTGTTACAAGACGTATCCCCTTCTCCTTCATTTCCGAGGTAAGGTCCGCCTCTCCTTCTGGAGAAAACTGCACGGCCTGGTCAAAATTGTCGGAACTGATGCCGGAAGCGTCGTAGTAGCCCTGCAGGAATTTGTTCCATTGAGGTATCTCCTCCTTTTCCAAAGTGAACACAGCACGATCTATCAGCGGCAAGGATTTGCCTGCGTCGGTCAGCAGCCCTTTTTTACTGTCTTCAATCTCCCCCTCGGTCGGATAATTTTCTCCATGGAAATTCGGATTACGCGCCATCACCATGCGCCGGTTCGGATCATTCTCGCTCAGCATGAAAGGACCCGTTCCAACCGGAAACCAGTCCAGATTTAGGTTGCGCTCCGCCATGCCGGGCTGAGTATAAAAACGCTCTGCTTCCCAGGGTACGGGTGCAAAAAAAGGCATCGCCAGCCAGTAAATGAATTGGGGATAGTGCGTCTTGAGTGTGATGCGAAAACTATATCTGCCTGTTGCCTTGGCGCCAGGAAATTCATAGGGCCGCAGATCAAGCCAGGCATCCCTTGGCAAGGATTTTGCCACTACCACCAGTTGCCTGTTCAATTCATCAAGTCCATCAATGTATTCGCTCATCAAGCCAAAGATGGGCGAATTCAGTCTCGGGCTGGCCAGGCGCTTGATTTCATATATGTAATCTTCCGCGGTCAGTTCGCGCGTGCCTGTGTAAACAAAATCACCAAGCGTATTGATGCTGGCCAGCCCCTGCTCGTTTAATCCAAGGTAACGTGGCTGACCGCTCTCCTCAACTGCAAAGGCCGGATGTGGCTGGTAACGAATGCCCGGCTTGATGGAGATGTCGTAGGTAGTTCGCGCAATGGCATAGGCAGGTGCTTCTGGGGAAAGTTCGTGGCCATCTGAACTCCAATAGCGCACAACCGGTAAACCGGCTGTAGTTAGCGGCTCCAGCGTGTAGGGGCGCTTGAGGAAATGATATTGCAGCGGGGGTTCATAAATCTGGCCGGTAAATTCAACCTCGTTGCTGCTGTATGAACGTGCCGGGTCAAGGTGCTTGGGACGCTCTTCGAACACTGAGTAAAGCGTGTTCTGGCCCGAATCTTCATGCGGATAGGGGTTGTTCCAGACTTCACCGCAGCCCGCAAGCAGTACCGGCAAGAACAGGGAGATGAACCAGAGGCGCATGGTGCCATAGTGTACCAAGCCTTCATACCTTGACGGCGTATAATTCACCCATTGTTTTTCCAAAGGGTGTGACATGGGCTTTCTTGCAGGTAAAAAAATCCTGATTACAGGGCTGATCAGCAATCGTTCAATTGCCTACGGCATCGCAAGCGCCTGCAAGCGCGAAGGGGCCGAGTTGGCTTTTACCTACCAAGGCGACCGCGCAAGGGACAGGGTCATGGATTTTGCCAAGGAGTTCGGCTCCGATATTGCCCTGCCCTGCGACGTTTCCAGCGATGAACAGATTGCCGAAGTCTTCGCAGAACTGGGGCAGAAGTGGGATGGCCTCGACGGCCTGGTTCATTCCATCGCCTTTGTGAACAAGGCAGCTCTCGCTGGGGATTTCCTCGATTCCATATCGCGCGAAGACTTCCGTGTGGCACATGACATTTCCAGTTACAGTTTCCCCGCCCTGGCCAAGGCAGCCCGCCCCATGATGCAGGGGCGAAACGGTTCACTATTGGCATTGTCCTATTTGGGCGCCATCCGTTCGGTGCCAAACTACAACGTCATGGGCATGGCCAAGGCCAGCCTTGAATCCAGCGTCTATTACATGGCGCAAAGCCTGGGTCCACAGGGCATCCGCGTGAATGCGATTTCCGCGGGACCGATCAAGACCCTTGCAGCCGGCGGGATTGCAGGATTCAACAGCATTCTCAACCACGTTGAACAACAGGCGCCATTACGCCGTAATGTAACCATCGAAGAAGTGGGCAATGCATCAGCTTTCCTGCTTTCCGACCTTG
Source organism: Thiobacillus sp. UBA6918 (assembly GCA_002450925.1). Classification (GTDB taxonomy): domain Bacteria; phylum Pseudomonadota; class Gammaproteobacteria; order Burkholderiales; family Thiobacillaceae; genus UBA6918. The sequence goes on along the minus strand of DKAU01000106.1, from coordinate 2,148 downwards.
CTTCTGGCATCACCGGCGAAATTACATACGTAGACGCCGGGTTCAACACGACCGTTGGCGCCACCTTATAGACACATCGTTTACCCAGTAAAAAACGCGCCTTCCGGCGCGTTTTTTATGATCACTTCCCATCTGCTACTCTTTCTTGTCTATCGCCCCTGGCTTGATATCGGCCTTTTGCACGGCTTTGGCCAGATTTGCCTGAGCCAACAAGTCGGCACGGGAATAGGTTTGTTTTAAACCTGCCTGAACCGCGGAAAGCAGCATGGGATTCGGCTCGGCATCATCAATCACGCGTGTGACACGAACAACACGATACCCTCCATCCGGCATGGGGGAACCCACATAGGAAGGCAGCTTGTTGGCATCAGCACGCATAATGGCTTGCATGGTCTTGATGTCCAGCCCCTCAGGTTGCTGGCGACCGACCACTTTGAATGCCGTCCAGTTGATTCCGGCAGGTTCATTGCCCTGCTTCAATTCTTCGATCTGAGACTGCCCCTGATTTAGAACAAGCTCTGCTGTTTTTTCGGTCACGAGCTTCCCGCGAATAAGCGATGCAACTTCTTTTACATCCTTTTGTTTTGCCGGACGATGGTCAATTACTCTTGCAGCCACCATGGTATTGCGGCTGATCTCCACAGGCTCTACATTCTGACGGCTCTTGATCGCATCAGCAGCAAAAATCGCTTCCAGAAGCTTCCCTGAATTAAACGGCTCTGCAGGTACTCCCTTCCTGGTCATCCAGTCAGTTGTTTTGATTGGCAGTTTGAGGGCGTCAGCCGCTGCCTTAAGGCTGTCTGCCTTTTCATATACAAGATTGCTGAAATTCTCAGCCGCCTCGGCATAGCGTTTTTGAGCCTGCTGTCTTCTGATTTCTTCCTCGATTTGTGCCCGTGCCCCAGCAAGATTTGGCGTGGTGGATTTTATCCCGTCCAAGCGGATGACATGGAAGCCGAATTCAGACTCAACCAGCTTCATGTCGCCGGGTTTCATCGAGAACACGGCATCTTCAAATGGTTTTACCATCATGCCTCGTCCGAAGCTGCCAAGACTGCCGCCTTGGGCTGCGGACCCAGGGTCCTGCGATTCCTTTTTGGCAATTTCAGCAAAAGATTTCGGCGACTTCTGTACAGCCGCCAGCAATTCCTCGGCCTTGAACTTGGCCTGCTTACGAGCATTTGCGTCTCCTTCAGCAGCCGTAATCAGGATATGGCTGGCACTACGCTCTTCTGGCGGGCCTAATTTTGAAGAGTTTGCCGCGAAATAGTCCTGGATTTCTTTGTCGGTGGGTTGGATCGACTTGGCAAGTTCGTCCATCGAGAGAACGGCATATTCGACTCGCAAAGCTTCAGGTTCCGTATATTCGGCCTTGTGTGCATCGTAATAATTCTGGATATCCTTGTCGGTCACATCAACCTTGGCGGCAACAGCTGATGGGCGGATTTCATGCCATGAAACTTCGCGGCGCTGACCTGCAGCTTTTGCGGTCAGATCGACAGAAGTAGATGGAATCATTGAACCCACCAGCATGGGCTGACGCAGAATTTCAAGCATGATGTCGCGCCGCAGGCGATTCTCAAAATATGCAGGGGTATAACCGCGTTGCGCCAGCACCCTCTTGTACCTTTCCTGTGAGAATTTTCCATCTTCCTGGAATGGCGGGATCTGCTGTATCACGGCGGCAATCTGCGAATCCTGTACTTGCAACCCTGCTGCAATTGCTTCCTGCAGCATGGCCTCTTCTTCAATCAAAGCATTCAGCACTTGCTGACGAAACTCGGTACTTTCAGTTATGGCCTGATCAAAATTCGGTCCCAGTTGCTGACGCAGCCTGTCAGCCTGTTCCCTGAGCGTGTCCTGGAAAACCTGGCGGGTAACCCCCCCATCGCCAACCTTGGCGACCAGTTCGGTTTTTCCTCCCGACCTGAAATATGAATCTATGCCCCACAAAGCAAACGGAATGGTGATCAACGCAAGGATAAGTTTGGCCAACCAGCCCTGAGCATGACTTCGAATGGCTTCCAGCATGGATTTGTCTCTGATTATGCAAAAAAAGTATTTTCGCCCGAAATGGGTGCGAGTGGAAATAAAAAAGGCGAACTTGCGTTCGCCTCTTTTGTTATTGGCGGAGCGGACGGGACTCGA
>DKAU01000012.1 GCA_002450925.1 Thiobacillus sp. UBA6918 | reverse complement strand
TCTTTTTCCGGCCAGAAGCGGACATTGGTTGATTTGGTCAGAATGTCTGGTCTTGGCCAGGAAGCGGTCGTTCATCTAGGCCTAAAGGGGTAGACCAAAAGACATATCCAGACGTCTCCATATTCGTAACATAATTCAGAGACAGACTAAGAAAATCTAAAAATTTCGCCCGTTTTTTGTTTTACCAAAGAATGTCTGGAAAGCTCTGTCCTTGTAATAACTGTTGGGGTATCAAGGGAAAAATGATACGAATTGCTTTGCTAATGTCGCTTGCTGTAGCTAGCGTGTCATATGCCGCCGACTCGGAGGAGTTTCGGTGTCTTGAGGGGGCAAAAGACCCTGCCCCTTACAAGCCAGGGAATGTAGTCAGGTGGTGCGAGATCTGGAAGGACGGACGTCTTCTCTATCATGGTTCCGTGTGGCGTTGGTACCGAAGTGGTCAGATGGAAGGGAAGGAATTCTACGTATACGGAAACGCGGAGGGAGAATGGCCTTCGTGGTATGAGAACGGAAAGCCATCATCTCTAGGCACATTCAAGAATGGCAATAAAACCGGCCTTTGGAAGTACTGGGACGAGGCTGGTTGGTTGAAGACTGAGGTGACCTATTCTGAGACAGGGAATCTCTTGACGGAGTACTACCCGACGGGACAAAAGAAAGCCACAGGCGAATCATTGCGGAGCGGGAAGATTGGAGTCTGGACATATTGGGATGCTCGGGGCACAGAAAAGGCCAAATGTGATTTTGGTAATGGCCTCTTTGCGCTTCCTACTAAACCATGCCAGATCATTGCTAACGAACTTGAACCTAAAGGCTTTAGCCAACCGGTACCCGTTGTTACAACGAATCCAGACTCAAAGGCAATCATAGCTATTGCCTCTCAAATGTACCAGCTTCAGATTCCTCCGGGATGGGTAGCAGATACGAAAGTCGGAAAGGACGAACAAGCCCCTTTAGTGTTTTATCCAAAGGGCGGCTCTTGGCGCGGGATCGAGCCGAATATCTACATTCGCGTACTCTATAAAAACGGTACATCCTTCAATTGAATCGTCAGAAACGAATTAGAGGAGTTTCAGCAAAACGTCGCAGAATACAAGGAAAAAGAGACAAAGCGTGGGAAGCTGCCGAACGGCAAATCAACTCTCTCGAAGACAATTACCTATAAGCCGCTTATCGAGACCGATTCTCCTTTTTCTATCGTCTCAGATAACACTATTCATGAAACAATCAGCTACATTGATGCATCAAGTCAGGTGGTTGTCATGGTTGTGCTGGCCTGCCATAGCGAATCGCAACTGAAAGAATCCACTACTGCGCTGCTGTCACTCCTTGCATCGTTTCGTGCGCAGGCTGGTGCAGAGAAGTCACTGTGACTGCTGGCAGTGTTTCAACAGATCACCCTAACAAATCGCTCCACCCTTGTTCCTCATGAAAAAACTACTGACCATACTCACCTTAATGCTGTTCTCGACTGGCGCTACAGCGGTCCAATATTTGGATCCCTGGGCGGGGCTCCGAGACTACGATAAGCAGCCAGCGTTTATTAATCACGATCTCGCGACCATTCAGCAGCTTAGGACGGCGGTTAATGGCGCGAAGCTGAATGCCCGGCCATGCAAAGTGGGGAAAGTGAGGGTGTGGAGTGACTGGGATATACCGCTGACTTCCAATGTTTGTGATCCTGCGCAATTCAAGGCCATATTGAATCTGGTAGTCAAATTGGCACCTGATCTCCGCAATAACACAACATTCGAGCTTGTTGCTTTAAACAGTTCTGGCTCGCCGGCTCTGATCGTTAGTCATTACGATATCCACAAAGAGCCCCAGGATCCAGGCGATGGATATCCATTTCTTGCTTTGTGGAGACTGCGTTTTACAAATGACAGCTATACAGCAAGACATGCTGGCGGTTTCTTGAATGGCAAGATTCATGACGTCCGTCTGTTCGGATCTGAAAAGCTGCGTAAGATCGTCTTTGTAGAACACGTAAATTGCATTGAATGTGAGCCGACAACGTATCTAACCGCTGTTGATTTCGATGCTGAAGCGGTGGATGCGAAGGCATTTGAATTTACCTACGCTGAATCTCATGATGCGTTTGAGGCAACAATTGAGTATGAGCTCCCGGGCATGGGGCATACGATTGATGCCAAGGTTGAAACACGGACTCTTCCGCCATCAGTAAACGGTCCACATCTACTTCAATCATTCGTTATGGAAGAAGGAGAAAATCGTCCAAATGAGTGGTGGGCATTCACCTGCCAAAACTTCAGGTGCGATTACCAGATGCATACCGGGAAGCCATCACCAGAATTTCGCAAGTTGTGGAACAAAGCAAGAAGACTATAGGGCTTGTGAATACTAAAAAGCGCCTCACCTCTCACGGATGCTGAAGCGCTGGTGAGTGGGTACGCCGAATGTCGGCTTCCCGGCCAAAAACAGACATTAATCGCTGGCGTCAGACCGTCCGCTTTGGGTCGGATACGGCCATTGGTTATGGTCAATCACTTTTTGATGTGAATTGAATAGAAATTTCTCATGAATTTCGAGAACCCGCATGAGGCATGGGCTTTCTGTTAACAAGAAAACCTTTTAGGCTTCGGCGAGCAGTGTCCTGATCTGTTGTTCCGTCTCGGTGTAACGCCCTTCGCCAAAATGGCGGTAGCAAATTTCGCCCGACTTGTTTAATAGATACATTGCAGGCCAATAGCGGTTGCCCCAGCGATTCCAGATGTCATACTCGTTGTCCATGACCACTGGATGATCGATCTTGTTTTCAAGCAGGAAGTTTTTTACCAGCCTGGGGTCGGCTTCGTGGGCAAACTCGGGAGTATGTACTCCGACAACAACCAACCCCTTTTTTTTGTAGCGCTCATGCCATTGGTTGACGTAGGGCATGACATTACGGCAGTTATAACAGCCAAACGTCCAGAACTCCACCAACACTACTTTGCCTTTAAGCTGGGCGAGCGCAAGCGGGCTGCTGTTAAACCAGGGGCCGTCGCCCTTGATGTCTGGCGCGGGCGGGCATGAGGCCGCTTTGGTAAACCCGGGCAGCAGGGCGGTGATGCTGGTTAATAGAAGGTTACGGCGGGTGATCATGTATGGCCTCAGATTTTGGTTTTACTTCTGTCTTTGTCGCCAGAAAAGGCAGTGGCTTACAGCAACGCGTAAAATCAGGCCTTTCAAAAAGGCCCAATGATGAAACTTACCAAACTGCTTCAATGTCAGGGATTTGGCACGCGCCGCGAATGCGCGGCATTGGTCCTTGACGGAAGAGTTGAAATTTTGGGCGAAGAGGCCTCGGATCCGGATATGGAGGTAAGCTCGCAGAACTTGAGTTTTAAGATAGATGGAGAGGCGTGGTGTTACCGAGAAAAAGCCTATGTCATGCTCAACAAGCCTGCCGGGTATGAGTGCTCGCAAAGGCCGAAACACCACCCCAGTGTTTTAAGCCTGCTGCCGATTCAATTTCGCAACCGCGGTTTGCAGACTGTAGGGAGGCTGGACGAGGACACGACAGGACTCCTGCTGCTGACGGACGACGGACAGTTCCTGCACATATACACCTCACCAAAGAAGAACATCGCCAAGGTCTATCGTGCGACCGTCAAGCATCCGCTGACCGATGCGCAGTTGACGGCTTTATGTGCGGGTGTCGTGCTGCATGACGACCCCGAGCCGGTCGTGGCCCAGTCCGCCATCGCGCGTGATGCGCATACGCTGGAACTGACGGTGACTGGCGGCAAGTATCACCAGGTCAAGCGCATGGTGGCGGCGGTGGGAAATCGCGTGGAAGCTTTGCATCGCGAACGCATGGGCGAGTTCTGTTTGCCGCCTGACCTCAAGTCGGGCGAGTGGTGTTATGTAGAGCCGGACAGAGCTTCCTGAAGCGCGTCAGTCGATAGCGGCAGGGTGAGTGCGACATCGATCCTGTGCCGCTGCCTCAGTAGTTCTAGGTCGGCAGCATGGAAAGGATCGTACAGCACGATGATGCGTGTCGAGGGGTCACGTGTCGCTACCGCCAGTAGAGATTCCAGGTTGCTGACCCGGTCATGGAAGTAGCGCTTGTAGAAATCAGCTACCACCACATCGGGCTGCCAGGATTTCAGACGACTCATGGCGCGCCGTGTTGAAGTCTCGATGGCGACTTCGAAACCCAGTTCTTCAAATAACGTTTGCAGATTGCCGTAGCCGCCGGCCTCGATGACGCAGAGCAGGCGCTTCTTCATTTATTCTGAAATCGATCTTAGTCAGGAAGCCTTGGCCTTGGATGTCGCCTTTTTGGCAGGCGCTTTCTTTGTGGCGGCTTTTTTCTTGGTCGTGCCGCCCTTTTCTGCTTTGGCGGCAATCAGCGGCAGGGCGTCCAGCAGGGTCACGGATTGCGGATCCATGTCCTTGGGCAGGGTGGCGTTGATTTTGTTGTGGCTTACGTACCAGCCATAGCGGCCGTTCTGCAGGTTGACCACCTTGCCGTCATCCGGATGCTTGCCGAGTTCCTTCTTTTCGCTGGCGGCAGCGCCGCGCCCGCGCGTGGCCGGCATTTCCAGTACCTCGACCGCTCTTTCCAGGCCGATGGTATAGACGTCGTCATCCTTGGGAATGGATTTGAACTTGCCGTCGTGCAGCAAATAAGGGCCAAAGCGCCCGATGTTGGCGACGATGGGCAGCCCGGTCTTGGGGTTGTGGCCGACTTCGCGCGGCAGCGACAGCCACTTGAGCGCCATCTCCAGTGTGGCGGTTTCCGGCGGCAGNNAGCACCGTCGGGCCGGCTTCGTTGCCGTGCAGCGGACGGGTGTAATCGCAGGTCGGATAAGCCGAGCAGCCGATGAAAATTCCGCGCTTGCTGGCCTGCAAATTCAGCGTCGAGCCACACTTGGGGCATTTCTCATCCAGCGGCACGCCGCGCTCGACATTCTGTTTGGCGGCAAGCGCAGCTTCCAGTTCCGTCCAGAACTGGCTCAGCAATTTGGTCCACACCTGCTTGCCGTTTGAAACGTCGTCAAGCTTGTCTTCCAGCTTGGCGGTGAAATCGTAGTCGACGTAATGATCGAAATGCAGGGTCAGGAAACCATTGACGATGCGTCCCATGTCGGTAGGCATGAAGCGTTTCTTGTCCAGTACCGCGTATTCGCGATCCTGCAAGGTCGAGATGATGCTGGCGTAGGTGGAAGGCCGGCCGATGCCAAACTCCTCCAGTGCTTTCACCAGGCTGGCTTCCGTATAGCGTGGCGGCGGCTGGGTGAAATGTTGCTCGCCGTAGAGCTTGTCTATCGTCAGGGTTTCGCCTTCCTTAAGCAGCGGCAGCCTGGCTTCTTCCTCGTCGTCCTCATCATCGTGGTACACGGCGAGAAAACCGGCAAAGGCCAGCGTCTGACCGGTGGCGCGGAATACGCCCTGGTTCACCATCAGATCGGCGGCAACCGTATCGAACTGGGCGGCGGTCATCTGCGAGGCGACTGCCCGCTTCCAGACCAGTTCGTACAAACGATACTGGTCGCTGGAAAGAAAATTTTTCAAACTGTCGGGCGTACGCGCCACCGAAGTCGGGCGGATTGCTTCGTGCGCTTCTTGCGCGTTCTTGGTTTTGGCACGGTAATGCACCGGCTGGCTGGGCAGAAAATCCTTTTCAAACTTCTTCCCGATGTAACCACGGATGTCGGCAATCGCCTCGTTTGCGAGGTTGACCGAGTCGGTACGCATGTAGGTGATCAGACCGACCGTGCCGGAACCGACATCAATGCCCTCGTACAACTGCTGCGCAGTGCGCATGACGCGGTCGGTGGTCATGCCCAGTTGACGGACGGCTGCCTGTTGTAGCGTCGAAGTGGTGAAAGGCGGCGGCGCATGGCGTGCCTTGCGCTTTTTCTCCACCTGCATGACTTTGGCTTCAGCCCCTTCCAGCGCTTTCAACACTTGTGCCTGGCGGCCCTCGTTCTCGATGGAGAACTGGGTAAGCTTTTCGCCTTCGAAATGGGTGAGACGGGCAGAGAAGTTTTGTTTGTCCTTGTGAGAATCAAGGTGCAAGGTCCAGTATTCGCGCGGCTTGAATTTCTCGATCTCTTCTTCACGCTCGACGATTAGTCGCAGGGCCGGACTCTGCACGCGGCCGGCGGAAAGGCCGGGGCTGATTTTTTTCCACAGAAGCGGCGAAAGGTTGAAGCCCACCAGATAGTCCAGCACGCGGCGTGCCTGCTGGGCATTGACCAGGTCCATGGAAATGTCACGCGGATGCGCTACGGCATCCTTCACCGCACTCTCGGTGATTTCGTAGAAGGCCACACGCTTGAGTTTGCCGGGCTTGAGCAGCTTCTTCTCGTTGAGAATTTCTGCCAGGTGCCAGGAAATTGCCTCACCTTCGCGGTCCGGGTCGGTGGCGAGCAGAATTTCGTCTGCTTTCTTTGCAGCCTTGCAGATGGCGTCGACGTGCTTCTGGTTGCGCTCGATGATCTGGTATTTCATCGAGAAGTCGCTGGTGTTGACTGCGCCCGTCTTGGGCTCCAGATCGCGCACGTGGCCGTACGACGCGAGGATCTCAAAATCCTCACCCAGATACTTCTTCAGCGTCTTCGACTTGGAAGGGGATTCGACAACAACTAGCTTCATTTAGTGGAGTGTGGTTTCGTTGAGCAGCAGTTCTTCCAGGAATGTGAAGTGCTCGATTTGGCCGCGGCTCCACAAAACGACCAGACTCATCCAGCGCACCTGTTCCGGGCTGATATCGTCACTGGGCAGTTGCATGAGGCCGTTGATGACCCACTCGCGCGATTCCGCGTCAAGAATGCCGGCCTCTTCCAGAAAACGCAGGGTGGCGACACACTCGTCGTCCAGGCGATCCAGTTCTTCCGGCGCAAAATGACGAAAATGGGCGACCTCCAGAAGACGAGGGTGGGTTTCAGTCGAAGACAAGTTCCCAAACCAGTCCAGCGCTTCCTTCACCGATATTTCGTCAAAGCCGGCGGCAAAAAGCTTTTTTTCCAAAGCGTCGCGACCAGGTGCCAGTTCGGCCATGCGGTAGCTTTCGTACAAATAAACCAGTATTTCGAGCATATTCTCAGGCTAATCGTTGGTAACGCCCGCCCGGAAGCTGGGTGACCATTCCTTCCAGTTCGAGCGTCAACAGCTTCGCCGAAAGCGCTTCGACCGTCAACCCGCACCGTTCTACTAGTTGATCCAGACCTACCGGATCAAACCCCAGATGTTGTAAAAGTGGTTCAGCCTCTTCTCTAGAAGTTGTATCGATTCTCAGTGGCTCCCTTACCGGCCAAGCCAGTTCTTCGGCGATATCCTGGGCTGATTCCACCAGTTTGGCACCCTGCTTGATAAGGGCGTGGCAGCCTTTGGATAACGGAGAATGAATCGAGCCCGGAATGGCCATGACTTCACGCCCCTGCTCCAGCGCCAGCCGGGCAGTGATAAGCGACCCTGAGCCGAGGGCAGCTTCTACGACCAAAACAGCGTGCGAAAGCCCTGAAATGATGCGGTTGCGCTTAGGGAAATGCCCGGGAGCGGAAATGGTGCCGAGCGGAAACTCGGAAAGGATCAGGCCCTTTTCGGCAATTTCATGCGCAAGTTGCTTGTTGCGCGCGGGATAAACCCGGTCCAGCCCGGTGCCGACAACGGCGATGGAAGATCCTGTGCCTTTCAAACCACCCCGGTGGGCAGCTGCGTCGATCCCGAGCGCCAGACCGCTGACGATGGTAATACCGGCTTCTGAAAGCGTTTGGGCGAATGCTTCGGCATTGGCCTCCCCTTGCGGGGTGGCATTGCGGCTGCCGACAACTGCAAGACAGTTTTGCTGCAGCAACGCACGATCGCCCTTGCCATAGAGAATGACGGGGGGGTCGGCAATTTCGCGTAATTGATCAGGGTAGTCTTCGTCCTGCCAGGTGATCAGGTGGTGGTTTGGCTGGTCAAGCCAGGTTTGCGTGTCGGCCAGCAGCTGTGCATCAGGTCCGGCAAGCAGGGCGTCAGCCTGTTTCTGGTTTGTATGCTGTAGAAGATGCGCGCGCGAGGCGGCTATTGCCGCTTCCGGGGTGCCGAAAGCTTCCAACAAACGGCGCTGTGTGCCATCCCCGATGCCGGGGATGAGCGCCAGCTTGAGCCACGCTTCGTTTTGCGACATCGTTTCAGGCATCCTGATACATGGGCTTGTTGTCATAAAAGTTCAACATGCCCTTGACGATGCGATAGATGGCCCAGATGGCTGTCACCCCCAAAATGATGAAGCCGACCCCGACAATGATCGTAAGCCATCCAATGGCGCACCATAAGATTGCAAACCAGAAAGTGCGCATTTGCCAGCGGAAATGGCTTTCCAGCCACGTACCGGCCACTTCGTCGCGCTTGATGTAATTGATGATGATCGCGACGATGGCGGTGACGCCGGCAAACAAAATGTATGCGGCATACAGGAAATAGATGATCTGGGTTAG
>DKAU01000133.1 GCA_002450925.1 Thiobacillus sp. UBA6918 | reverse complement strand
CTTGCCGATACCGCCGATGGAGGGGTTGCAGGACATGGCGCCCAGAGTTTCGATGTTGTGCGTCAACAGCAGGGTCTTCGCCCCGGCGCGCGCGGCTGCAAGTGCAGCCTCGGTGCCGGCGTGACCGCCGCCGACCACGATCACATCGAAAATCTCGGAAAATTTCATGGGCGCAATTCTACGCTACGGTGTCGTTTCACGTGAAACATCCCGCAGAAAACGCGCAGTATTTTTTATTTGTGCAAGAGACTCGAGCTGACAAGGCGCGCCAGCTCCCCCGCCCCCGGGCCCTCCCCGTGCAAACATAGGGTATCCGCCTTGATCATGACCGACCCTTGATCCAGAGTCGAAACGGGTTTTCCCAACGCTATGGCACGAGCCTGGGCTACAGCCTGTTCGGGCTCATCGATTATGGCTCCGACCTGACTTCGGGGGGAAAGCCGTCCGTCTTGCAAATACCGGCGGTCGGCGAAAGCCTCTTCCAGCACAGTCAGCCCGGCACCCCTTGCCAGGGCCGCCAGGGGCGAACCAGCCAGAACGACCAGAGCCAACCCTTCCAGTTTCAGCAAGGCTTCAATAACGCCTTGCGCCGTTTCCTCATCGTATGCCGCCTGATTGTATAGCGCGCCATGTGGTTTCACGTGAAACAGGCTCATTCCCAGATCATCGGCAACGGCTTGCAGGGATCGGGTTTGATCAAAAACCCAGCGGCTTATTTCATCTGGATCGGCTTCCATTGCCGCGCGGCCAAAATTAGCCGTATCGGGGTAACTTGGGTGCGCCCCTGCCAAAATGCCTTGTTTCTTTGCAAGCATGAGGGTGGCGCGCATGGAAGACGTGTCACCTGTATGCCCGCCACAAGCAATCGACACCCGCTGAACGTGCGGGATGATGAGAGCGTCCTCGCCGCCCTCGCCGACGTCGGCATTAAGCTCGATCAGTCTTGCCATACGATGGCCTCATCCAGCAAACGTCCAAACTCTTGCGCAGCCTCTCGCGCTTCTTCCAGGCCAACAAACCTGAACGTCAGGAGTTCCCCGGGCCGCATTTGGGCGAACCTATGCAAATCTGCCGAGATGATTCCGGCAATGACTGGATATCCGCCCGTCACCGGGCCGTCCCAACCCAAAACAATGGGCTCCCCCCCGGGGGGTACTTGTATTGCGCCAGGCAGCACGGCCTGTGACCGCAACTCGCCACCCTCATAGCCCAACGCCTGCCCCGAAAGGCGCATGCCGAGGCGGTTGCTGTCATTGCTCACAACATATGGGCTCCCGGTCAAGGCTTGCAGTGACAAATCAGAAAAACCCGCCAGCTGCGGGCCAGGCAAAAGGCGCAGCGCCTCCTGCTGAGACTTTTCTCTGATCTTGCCCGCCCCTGCCATCATCGGGGCGCCCACGGGCAAAACATCGCCCGCCCCGAGTGCCCTTCCCTGCCAACCGCCAAAGCCAACGGGCAGAAATGTCGACCGACTACCGAGCACCTCCGGCACATCTATTCCGCCGGCAACCGCCAGATAGGCACGCAGCCCCCTTTTCGCCAGCCCGACATCCAGCGTGCCGCCAGGCGCCACCGTCACGGTTTGGCCGCACGGGATCGAAACACCGTCTAGGCTTGTCTCCATATCTGCGCCAGTAATGGCGATTCGCCCTCCTTCTGGAAACCTCAGCTTGGGCCCACGAAACAGCACCTCTATCCCGGCAGCTGAGTCAGCGTTACCCACCAACCGATTGGCGCCAATCAGGGCCGGCCGGTCCGCGGCCCCGCCTTCGGGAACCCCTTGGGATCTATAACCGGGTCGACCCAAATCCATGACGAGATCGAGCATCCCGGCAACCATGACTTCCATCATGTCGCAACAAACCTTACGGTATCGCCCGGCTGCAGAAGTGCTGGCGGCCTGGACTCTGGATTGAACATTTCCGTGTCGGTCGTGCCAATCAAATGCCAGCCGCCTGGCCCGGCGGCTGGATATATACCGCAATATCCTCCGCCCAGCGCAAGACTGCCTTTGGGCACATGTTTTCGGGGAACAGCAAGACGTGGCATATGCAGTTCTCTTGGCAAGCCTTCCAAGTAGGCAAATCCGGGCTGAAAACCAAGAAATTCGATGTGGAGATCAAGAGAACAAACCAGCTCTATCAGGCCCTCCTTTGATAGGGCAGCCTGTTCTGCCACTTCGTTCAGATCTTCCCCGTCAAAGCGCACTGAAATCTGGTGTTGCTGTCCGATATTCACATTCTCCGCTTCTAGATGAGCATTCAGAATCTCTTGGAGCCCTCCCGGAATTTCCCCCGCCGACCTCAACACGACCAGCAGGCTGCCGTCCGCCGGCAACAGCTCAACAATTCCCGGCAAATCCGCTTCTACCAGTTTTCTATACAAACCCAAGGTTTGATCACCGCCGGAAATCATAAGCCCGCGGTCTGTCATCCAGCGTGCCTGCCCCGTTTCACGTGAAACATCTTTCATTCTTGCTGGCTTTTCATTGACGCAAAAGTATCTTTAACGTAGCTTCGCACCAGTTCAAGGAAAATCTCATGCCTATCCTTTTTCGTTACCTGCTGTTAATCACCCTGAGTGTACCCGGTTTGGCATTGGCAGCTTATTCCGCGGTCAGCCCCAGGTTTTCAGGTCTGCCTCAAAACGAACGGCCGAAGAAAATTCTGCTATTGCCCCCGCAAATGTTTGTTGCAGAAATTTCAGCAGGGGGCGTTATCCAAAAACAGGATGACTGGACCAAACAGGCCAACGAAAACCTCCTTGTCGCGGCAGAGAGTTATTTTCGTGAAAACAGCCAGTTTGAGGCTCTGCGCCTGCCAACACTGGATTTTACGGATGCCGAAACAGTCGAAAGCCATATCGGTTTGTATGACCGGGTTGCCTATGCCATATACCTATACGGCCGTGGTGTAGTCAGCGGATGGGAAAACAAGAAAGCAGAATGGGACTATACCCTGGGTGACGGGCTTGCCTTCCTGCGTGAAAAAACAGGTGCAGATACCGCTTTGATTTTTACCGGCGCTGACATTATTTCTTCCGGTGGCCGCAAGGCGGCTTTTGCTGTTGGGCTTCTTTTCGGCATTGGGATCCCGTTAGGCCAATCCTTCATTACGGTCGGACTGGTTGATCTGAAAACCGGCGAAATTCGTTGGATGTCCTACGACCAGAGCATGTCGCTTGACTCCCGTGAAGCGACGGCCGTGCAGGAACTGGTTCGAGATTTCTTCACGACCTACCCTGCTAAATGACGCGGCTTTTTCTGTACGCCGCACTAATCCTGTCGGCTACGAACGTACTTGCCGAAGAGGTCTTGCCCTGGCAGCACGCTGTCGACTCGGCCGGTCTCGAGCGCGAAGAAAAAAACATGTGGGCAGATGCAGAGGAATTCGACAAGGCCCTGGAACGATCTGGCAAGGTTCGCAATGAGCCTGCCCTGACGGCTTATCTTCAAGGAATCATGGACAAGCTGTACCCTGAGTTTGGCGGCAAGATAAAAATACATCCCATCAATTCAAGCCACCTCAATGCCTTTGCTCTACCCAACGGCAGCGTTTACATCAATACCGGGTTGCTTGCCCGCCTGCAAAACGAAGCGCAACTCGCAACCGTATTGGCGCATGAAGGCTCACACTTTGTTCATCGACACTCTTTTCAGCAAGCAGTACACGTAAAAAGCATGGCCACACTTGCGCTAATCGTCGGAATGGCCGGCGTGCCATTGGTGGGCGACATCGTTGCACTGTCATCCATGATGGGGTTTTCGCGCGAACATGAAACCGAAGCCGACAATATCGGCTACCAGCGACTCGTTGGCGCTGGGTATTCGGCAAAGGAAGCCCCCAAAACTTTTGAACACCTGATTGCTGAAATCAAGGCGCTCGACATCGATGAGCCATTTTTCTTTGCAAGTCACCCGAAACTGCAGGATCGTGTAGACAACTTCGGCGAACTTTCGAAATCTGCAACGAATGGCGAAGTTGGTCATGAGGCATATGTGCTCGCAATCAAGAATGTGCGACTATTTGCCCTGCAGGAAGACCTCCAAGCCTATCGCTTCAAGCAGCTTATCCTGGTCTTGTCTGACGCTGAGCGGCGCAAAGAGTACCCACCGGAGGCCGGCTATTATCTTGGAGAAGCCTATCGGCTTCGCAACAACGATGGGGATCCGGAGCTTGCCAAACGTGAGTACACACTTACGATCGAGCTGGCCCCATCTTTTGCCCCACCTTTTCGATCGCTTGGCTTGCTTCATTACAAGCAAGGCGAAAAAGGATCGGCTGCGCCGCTTTTTAAACGCTATCTTGAATTGGCCCCGGAAGCACCGGATCGGGAATATATCGAGGCCTATCTGAAGGACATTGGCACATGAAAACAATGCGCTTGTATGCAGCTTTGCTGTTCACCCTCGTCCTTGGGGCGTGTGCGCCCTGGTCGGCAGTTGACCCGAACAGCAGGACTGTAAACGTCAAGGAGGACTACAGCCTGGAAGCGCCGCTTGGCTGGGTGCGCAGAAACTACGATGTTTATGATGTCTTTTTCTCGCGCGATGGCCCTTTGCTCAATTTCATTGCCATCGACCGCCAAAAGCACGATCGTGAACTTCCTCGCACCAAACGCAAAACAACCCCAAACATGTTGCCGCAAGAGGTCGCAGAACTCGTCATTGCCGAACTCAAAGCCAATGAGTCATATGGTTCCTTTACCGTACTATCTAACCGCCCTGCTTCGATTGGGGGAAAATCTGCGGTGCGCGTGCACACCCGCTGGAAAACCGATCGAGGTCTTCCTATTGAGCGCCTTACCTACGCACTGGTGGACGAAAATGGCCGCATGGCTTTCATCTACGAGGCCCCAGGCCTGGTTTACTTCCCCAAGGCACTTCCTGATTTTGAGGCCATGATCAAAACGGTAATTTTCTTGCCTGCCAAAAAATCCTGATCGACAAGCGAGCGTAGCGGTTACTTTCCAATACAGAAGCTGCTGAAGATTTCGCCCAGCAAGTCATCCGGCGTGAATTCACCTGTGATTTCGGACAAGAACTCTTGAGCCAAGCGCAACTCCTCGGCCTGCAATTCCAGCTGACCAGACAAACCCTGCGCTGATTGCAAACGGGACTGGGCGCGTCCGAGCGCATCCAGATGACGTCTTCGCGCCATGAAACCCCCCTCGCCTGCGGGTTGCCAGCCGGCGATTTGTAACAGCTTCTCGCTCAGCAGATTAATGCCCTCTCCGTTCTTGGCAGAAAGCCATATTTCATTTCCAGAAACACGCATCCGCTCGCCGGATAGATCGATCTTGTTGTGCACGGTCAGGCGAGAAATTTCTTTCGGCAACCGGTCAATGATGGTTTCTTCTTGTTCGCCCAGGCCGTGCTGGCTATCCACCAGTAAAAGGGCGATACCGGCTTTTTCAACAGCCTGCCAGGTTCGTTCGATGCCCATTCGCTCCACCCTGTCGGTTGTCTCTCGCAGACCGGCGGTGTCGATCAGATGAAAGCTCACACCCTCAAGCACCACTTCTTGTCGAAGAGCATCGCGCGTTGTTCCCGCTATTTCAGTGACTATGGCCACCTCTTCACCGGCCAGCATGTTCATCAGGCTGGACTTGCCAACATTGGGCTGACCGATGAGGGCTACTTGCACGCCCTCTCGGAGCAGCGCCCCCTGTTTGGCTGCGTTCAGCACACCAGACAGTTCCTGCAGGGTGATTTCTATGCCTGCACGCACTTTTTCCTGTTCGGCTTCAACCACATCCTCCTCTTCGGGAAAATCCAGGCTTGCCTCCACTCGCATGCGCAACTCCGTCAGGCGCAACTGCATGGCATGTACGCGACGAGAAAATTCTCCGCTCAAAGAATGAAGCGCAGAACGCGCCGCTTCCACAGAAGATGCATCAATCAAATCTGCCACGCTTTCGGCCTGGGCCAAATCCAGCTTGCCATTTATATAAGCACGGAAAGTGAATTCGCCCGGCTCCGCTAAGCGGGCACCCAGTTCAAGACAGCGCGCCAGCAATGTCTGCATGACCGCCGGGCCTCCATGGCCCTGCAGTTCCAGCACGTGTTCGCCGGTAAAAGAATGAGGAGCGGGAAAATACAGCGCGATGCCTTGATCGATAGGCTGGCTGTCTGCGTCAAGAAAATTAGTATAGGTTGCGTAACGCGCCCTGGGCAGGCCACTCAGCAAGCCGGCGGCCAGCTTTTCAAGATCGGCGCCAGAAACTCGAACAACACCGATGCCGCCACGTCCGGGCGGCGTGGCGATAGCCGCAATGAGGTCCTTACTTTTTTGCATGGGCGGTCTTGCCGCCAGAGCCTTCACCATACTTCTTGTTCATGGCCCACTGCTGGGCAATGGACAAGATGTTGTTAACCAGCCAGTAAAGCACGAGGCCTGACGCGAAGAAAACAAACATCACGCTGAACACGATTGGCATTGCCATCATGATCTTGGCCTGCATCGGATCGGGTGGCGTGGGATTGAGTTTGACCTGAATGATGGAGGACAGGCCCATCAATACCGGCAGCACATAGAACGGATCCGGTGCCGACAAATCGGTAATCCAGCCAAGCCACGGCGCGCCACGCATTTCCACCGCCGCGATCAGCACATAGTAGAGTGCGATAAATACGGGGATCTGTAAAAGAATGGGCATGCAGCCGTTAAGGGGGTTAATTTTTTCCTTCTTGTACAGATCGGCCATGGCCTGGTGCAGCTTCTGTCGATCATCGCCGTACATTTCCTTCATCTTCTGCAAACGTGGGGCCATCTTGCGCATTTGCGCCATGCCCTTGTAGCCGGTTGCGGACAAAGGCCACAGCACCAGTTTTAGCAGGATGGTGAAAATCACGATGGCCCATCCCCAGTTGCCAACCATGGCGTGTATCTTGGACAACACCCAGAACATGGGCGCAGAAAGGGGGGTCAACCACCCATAGTCTCGAGAAAGCTCCAGGCCCGGTGCTGCCGCTTCCAGGTTTTTCTGAAGCTGGGGGCCAAGGTAAATCCGGCTCGTCAGGCTAATCGTCTGCCCGGGAGCAAGGGAACCATGCTGCTGCTTATAGCCCGCCGTATAAAGATCATCCCCGAGTTTGTCCACGTAATAGCTGCGTGCCTCGCCCGCCTTGGGCAACCACGCCGCCACGAAATGATGTTGCAGCATGCCTACCCAGCCATCCTTGGCTGATTTCTGATATTCCGCATCGCCCTTGTCGATGTCAGCGAATTTGATTTTCTGAAATTTGGCCTCGTCCGTATAAACCACAGGGCCGGTAAATGCGTTCATGAAGCGGGTTTCGCTTTGTGGCGGTTTTCCGTTGCGCATCAATTGTGCATAACTTTCAACTTGCACTGCCGCGCTGCCGCCGTTGGTAATCTTCTGAACAACCTCGACCTCATAGCTGTTTCGATGGAAAACATAGGTCTTTTCCACCGCAAGCCCGGTAACTGGGTTGCTCCAGGTCATTGGAACACTGAGGGTCTCGCCGCTCATTTTGTAAACGCCAGGGGAAAGCTGGAAGACATCCTTGTGTGTCGGGAGACCCCATAGCAAACCGCTCTGGGCCACATATGGACGGGCGGGATCATCCTCGAGCAGCAAGAATGTCGGTCTGGATTTGTCTATCGGATGATAGGCAAGCAACTCCAGCTTGCGCAGATCGCCTCCATTCGCATCAATCTCTGCACGAAAGACTTCTGTTTCAATGATCGCCCGCGCACCGGAAACGAGGCCTTTGCCCTGTGGTGCCTGCTGGGTCTGTTGCACCTGGGCTGTCGGAGTTGCCGCAGGCACCCCGCTGGTTTTCTGGCTTTCGACCTGCTCGGTCGGCGCAGTTGCCTGCGGTACCTGATCCTTGTTCTGCCAGGCCTCCCAAAGCAGCAACAGGGAGAAAGAGAACACGACGAAAAGGATCAGACGTTGAGTATCCATAATTTGTAATTTGCTTAGTAAGACTTTTATCGTAACAGCCGTATATTACGGCACCGGGTCGTGGCCGCCCGGGCAGCCCGGCCGGCAACGGCCGATTCGCTTCAGTGACAGCCAGCCGCCCTTGATTGGGCCATGCTTGCGCAAGGCTTCAACAGTATATTGCGAACAACTTGGGAGATAGCGACAGGATGGTGGCAGCAGCGGGCTGATGGCGTACTGATAAGCCCGCACAAGGAAAATCAGCAGACGGGAGAACATTTTGTTTTGGCCTTTTCCAGCGCGTTCAACAAGTCCTGCCGCAAGCTTTCTCCTGGCGATGCTTGGTCAGGCGCCTGCATGGGCCGCACAACCAGATCCAGCGCAGGCAAGTCCAGTGCAGCATGTCTGAAAGCCTCGCGAATTTGACGACGCAAACGATTGCGGTCTACCGCTCTGGATAACAGCCTGCGTGAAATCACCATGCCAAGTCGGGCAAACCCGACTTCATTCGGTTTTCCCAAGACCTGAAAATAGAGGGTGCGCACTGCACACCGATGTGCAAACACCGCTTCGTATTCCGCCGCCTTTAACAAGCGCTGGCGGCGGGAAAATCCCAGTCCGCCGGACAAGTCTAAAACTTAAACGGCCAGACGATGGCGGCCCTTGGCACGGCGCGCATTGATCACTGCACGACCGCCGCGGGTCTTCATGCGAACACGGAAACCGTGGGTGCGCTTGCGGCGGGTAACTGAAGGCTGATAGGTACGTTTCATTTTTTGCTGCCTTTTAAGCTTGGGGCCGGAAAAAGCCCAGAAAAAACCACGTATTAGACGCTTTCAACCCCTTTTCTGTCAAGCTGTGTTTCGCTACCCGGCCTGTGGATAAGTCAGCTCAAACACGTTAAAATTGACCTTTGTTGCACTTCCCTAACTTACCCCCACGCATGGCTTCTGCCTCACCCACATCGTACGAAAATTTCTGGGACGCCTGCCTGGCACGTTTTCGAGTTGAGCTTACGCCCCAGCAGTTCAATACCTGGATCAAACCCTTGGCGTGTGTGGAAAATGAAAAAGGTCTGAAAATTTCTGCGCCCAACCGTTTCATTCTGGACTGGGTGCGCGACAAGTTTTCTCTTCGCCTTCAGGAATGGGCACAGGACCATTTCGGATCCGCAAAATCCCTGGACTTTTCTCTGTTGCCGCGTTCCGCAAGCCCTCAGGCGCCTGCCCCGCAACAGGTTTCGGCCCCCCCCACGCCCAGCACCATGAGTGATGAAGGGAATTCATCCAGATTGCGGGCCCAGCCCCAGTTCACATTTGACAATTTTGTCAGTGGCCGTGCCAACCAGCTGGCCAGGGCCGCAGCCATGCAGGTTGCCGAAAACCCCGGGCAAGCCTACAACCCGATGTTCATCTACGGCGGCGTCGGTCTGGGTAAAACCCACCTCCTGCTCGCCATAGGCAATCAGATCAGGCAGGCAAACCCGGCAGCACGAATCAGTTATATCCATGCCAACGATTACGTCAACGACATGGTGAAAGCGTACCGCTACAAGAATTTCGATGAATTCAAGAAGCACTACCTGTCACTGGATGTGCTGTTGATTGACGATATCCAGTTTTTTGCCGACAAGGGCCGCACACAGGAGGAATTCTTTTACGTGTTCAATGCCCTGATCGAAAACAAAAAGCAGATCGTGATAACCAGCGATACCTTTCCCAAGGATCTGGCCGGAATCGAGGACAGACTCAAGTCTCGTTTTGCCTGGGGCCTGACGGTTGCAATAGAACCGCCTGAACTTGAAATGCGTGTTGCAATCCTGCAGAAAAAGGCCCAAACCGACAACACCAAACTCGATGAAGATGTGGCTTTCTTCATTGCCAAACAGGTGAGGTCCAACGTACGCGAGTTGGAGGGGGCCTTGAAGCGCGTTGTTGCCTACGCCAAGTTCAGTGAAAAGCCCATTACCGTTAACTTGGTAAAAGAGGCCTTGCGCGACCTGATCGCATCAGCACACAAGCAGGTATCCATCGAAAATATTCAGAAGACCGTCGCAGATTTTTACAAGATCAAGGTTGCAGACATGTATTCAAAGAAGCGGACCCGCAATCTTGCCCGCCCTCGCCAGATCGCCATGTCGCTGGCAAAGGAACTCACCCCCCTTTCTCTTCCTGAAATCGGGGACTCCTTTGGGGGCCGAGACCATACCACCGTTTTGCATGCCTGCCGCAAGGTGACAGAACTAAGGGAACAGGACCAGGTAATCGGTCGGGATTATCTGGTCTTGCTGCAGACTTTAACCAGTTAACGAAAACTGTATAACCATGCACAAAATGAAAGCAATGTTTTGACGCCAAGCAAATGATCCACAACTATCCACATCGCTTATTTGTTTTACCCACAGGCAACCAAAAGCCTCAATCCTTTACTGCACCAAGTAAAAATGGGGTTATCCCCGTTTTTTCCGCCCACCAAACAACGAACACAAGGAATATATAAAAATGGTACTGCTGGAAACAGAACGCAACAGTCTGCTTACTCCCCTTGCAGCCACCGTAGGGGTCGTAGAAAAAAGACACACCTTGCCTATTCTTTCCAATGTGCTGTTGCAAAAACAGGGAGACAAGCTGACATTACTGGCAACGGATCTGGAGTTGCAGGTCAGCACCGCTCTGGAAGGAAAGACCAGCGAGGACTTCGCGATTACCGTAGCGGCCAGAAAGCTGTTTGATATCGTGCGGGCGTTGCCGGAAGATGCCAAACTCAAGCTGGATAGCAAGGATTCGCAGCTGGAACTGCGTGCCGGTAAATCCAAGTTCACATTACAGACATTGCCCGCAGCAGATTTCCCACGGATGGAAACCAGTACCGGCGTGGCGGGAGAGGTAAGCCTGCCACAAAAGACGCTAAAACACCTGTTGCAGTTGGTTCAGTTCGCCATGGCCCAACAGGACATCCGGTACTACCTGAATGGAATGCTGCTGGTTCTGGATGGTTCCACCTTCCGGGTTGTGGCCACAGATGGCCACCGCCTGTCGCTGGCTGAAACTCAACTGGACAAGGCTGGGCCCCAGAAGGAAGTCATTATCCCGCGCAAGACCGTGGTTGAACTGGTCAAATTGCTGCAGGATAACGACGAAGTTGTCACGCTCCAGGTCGGGGAAAATCAGGTCACCATAGAATTGGGCGGAACAAAACTGGTTTCAAAGATTGTTGATGGAAAATTTCCGGATTATCAGCGGGTGATTCCGGTTGGACATGACAAAAAACTGCTGGTTAATAGACAGTTGGCGGGACAGTCCCTGCAGCGTGCAGCAATTCTTTCGAATGAGAAATTCCGCGGGGTGCGGCTAGTCATGAGCACCAATGCGCTGACTGTAGTCTGCAACAACAACGAACAGGAAGAAGCGCAGGAAGAGATCGAGGCCAAATATGATTCCGACCCGATCGACATCGGTTTCAATGTTACTTATCTGCAGGATGGGTTGAATGCGCTGTCCACGGATGAGGTGATCATGGCATTTTCTGATCCCAATAGCAGCATGCTGTTGACGACAGAGAGCGAACCCGGCTTCAAATATGTCGTCATGCCCATGCGTATTTAATAGAAGAGAAAAACAAACAAATTTTTTGCGGTTTAAACAGAAGTAAAACAGGTAATCAAAATGGCAGAACAGTACGACGAATCCAGTATCCAGCAACTAGAGGGACTGGAGGCGGTTCGCAAGCGTCCAGGCATGTATATCGGGGACACATCCGATGGAACTGGCCTGCACCATATGGTATTCGAAGTGCTGGATAACGCCATTGACGAAGCACTGGCTGGTCACTGTGATGACATCAAGGTCATCATTCATCCCGACAATTCCATTTCAATCTCCGACAACGGCCGAGGCATCCCGGTGGGGGTCAAGTTTGATGACAAGCACGAACCCAAGCGTTCAGCTGCAGAAATCGTCATGACGGTTTTGCACGCGGGAGGAAAGTTCGACCAGAACAGCTACAAGGTATCGGGCGGTTTGCATGGCGTAGGCGTGTCGTGCGTTAACGGCCTGTCCAAGTGGCTCAAACTCATTGTGCGACGTGACGGTAAAAAATATTACATGGAGTTCAAGCGGGGCAAAGTTGAAGACCGTGACATAGAAAAACAGAATGGCGTAGAAGTGTCTCCGATGAAAATTATCGGGGAGACCAAAAACCGCGGGACGGAAGTGCACTTCTTGGCGGACGAGGAAATTTTCGGCAAGGTAGATTTCCATTTTGACATCCTGGCCAAGCGCATTCGTGAATTGTCTTTCCTCAATAACGGAGTCAAGATCGAACTCATCGATCACCGCGACGGAAAGACCGAAAACTTTGCCCATTCTGGTGGCGTTAAGGGTTTTGTCGAATACATGAGCAAGGCCAAGTCGCCTTTGCATTCAAAAGTGTTCCATGCGGTCGGCGACAAGGAAAACATCACCGTCGAAGTAGCGATGCAATGGAACGACAGTTATTCAGAGACGGTCCAGTGTTTTACAAACAACATTCCACAGCGCGACGGCGGCACACACCTGACCGGGTTACGCACTGCGATGACCCGCGTCATCAACAAATACATAGAAGACAATGAACTGGCGAAAAAAGCCAAGGTGGACACAACTGGCGACGACATGCGAGAAGGTTTGACATGCGTGTTATCGGTAAAAGTGCCCGAACCCAAGTTCTCCAGCCAGACCAAAGACAAACTGGTGTCTTCGGAAGTGCAACCCGTCGTGTCCGAAGTGGTTGCGCAGAAGTTGGCCGAGTACCTGCAGGAAAACCCCATCGACGCCAAAATAATTTGCGGCAAGATTGTGGAAGCGGCGCGCGCCAGGGACGCCGCCAGAAAAGCACGCGAAATGACGCGCAGAAAAGGTGTGCTTGATGGCGTGGGGCTCCCGGGAAAACTGGCAGACTGTCAGGAAAAAGACCCGGCGCTATCAGAAATATACATTGTCGAGGGTGACTCGGCCGGCGGTTCTGCCAAGCAGGGCCGCGACCGAAAGTTCCAGGCCATTCTGCCCTTGCGCGGCAAGGTGCTGAACGTGGAAAAGGCGCGCTTCGACAAGCTCATTTCATCCGAACAGATCATCACCCTTATCACGGCACTTGGCACCGGCATTGGCGCCAACGATTTCAACATCGAGAAGCTGCGCTATCACCGCATCATCATCATGACCGATGCGGACGTCGACGGCGCACACATCCGTACCTTGTTGCTGACGCTCTTTTACCGGCAACTGCCGGAGTTGGTCGAGCGTGGCCACATCTACATTGCCCAGCCGCCGCTATATAAGGTGAAGTCCGGCAAGCGAGAGCAATACCTGAAGGACGAGCACGAATTGAAAGAATTCCTGATGAGCCAGGCATTGAGCGATGCCGTGCTGGTGCCTGCCGAGGGAGCTGCGCCCATCATGGGCGAAGCCCTGGAGAATCTGGCGCGCGAGTATTTCCTGTCCGAGGCCGTGATCGATAGGTTGAGCCGCATCCTGCCCGAAGAAGTGCTGCATGCACTCATGCACATTCCGGTTTTGTCATTGGCTGACAGCACGCAGGCGATGATGGCCGAGGCAGCGTTAGCCGCCCAGCTTAGTGGCGACGTGTATAGCGTCGTAACCGAGTTTGTGCCCGAGAACGAAACCCACCGCCTGAAGATTACCCGTAACCTGCATGGCAACGTCATTGCCAATTTCCTGGAAGAAGACCTGCTGGAATCCGGAGACTATGCACAGCTTGTCAAAACCGGAGAGATGCTGCGCGGTTTGATCGGAGTTGGCGCCAGCATATCGCGTGGCGAAAAATCGGCCGGGGCGCAAAGCTTCAAGGAAGCCATGGACTGGTTGCTGGGAGAAGTAAAACGCAACCTGGGTGTCCAGCGTTACAAGGGCTTGGGCGAGATGAACCCCGAACAACTTTGGGAAACAACCATGGATCCCAAGGTGCGGCGTTTGATGAAAGTTCGCATCGAGGACGCCATTTCCTCAGATGCTATTTTCACAACTCTAATGGGAGATGAAGTAGAACCCAGGCGTGCCTTCATCGAAACAAATGCATTGGGAGTCAGAAACCTGGATGTTTGATTGTGGGTTCTCAAAATTGGTGAAAAAATTCTCACCAATTGAAAAACCTGCAATGAAACAGAATGGCCCGGTAATTCCGGGCCTTTTGTCTTTTTCCGGCCAGAAGCGGACACCCGGATGATTGATAGGATTGTCTGCTTATCGCCGTAATAAGGTCATTCAGATATTATCCATTCCATACCTCAAACGTTAGGCCTTTTAACCATGACACGTCTTATTGTTGGGTTCGTTGTTGCAGCGTTGTGGTTACCCGCACTAGCATTTGCACTTAGCGAGTCGTATTGGAATGTGTTTTGGGCTAGTGCAGTAGGAGCATTCACAGTGCCAGTGACACTATTGGTTGCTTTGCCTTTATTTGTAATTCTGCGTCGCCGGTACCGGCTTCGGTTTTGGCACTATGCAATTTATGGTTTAAGCATCGGCGCTGTTGGCGCTGCCGCGTTCTCGCTAACCACAAACGGCCTTGCCGCTCTAAATTGGTTGCCAGTGTTCCTGATTGCCGGCCTAGTTTCATCCATGGCCTTCTGGGTGGTAGGGGTTTGGAGAAATGATTATGTCGTTCATGGCACTACGCAGCCAACGGCCTAACATGGCGCACAGCCTTGCTCCCTTTGGTCGCTGGACTGCGCTAAATTGCCGCCAGTTAGCGCTACGTTGACAGTCCGCTTACCGGTTCAAAGCAGACATTAACTGCAGAGAGTCGACAGTCCGCTTCGTGCCCTGAGACACTCCGTCAAGTGATATTTGCAGATTCCGAGTGGCTTGCCAGCAGGGGCGATCCCCGTCGCCTTAACGCGTTCAAGTAGACGGATTCGTCATATGGAGTGCGTGTCTTCCAGCACCGATAGAGGATTCGTATCCATTTAAACGCCAAGGCGCGTACCGCGACCCGATGGGAACACCCTTTGTTGCGTTGCTGTTGGTAGTAGGCACCAGCCCAGTAAGATCTCGGTATGGTTGAGCCCGCCCACTCCACAAAGGTCTGCCGGAGGAAGGTTGGACAGGCGAAGCGCCAGTGGACCCAGCACTTGTTACCGCTACGCTCGACTACCGGAGCAACGCCTGAATAGCTTTGAATCTGCGCGGCGTTTGTATACCGATCTCGATCTTCGCCAAAGGCAACCAGCAGTCGGGGAGCCTGGATGTGTCCTGCGCCTGGCAATGCTGCGAATAGATCGTAGTCGGGCAGACTCTTGGCAACGGTATCGATCTCGGCATCAAAGCGATCGATGGCCAGTAGAAGTGCGCGTAACTGCTCGACCAGTGCCTGCACGAGCATCTGGTTCGGGCGGATAACGGACTCATCCTCGGTGAGCGCGGTAGCAGCCCGGATGCCCTGGATTCGTTCCTCGACGAGGTACGCCCGTCGAGAATTGTGCTGGCCGAAGAAGGTTTCCAGCGTCGACCGCCTGGCCCGCTTGACGTGTCTGAGCGTGGGCCAGCGGCTCAAGAAGTCGCAGAAGATCAAGGTGTCCCGGTGTTCGAACCAGTCCAGCACTTGTGGGTAGTATTGCTTGAGCGAGCTGACCAGACTGTTCGTAATGCCAACTACGCCATTGACCAGACCACGGCGTTCCTCCACGAGCGCGGCCAAGGTGCGCATGGCCACGCTTTGCAGTTTGAGGGGCTGTAGCTTGTCCGGGTGACGAAGCAGGATATCCAACGCCATTTCGGCATCAGTCGGATCGTCCTTGGCATGACTGGGAACGAAGGCTTCCCGGTATTTGGCCAAGGTTGAAGGATGGACCGGGAAGAGCACAATGAAGTCACATCGCTGCAGTGCATAGACCAAGGGGCCCTTTGCCAGCTCAACACAGATGGCAATCGGCCCACCAAATCGATCATGCAATGAAAACGCCCATTGCATAATCGCTTCCGGAGAATGGTCCAGGGTACCGAATACCCGTTGGTCTGATCCTGCGGCCTGCATACAGAAATCATGTTTCTTGTCGGCCCAGTCGATTCCAACAAAGGCCGTGAAGGCAGAATTGGATTGAGGCTTCATCATCACCTCCTCGAGTGCTAGATTGCAGATAAGGACATGCATGCCTGAGTTCTGCGAAGCCAATATAGCGAGCCGGTTGTGCGGCGAGCCCTGAGTATTCGTTAACGAACTCAAGCGCACCTGCGAATTCGAAACCAAAGCGGGAAACATCACGTGTTCGGGTCGATTATTCGTAACTCGCAGGTGCATGTCCTGCCCTCACTGGCAGATACCTGCCAGCCGTAACCAGTATCACTGAGAACGGGACGGAGTGACTATATTGGGTCGGGTGCTGTCCCTCGCCACAGACGAAAGCGGCCGTTCCGGTTGCCTACCGCGTCAACGTCATCAACCTGCGCGACACCGGACATTCAATTCAGTCAATGCCACTGGCAGCAAAGGCCGAGGAGCGGCCGCTTGATGAGGTCATCCTGACTGACCGCACGGGTCGATTTCCGCCACCAATTGAATCTAGCGAATTCTGTTGGCCTTATTTCAAGGTCCTTGGGCTGACCATTTTCAAGGCAGAATCCACAAACCGGAATCTCAAGGTGGGCGGATGCCACCCAGGAGCCGGCTGCAATACCTTGACCACGGAATTGTTCATTTGCAGTTCGACCCGATAGCCAGGGGGCATGATTTTTTCAAACTCCGGCACGGCATCCATCAGGAACTCAAGTTCGTGCTCTTCCTTGTTGATGACCCCCATGGTTTCCAGAAGGTTGAGTTTTGGCCAGTATTCCCCACCTGGACGACCGCGCGTAGCGGCACGCATGAATATCTCAAAATCGCGATAATAAGGATCGGTCTTCCTTACCAATTCGCCATTCGAGTAAATGCCGTCCATGAAGTAGGTCAAGGTCAGGTCCTTCGCAGGCTGTTTTGCCCATGAAGTCAGCAGATCCTTTACCGTGGTATACATGCACTTTTCCAGGTGTCCCCCCACAATGTAAACCTGTGTGGGTTTGATGTCGAAACTGAGTTCCCCGTTTTCCGAGTACACCCAGTAATCCGGGGAACAGTCGTTCATGAAATAGTCCGAGTCCGGGCTGCCGTCCTGAAGGTAAACAACCGGTATGTTGCTGGATTTGGCGTACTTGACGGCCTCGTCCACCCCACGCTTGGAAGAAAGCCGCGCATCGTAAAACATGCTCGCATGGGTGACGATCAGTACCGAGTCGCCATTCAGAATGACCTTGTCCGGCTCAGTAAGCAAATGCTGCGGGCAAGATGCGAAACCAGGCTGTGAGCACAATGCCAGCGCAAGTGCGGCCAAATACTTCATGAATTTCAGTCCAATATTGATTCAAGGTACCCAAGCCGAATTCAAACCATCGACAGGGTTGTTGCCGGTGCCGGAATCGTATTCAGCACGGCTTACGGGCACCTTACATTTGATGAACGAATAAATCCGGACTTGGGGTCGTTCAGCAGTTGGTTCCGGCAGTTATTTACTCAACTTGACCCTTCATTACCCGGAGTCTCAAGCGCTCTCATACAGCCGGGTCTCGCGGTACCACCAGCAACGGAGCGCATTAAGATCATCAACCCAGTGCGTTACCCCTGTTTATGAAATGGGTTTTGCGTATAACCAATTGATTTGACGCGCTTAAATATTTGGTAGATATGTGCCGTAAATATAGCCAAACGTCCATTGGCCATGCGTTGAACACGGCCAATGCCGACTTCAATACAAAAGCACCGGAGAGAGTTTTGTCTGACAAATGAGCAACACTCAAGCCTTATCGTCCCATAAGGTCCTGCTTGGATCGCGCATTGGCTATATCGAACCTGCGGTTCGGTTGGTTGTGGGATTTTTTTTGCTGGTCATCACCGCCGGTTTCTTCCTTTTTCCCAAGCTGAACAGCTTGTGGCTGGGATTGTCGATTTTTGTATTTATCGGCCTGATCGGGTCGGGCCTTACCCAGTTCTGCATTATGGCGTGGACATTACGCCATATGGGCTTCCGTAGCGAATGGGACGAATTGAAGAAGCTTGAGCGCGCACATACGGAAGAAAAAACACGTGCCGGTTTTCTTGACACCCTGAATCTGCTTAACGAAGTCATTGTCGAAATGTCCACTGACGGAGAATTGACCTGGACATCGGATAAATGGTCAGAACTTTTCGGGAAGGATGCCGGCATTACACCAAGTGGAGGTTCTCTGAATTTTCGCCGCTGTGTCAGTGGCGAATATCTTGAAAAATTTGACCAGATGGTGGATTTCCTGCGCAACAATCCTGAAAAGCAGTCGAATATCAATTTTCTTGTATGTGGCAATGACACGGATGGACGTTGGGTGGAAGGTAACTTTACCCTCTCACGTGATGTGGAGAACCGTGAACGACTGCGCGGTGTCCTTCGCGACATTACCAAATCGCATGAGGAACAACTGGCCATTGCCCACAAGGCAACCCATGATGGCCTGACGGGTCTGCCGAACCGCGCACTGCTCGAGAACAGAATCAAGCAGGAAATCGGTCGCGCACGCAGAACCACAAAGAAGTTTGCCTTGTTTTTCATCGACCTCGACAAATTCAAGCAGGTGAACGATACAGCCGGCCATCACGTCGGAGACGAAGTGCTCAAGCACGTTGCGGCGGCACTTTCTTCGTGCTTGCGTCCTAGCGACACCATTGCCAGATGGGGGGGTGACGAGTTTGTAGCCCTGGTCCTGGATCTTGAAGACACCGCATCTGCATCGAGTGTGGCGGAAACCCTGCATGACTCTGCACAAAACAAACTGAAAGGAACGCTTGCAGAAACAATCACCTTCAGCATTGGCGTTGCCGTCTATCCTGACGATGCAGATAGCATTGGCGATCTCATCATCAAGGCAGACCACGCGTTGTATTCAGCCAAATCGAATGGGCGAAACAACATCCAGCGCAATCAAGCATCCTGAAAAAATACATATTCTGACCTATGACTATCTCTTTAACTGACACCGCATACGATATGGCTCACCACAGACTTACCGGCCTGACAGACCGTTCCCTGTTAGAAGACAGAATGTCGCATGACAAGTCTCGCGCCGATCGGTTCGGAACCGGGTTTGCGGTATTGCTCATAAGCCTGAACAATCTTCGGGAAGTCAACACGCAACTGGACCATGATGCAGGCAACAAGGCTTTGGTCGCGGCTGCCAAAACCCTCACAGACAGTCTTCGGCCGACCGACACCGTGGCACGCTGGTCAAACGAGGAGTTTGTTGTTCTTGTTCCTGACCTTCTCACCATGGACGCTGCAGCAAAAGTTGCAGAAAAGCTTCTTGCATCCCTAAGCCGGAAATTCAGCGGCACCCCCTCGGAAATCATCTCTTTCAGTTTTGGCGTGGCTGTCTACCCTAATGACGCAATCAACCCAACAGAGCTTTTCGAGAATGCTCGCCAGGCAATGCTATTGGCCCGGTCTCATGACAAAGGCCATATCCAGTACGCATCCGAACCCAGCGGCCCCATGATCTGGGACAAGTAACAAACAAGAAACGAAACCAACAGGCAGGACGATGATTCTGAAGGATTTTTGAATATTTCCTGAGCGTCCTGCTCAACTATGTGGGGTCCATGCCGAATCATCGTTCATGCCCCTGTTTCATACTTCCTTTCCATCTTTGATGTGGTCACGTGTAAAGCAGCACCTGGCCTCATTGGCCTTGATTCGCCTGGGTTTCGGGGCCATTACCCTCCTATTTATCATTGTCGTGGGCATGACGATTTTCCAGATTCTCGAAAGCCAAAGAACACTGGAAACCATAACCCGCAACCACATGAGCCATTCCTCCCTGGTCAGAAAGATGATCGATGCGGCACGCGAGCGCTCATTCCTGGTGTTTTCCATCATTCTGGATGACAAGGATCCCTTCAGCCGCGATGAGAAAATCATGCGGTTTTATGAATTGGGCGCCGAGTTCGGCAAGGCACGCAACCAATTGCTGAAGGACAACCTGGATGACCTTGAACAAAGAATGCTTGATCACCAGCGAGGGTTTACCGCCGAGGCCATGACCTACCTCCAGGAAATCATCGACTTGTCAGAAAGGGGCCTTCTCGGCAAAGCAAAAGAATTAATGCTGGAGAAGTCCCTGCCGGCACAGAGCATGGCGATCCAGACCCTGACCGAGTTCATTGAACTGCAAAGCATCGAGGCTCAGAAAGCGGCGTCGGCAGCACATCGGGAACAAGAAAGCGCGCTCAACATGCTTTTTCTCAGCAGCGGTTTCTTTATCCTGGCAAGCCTGCTCATCGGCAATTTTGTTTCACGCCGCATGCACGGACTGGTTGGCGATATTACCGATACCCGCGATTCGCTGCAGACCGCCAACGTCGAGCTTGAATTCCAGAAACATGCCCTCGATCAGCACGCCATCGTCAGCGTTGCCGATGTCAGCGGGAGAATAACTTACGTAAACGACATGTTCTGCAGGATAAGTCGGTATTCCCGCGACGAACTGATGGGGCAGGATCATCGGCTACTGAACTCTGGCTATCATCCCAGGGAGTTCTTCGAAGACATGTGGGGCACCCTCACTTCCGGGAAAGTCTGGCAAGGGGAAATCCGGAACCGCAAAAAGAGTGGCGAGTTTTACTGGGTGGAAACCACCATCGTTCCGTTTCTTGACGAAAACGGCCTGCCGGAACGCTATGTTTCCATCCGGACCGACATTACGAAGGTCAAGGAAGCCGAACAGATACTGCTTGAAGACCATGAACGCCTCGAGAGAATGGTAAGTGAGCGAACCCAGGATCTGGAAGAAAGCCGCAACATCCTCCAAAGCATTACTGGCGCCGCCCAGGATGCCATTGCCATGATTGATGATGCAGGAAATACCACCTATTGGAATGAAGCCGCGGAAAAGCTGTTTGGTTATTCGGCCAGCGAGGCAGTCGGCAAGGATCTTCATGATCTTATTGCACCCGAGAGATATCACGATGCCTACAAACGCGGCTTTGCGCACTTTGTAAACAGCGGCGACGGGGCTCTGATTGGCAAAACCACCGAGGTGTACGCGAAGCGCAACGATGGGAGCGAGTTTCCGATTGAAATGTCACTATCGGGCATTCGGATCAGCGGTCACTGGCATGGGGTAGGCATCATNNGGCACACGGTTGGCGATGCCGTGCTCAAGGACCTCGCCGGGCTGGTCAAAAAGAATATTCGGGATACCGATCTGTTCGCCCGATGGGGGGGAGAAGAATTTGTCATTCTAGCCGGAAACTGTGAACTGCCCAGTGCGCGATTTCTGGCGGAAAAACTTCGCCATGAGATCTCCGTACATGATTTTCCACAGGTAGGCAATGTGACCTGCAGCTTTGGTGTCGGTGAATATCTTCCCGGAATGGCAAGTGCAGAATTCGTGTCCCGTGTTGACGAAAGCCTGTATGAGGCAAAACATCTCGGACGAAACCGCGTCGAATATTATGTTTGAGACTGCTGGTGCGGATGAAAGGACTCG
>DKAU01000046.1 GCA_002450925.1 Thiobacillus sp. UBA6918 | reverse complement strand
TGCATCATCTTCATCGATGAAATTGACGCGGTCGGTCGTCAGCGTGGAGCAGGCCTGGGTGGTGGCAATGACGAACGCGAACAGACTCTTAACCAGTTGCTGGTTGAAATGGACGGTTTTGAGGCCAATGCCGGAGTCATCGTGATTGCGGCGACTAACCGTCCCGACGTACTTGACCCCGCACTGATGCGCCCGGGTCGTTTCGATCGACAGGTGGTTGTGCCATTGCCGGATATCCGCGGTCGCGAGCAGATCCTTATGGTGCACATGCGCAAGGTGCCGATAGCACCCGACGTCAAGGCAGACATCATCGCACGCGGTACGCCGGGTTTTTCAGGTGCTGACTTGGCCAATCTGGTCAATGAAGCTGCCTTGTTCGCTGCACGTGGAAACAAGCGCCTGGTGGACATGGACGATTTCGAGCGCGCCAAGGACAAAATCATCATGGGCGCCGAGCGACGTTCCATCGTCATGCCCGAAGAGGAGCGCCGCAACACCGCTTATCACGAGTCCGGACACGCGGTGGTGGCAAAACTGCTGCCCAAGACTGACCCTGTGCACAAAGTCACCATCATTCCCCGTGGACGAGCCCTTGGTGTAACCATGCAACTGCCGACAGAAGATCGCTACAGCATGGACAAGGAGCGTCTGCTGTCGACCATCGCCGTCCTGTTTGGTGGGCGCATCGCAGAAGAGGTGTTCATGCACCAGATGACGACGGGCGCCAGCAACGATTTCGAGCGCGCCACTGAAATGGCCCGCCGTATGGTCACGCAGTGGGGCATGAGCGATGTATTGGGACCGATGGTGTATGGCGAGAACGAAGGCGAAGTATTTCTCGGCCGTTCCATTACCACGCACAAGAATGTGTCCGAGGCCACGATGCAAAAAGTTGATCAGGAGATTCGCCGCATCATAGATGAGCAGTATGGCCGTGCACGCAAGATCATCGAGGACAACCGCGACAAGATCGAGTCCATGACCAAGGCACTGCTGGAATGGGAAACCATCGATGCCGATCAGATAAATGACATCATGGGCGGCCGCAGTCCGCGGCCCCCACAACCGACAAGCACGCCACCTACGCCGCCCAGCGACAACAAACCAAGCGCCCCTGCGCCGACTGCCGAGCCTGCACAGGAAGCCTGATAAACCAACCCTGGAAGGGCCCTGCGGGGCCCTTCGTTTTTCACTATGCCGCAGCTTCTTGCCGGAAAATTCCATTTCAAGCTTGATCAAACGCTCATCATGGGCGTTGTAAACGTCACGCCGGATTCGTTTTCCGACGGCGGAAATTTGCAAAATCCCCATCAAGCAATCAGTCATGCACTGGCATTGTCCGAGCAAGGTGCGGACATTATTGATGTGGGCGGCGAATCGACCCGGCCTGGTGCAGCACCGGTTTCAGTTGAAGAAGAACTGCGTCGCGTGTTGCCGGTGATCGAAGCCTTGGCTGCGCGCGGGCTATGTGTTTCGGCAGATACACGCAAGCCACATGTCATGCAGGAAGCAATCCACGCAGGGGCCTCCATGGTTAACGATGTCATGGCGCTACGCGAGCCCGGTACTCTAGAAATGGTTGCGGATTCGGACGTGGCGGTATGTCTCATGCACATGCAGGGCGAACCGCAGACCATGCAATCGACACCGCTGTACGAAGATGTTGTGGCTGAAGTCCGCGAGTTTCTCGCGAACCGCATTGCCGCCTGCGAGGCGGCGGGGATGGCGCGTACTCGCCTGCTTATTGATCCGGGATTTGGCTTTGGCAAGACGCTGGCGCACAATCTCGCTTTGTTAAAGAATCTGAATTGTCTGGCTGAAATGGGTGTGCCGGTTTTGGCTGGCATGTCACGCAAGTCCATGCTGGGGGTGCTGACGGGAAAGCCCGTCGAGCAACGCGAATATGCCGGCATTGCCGCACATCTCGCTGCCGTGGCACGTGGAGCCTCCATTGTTCGGGTGCATGATGTGGCAGCAATGAAAGATGCGTTGACAGTTTGGCAGGCAGTTGAAAGGGCAGAACAAGAATGAGCCGAAAATATTTTGGAACCGATGGCGTCCGTGGACGAGTGGGCAAGTCTCCCATCACTCCGGACTTTGTCATGCGCCTGGGGTATGCTGCCGGCAAGGTTTTGGCATCCGACAGGTCGGTTCTGCTGGCTGGGCAACACCCAACAGTTTTGGTCGGCAAGGACACCCGCATTTCCGGCTACATGCTTGAATCCGCATTGACGGCAGGTTTTACGGCTGCGGGCGTGCACGTCAACCTCACGGGACCTTTGCCGACGCCGGGTATCGCCTACCTCACGCGCGCCCTTCGTTTGCAGGCCGGGGTGGTGATTTCAGCTTCGCATAACCCATTCGAAGACAACGGCATCAAGTTCTTTTCCGGCAGCGGGCAGAAACTGCCTGATGCAACAGAACATGAAATCGAAGCCATGCTCGACAATGACATCGAAACTGCGCCTTCTGCTGATCTGGGACGTGCGCGCCGCATCGATGACGCCGCTGCGCGCTATATCGAGTTCTGCAAAAGCAGTTTTCCGTTCGAGATGGATTTGCGTGGTATGCGCATTGTGGTCGACTGCGCTCATGGCGCGACCTACCATGTCGCGCCGCATGTGTTGCACGAACTGGGCGCAGAAGTCATTACCATTGGCACCGAGCCCAATGGCCTTAACATCAATGCTGAATGCGGTGCTACGCATACCGCTACCCTGTCTGCAGCGGTCAAGCACCACCAGGCCGATATCGGGATCGCTCTGGACGGCGACGGTGACCGGCTGATGATGGCTGACCGCGAGGGACGGATTTACGATGGCGATCAGCTTGTCTACATCATCGCACGCCATCGTGCACACAGCGGCAACATGAAGGGTGGTGTGGTTGGCACACTCATGACCAACCTGGGCATGGAACTGGCGCTGCGTCGACTCGATCTTCCGTTTGAACGCGCCAGGGTGGGCGACCGCTACGTACTGGAGAAGTTGCAGGAGAAGGGCTGGCAACTGGGCGGGGAAACATCGGGGCATATTCTTTGTCTGGACAAGCACACGACTGGCGATGGCATCATTTCTGCTCTCCAGGTTCTGAAAGCGCTGAAGGAAAGCGGCGCAACACTTGCCGAGTACTCAAGCGACCTAACCCTTTACCCTCAGGTCATGATCAACGTGCCGATTGAGAAAAAGATAGATTTGGCGAACGCGTTGCAGGTGAGGGATGCCGAAGAAAGGGCCAAGGCCGACATGGGCAAGGATGGTCGCATCGTGCTGCGTCCCTCAGGCACAGAACCTCTCATTCGAGTAATGGTCGAGTCGGCTTCTGAAAGTCAGGCCAGGCAATGGGCGGAATTTATTGCAGAATCTGTAAAAAATGCAGCTGCAAATTAGTTTTGAAATTTAAAAGTCATTTGTTAACAACTGATTACCAACTTGGTATTCAACGTAACGACATAAAACTGTAATATTTCGTCATTAGTATGGCGACGTCGCCCGTGCGGCAACGTTGACTACATACTACTGGAGATATTACATGCGTACTCTCAACAAACTGGCCCAAGGCGCTCTGGCTGTCACCCTAGGCTTGGCTTTCTCGGTTAGCGCTCTTGCTGCAGATATTACCGGCGCAGGCGCAACTTTCCCTTATGCTGTTTACACCAAGTGGGCAGAAGCGTATCAATCCGCCACTGGCAACAAGGTTAACTATCAGGGTATCGGTTCTTCAGGCGGCATCAAGCAGATCAAAGCCAAGACCGTTGATTTTGGTGGTACTGACGCCCCCTTGAGCGAGTCTGAACTCGATGCTGCAGGCCTGGTCCAGGTT
>DKAU01000128.1:21173-21523 GCA_002450925.1 Thiobacillus sp. UBA6918 | reverse complement strand
GGCACCTCGGACGGTCGCTTCATCGCCGACATCTGCCCGCAAGTGATCGAGTTCGGTCCGATGAATGCCAGCATCCACAAGCTGAACGAAAACATCCCGGTCGCAGACATCGAACCACTGCGAGAGGTTTACCAGAAGACACTGGAGAAGCTGCTTGCTGAATAAAACTTAATAACTAAAGAAACCAAATAGCCAGACAATAAAAAAGCCCAACCAATTAAATGGTTGGGCTTCTTTTTGCTTGCCAAAGACGGGGTTGAGACTAACAACCCCTCCTTCTTCAGGTTTTACTTCTTGCCCTTCTTGGCAACGGTAATAATTGCGTAGTAAGGACCTTTGCTGCATGCTGC
>DKAU01000128.1:0-21145 GCA_002450925.1 Thiobacillus sp. UBA6918 | reverse complement strand
GCGTTAATTGGCTGCTGGAAGCCAGCGAATAGGTAGCTTACACCCAGGATATCGCTATCGTTGGAATGGTTGTAGATGGCATTTCCATCGAATTCAGCGTAGAGATTGTAATCACCAACACCAAGTCCATTGACGTTATAAGTCAAGGTGGCCACACCATCATTTTCAGTAATAGCATTACCAATAGAGGGCACAGTTGGGTCGCCGTTGATATCAAGTTCTGGATTAATAAAGAAGTTGATATCGGCACCTGATATGGCATTACGACTAACAAGCTCCACCAGCTTGGCTGAAAGAGATGTATCGCCACCATGCAACAGCACACATTGCTTTGCAACTTTCAGTTCGGTATTGAGCTTCTGCACAACGGGGCTGGCTACATGGAAATTTATTGTGAGGGTTTTAATTGCGAGCCCATTGCTACCGCCAGCCTGCGGTGTAACAAGAATCTGATAGTTTCCAGGAGTCGCTGGAGCAACAAAACTCACGCTCCCATTACAAACCGACGTTCCCGGGCCATGAACGAGACAATTCGAAATTGGAGTTACTGACACATTCAGAGCGCCAGCGGGTTTTTGGGTAGTCGCAACATTAAATGTTACTAATTGGTCGTAGCTAGTGTTCTGCCCAAATAAGTTCCAACGATCCTGTATGCCCCACGAATTCATAAATGCAACTTGATTGCCTGAATTGACAGGGCTATTCAAGGTCGCATTGCCGTCTACTCCAACCGCAAAGGAATTGGTTACTGCGCCTTGGTAAATGCCATTTACCGTTACCGAGCCAGCGTTTGGATAAATAATATCCTTGTTTGCAAATGCAGACGTACTAAACGCCATAACCATGGCGGAAAGAGCGTACAGCCCCAATTTGACTACCTTTATTAACTTCATTTCCTTACTCCCCACTCGTTAAAATTACCTGCCAAAAAGGGCTTCTTGATAGAAACCCTATGAATCTTTCAGCTATTCGCCTGTAATCTTGATTTCGAAAACTTCACCGCCACGCCCATTCGTTCTCCCAAATCCTTCGTCCGCAACACCTCGCCGCTGGCCTTGAGGAAAAACGGCCTCCCTACCGTGCTGAGATCGATGGTCAGATCAATCTGGCTGCCCGGCTGATAGGCGCTTTCTGTCTCAAAAAACAGGCCCGTGGTGCTGATGTTATGGGTCTTGCCCATCATCCCCCCTGGAAGCACCACTGGCAGTACCAGTTGTTCACGATTTTCGAAACGTTTTTCGCTCAGCATGGTGATAATTATCAGGATCGCGTCATGGCAATACATGAGCGGTTTCGCCATTTCTCATAGGAGGTTTCGCTGGGGCAGAATCAGGACAAACCTCCTATACAAATAACCTTGTGCTCGGGTAGGATTCGAATCGCAGAATTGCACTTTCTCTTGTCGGGTGACTCCTAAAAATGCTGGTTGATGGCTGTAATGCGATTCGCGTATTGCTGGTCAGCGACTTGCCTATCGTTGCCTGGGGACTTGAGCGATTGATCGAGAGCCAGCAGCCTCGCATGAGTCTGGCCGGCACCGCACCCAGCCATGAAGAAGCCTTGCAAAGGCTTGGCACCACCCCCATAGATGTAATTCTGGTGGACATTGATGGCCAAAATGTCATGGCCGGCATCACGGTACTATCCGCCGTATCTCAAGCAAAAGTAATC
This sequence comes from Thiobacillus sp. UBA6918, assembly GCA_002450925.1. GTDB lineage: Bacteria > Pseudomonadota > Gammaproteobacteria > Burkholderiales > Thiobacillaceae > UBA6918. The sequence goes on along the minus strand of DKAU01000128.1, from coordinate 19,474 downwards.
GGCCTTACCCTCTCTACCGAAGAAGAGTTTCGCGACAGCGCCGTACTGGCAGGCGCTAGCGGCATCGTGCGGAAGTTTGAGCCTGTGACGGTGCTGATCAAGGCGATTGAGAAAGTCGCCGCTGGCGAGTTATGGCTGGATCGCGCAACCACCAATCGCGTATTTCTGGAACTCGCCCGTCGCAAGGCCGAAGAAAAATCCAACCCTGTAAAACAAAGAATCGCCTCGCTTACCCGCCAGGAACGTCGGGTGGCAGCAGCAATTGCGCATGATGCATCCGCTATTGGCCGCGACCTTGCGCAGCGATTGAACATCAGCGAATCGACTCTACGAAACCACCTGACTTCGATCTACGCCAAGCTCGACCTTGGCAACCGGCTTGAGTTGTACGCCTTTGCCACGCGCCACGGCATTACTGCTGACCAGGCCTGACTCCTCTCATCCTTGATCTGAAAAAGCCACGCAGGTGTCGTTAGGCATTTAAAATAGCGGCATGCCTAAAAAAACAGACGCTTTCAAAGACACCGAATCCCTCATCACCGTACGCGACTGGCTGCGTTTTGCCGTTTCTCGCTTCAATGAGGCCGGGCTTTTCTTCGGCCATGGCACGGACAACGCTTTTGACGAAGCAGCCTATCTGATCCTGCACACCCTGCACCTGCCGCTGGACCGCCTGGAGCCGTTTCTTGACGCCAGTTTGAACCACGGAGAGGGTGATCAGCTCAAGAGCATTATTGAACGGCGCGTAAAAGAGCGCGTCCCGGCCGCCTACCTCACGAACGAGGCGTGGTTGGGTAATTACCGCTTCTATGTGGATGAACGCGTGATCGTGCCGCGCTCGTTCATTTCAGAGTTGCTGCAGGAACAGTTGTCTCCCTGGGTACATGATCCGGAAGCCATCCACTCTGCGGCCGACATCTGCACCGGTTCCGGCTGCCTTGCCATCCTGATGGCAATCGCATTTCCCAATGCCGGGATCGATGCCGTGGACATTTCCGCCGATGCGCTCAAGGTGGCCAAAAAGAATGTGGCTGACTATGGCCTCGAGGACCATGTGCACCTAATCAAGTCTGACCTGTTGGCCAGCCTGAAGGGGAAAACATACGATCTCATCATTACCAATCCACCCTATGTGAATGCCCCTTCCATGGCTGAATTACCAGAGGAATACCAGCAAGAGCCAGGACTAGCGCTGGCCAGCGGAGAGGATGGCCTAGACCATATACGTCGCATCCTTGCCGATGCCCCTTCGCACCTCAATCCAGGCGGTCTGCTGGTTGCCGAAATCGGCCACAATCGCGATGAGCTGGAAATGGCTTTCCCCAAGCTTCCCTTTACCTGGCTGGACACCAGCGGGGGCGATGAGTACGTATTTCTTCTGCGCAAAGAAGATATAAAAAAAGCACGTTTATAATGTAGCGGCAGTTCTCAACAAAGGAGGAGTCTCATGCAACAACAAATCGACGTATTCGTAGCGTCCCTTACTTCCTTCTGGACCCAACTGGCGGGCTTTATTCCGCAGTTGCTGGCAGCCCTGCTTCTGCTGTTCCTGGGCTGGATACTGGCCAATATCGCCAGATCCGCAATGAACAAGATTCTCGACACCCTCAAATTTGACGAGCTGGGCAAAAAAACCGGCATCGAGGCCTTCATGCGCCAGGGCAACATCAACCTTACCCTGTCGAGACTGGTTTCAAACCTGGTTTACTGGATCATCCTGCTGGTGGTGATCGTCACGGTTGCCAACAGCCTTGGCCTGACTACCGTAGCCGAGCTCTTCAATAAAGTGGTGTTCTACCTGCCTAACATCATTGTCGCCATTCTGGTGCTGGTGTTTGGAATCATGGTTGCCCGCTTCATCAACCGTCTGGCATTTGCCTACCTGAGCAACATGGGCGTTGATGGCGCGTTGACAATCAGCACCCTGGCCGAATACGCAGTGATCGTATTTGTGGTGTTTGTGGCCCTTGAACAGTTGCAGATTGGCACCCATCTGCTGATTTCTGCCTTCCAGATTGGTTTTGGCGCCATCGGTCTCGCTCTTGCTCTGGCCTTTGGCCTGGGCGGCAAAGACTGGGCGGCTGGCGTGATCAAGAAACTGACTGAAAAGCAGTAAGACTTACCCTCTTCTGAGGTAGCAGTAATCCCAAACCTCACCGGTTGCCTGCGACAGGCAATCGGTGAGCATTTCCCCAGGCACAGCCTCGGACTCGAATACGTTCGATATTTCGATAAACACTCGCCCATAGGCTGCGCTATGGCGCCAGTCGTACTTGTGCCCCGACGCCGAAAATCCGCAGTGGGAACAAGTCTGTTCCTGTTCAGGAACAACCGTAGCTTCAGGCTTTTCAAGCGGCTTCCTGCAACTGGGACAGCGAGGGGGTTTCAGGTTTTCACCATGCATGAAGCGCGGCAAATCAAATATGCCGCACATGCGAACTGCCGTCGCGTTTTCGCTTTCGCCTGTCAGAATGTTCGGAGAGCAACCAAGGTAGGTGATGAGGCTCAGGTATTCCGGCCCGATATCAAACAGCATGGGTTCACGGGGATTGCCAAGAAAACCGATTTTACGCAATGCGTGGACAATCTGGCCCATGTCTTCCGGAGCCCAAAGGGGGTTCTTCGGATAAAGGACCAGGAAATTACCTGCAGGGTGCGACACGAACTTTGGAAAAAAGTCAGTATCTGCCGGGACGCTTCGGCGCAGGTTTGCGAGCCACTCCCCGGCCTGAAGTACGAGGCCTTGACTGTGGCACAGCCAGCCCCGCCCATTTAAGCAGGGTCTTGACTTCAGTTTCATCCAGTTCGTGCTTCTGGCCGCGCTTGAGTTGCGGAGGCAGTTCGACAGGGCCATAACGAATCCGGATCAGGCGGCTGACCTTGACGCCCACTGCATCGAACAGGCGACGCACTTCACGATAACGTCCTTCCTGGATGACAACGCGCCACCAGCGGTTGGCGCCTTCGCCGCCCGCTTCAACCAGGCTTTTCACGTTTGCCACGCCATCTTCCAGTTCCACTCCTTCCAACAACTGGCGCTGCATTTCCGATGTAAGCTCGCCCAGCACGCGCACGGCGTATTCGCGTTCCACTTCGAAACGGGGATGCATAAGCCGGTTGGCCAGTTCGCCGCTGGTGGTGAAGATCATCAGGCCTTCGGTATTGAAATCCAGACGGCCGACACTGACCCACTTTGCGCCCCGAATTTTTGGAAGCTGTTCGAACACGGTTGCGCGCCCTTTCGGGTCATCGCGGCTGACGATTTCACCTTCCTGCTTGTGGTAGATCAGTATGCGTATGCGCTTTTCCTCTGGTGCGCGCAGGTACACCCGACGGCCGGATACCTTGATGACATCGCGCTCAGTAACACGCTGCCCTATTTCTGCTGTCTCGCCATTGACGTTGACACGCCCTTCGGCAATCCATGCTTCCATCTCGCGGCGCGATCCGAGACCGGCATCAGCCAGGGCTTTGTGCAGCCTGATACCGTCCTGCGTTTCCTGATTCTCTGGTGGGCTGTCTTCCTGGCTTGGCACTGCCTCCGGTTTTTTTACCGGCGGTTTGCTGGATGGGCGCAAGGGGCTGCGGCGGCGGGTAGGCATAATGCTTGTTACCTATTATTCGCGTTTTCCCCGTAAGGGAAAAATCTGCGATCAGGAATCAGACGGGGCGGCAGCGAGTGCCTGTGAATTGGCTTCAGGATCTTCTGGAAGCTGCTCTTCTTCAACCGCTTCCGAATTCTGGGTAATTTCTGCAGATGTCTCTTCTGGCTGGCTGTCTTCGGCTTCAGCTTCAGCAACCGCTTCTTGTGGCTCGACTTCGGTCACTTCTTCCGACGCAAGCTCTTCGCGGACTTCTTCCAGTTCTTCCGGTGTCACGGCAGTGTCCGGAGCGAGCAGGTTGCCCAGTTCCTCAAGCGGAGGCAGTTCCTGCAGGGAGCGCAGGCCAAGATCCGAGAGGAAGCGCTGTGTTGTTGCCAGAAGCGCGGGTCTGCCAGGCACATCGCGATGGCCCACAGTTTCAATCCAGCCGCGCTCTTCCAGTGTCTTGATGATCTGGGCGTTGACCGATACGCCGCGAATGTCTTCGACGTCGCCACGGGTTACGGGTTGGCGATAGGAAATGATGGCCAGGGTTTCCAGCACGGCGCGTGAATAGCGTGGCGGCTTTTCGTTGCGCATGCGAGCAATAAAGGGCTGCATTTCCGGTCGTGTCTGAAAGCGCCAGCCCTCCGCCACCTGGATCAACTCAGTGGCCCTGCCGTCCCAGTCGGTCTTCAATTCGTCCAGAGCGCGGCGTAGCATGTCCTCGGACAATTCCTGTTCGAACATGCGCTTCATTTCGCGCAAACTGAGCGGCGCGTCGGCCGCAAGCAGCGCGGCCTCCAGAATGCGCTTCAGTTCCTCAAGATTGTTGATCGTCGGTGGGTTGCTCATCGGCGTATTCATCAACAGTCATGCCTTCTTCGTGTAAACGTACATAAATAGGAGCCAGCGGCTCGGCCTGGGTCACATCGACCAGGGTTTCCTTGGCCAGCTCCAGAATAGCCAGGAAAGTCACCACCAGTTCTGCCACACCGGCATCGGCGCGGAACAGTCCGGCAAATTCCATGAATTGTCCCGGTTGCAGGGATTTAAGGATGCGCGTCATGTGCTCGCGCACCGAAAGCTCTTCGCGACTGATGCGGTGGTGCTTGTTGACCTTGGCTCGCGAAAGGATGGACAACCAGGCTGCCGACAGGTCTTCGGGGCTGACGTCGGGCAGTCTTCTGGAGGCGGATTCCATCGTAACCGAAACCAGATGGAAGTCTCTTCCAGCCTGCGGTACCTTGTCCAGCCGTTGTGCAGCCAGCTTGATCTGTTCATATTCCAGCAGGCGCCGCACCAGTTCGGCACGCGGATCTTCAGGCTCGGCACCCTCATCAGCACGAGGAGGACGCGGCAACAGCATGCGCGACTTGATTTCTATCAGCATCGCCGCCATGAGGAGATACTCTGCCGCAAGCTCCAGGCGCGAAGTGCGAGCCGCCTCCACATAGGAAAGGTACTGGCGTGTCAGCTCGGCCATGGGGATGTCGAGCACGTCCAGGTTGTGGCGGCGGATCAGGTACAAGAGCAGGTCGAGCGGACCCTCGAAAGTTTCGAGGAAAACCTCAAGTGCATCCGGCGGGATGTAGAGATCGACTGGCAGTTCTGCCAGCGGCTCGCCCTTGACCCGAGCAATGGGAAGTTCGGCTTGTAATGCTTCCATGACGATCATTCTAACACCCGGCACCGCATGATGCCGGGCATATTACATCTTTCAAAAAAAGATTAACTTGTTGTTATAACAAATTGTTTTATTGTTACTTTATATGAACACATCAAGTGTAATTCAGCCCCATGGATTCACGCACGTCACGCATGGTTTCGCGTGCCAGTTCCTGCGCCTTCTCACAGCCATCGGCAATGATGTTACGCACGTGATCGGGGTTTTCCTCGTAGTGTTTGGCACGGTCGTGGATGGGTGTCAGTTCCCGCTGGACGGCATCGATCACGGGCTGCTTGCATTCAATGCAGCCAATACCGGCGCTGGCACAACCCTTCACCACCCATTCCTTTACAGCATCATCTGAATACACCAGGTGGAATTGCCAAACCGGGCATTTTTGGGGGTCGCCCGCATCGGTACGGCGTACACGCGCCGGATCGGTTGGCATGGTGCGGATTTTTTTCGCCACGCTATCGAGGTCTTCGCGCAGGGCAATGGTGTTGTTGTAGGACTTGGACATTTTCTGTCCGTCCAGTCCGGGCATCTTGGAGGCCTCGGTCAGTAGCGCTTCCGGTTCTGCCAGGATCATGCGGCCGCCACCTTCGAGATAACCGAAAAGTCTTTCACGGTCACCCAAGGACAGGTTTTGCGCATCATTAAGGATGGCCTTGGCAGAGTCCAGCGCCGAGTCCTCACCCTGCTCCTGATAAGCCGTGCGCAGTTCCTGGTACAGCTTGGCCTTCTTGGCTCCCAGCTTCTTGATCGCGGCCAGAGCCTTTTCTTCAAAACCGGGTTCACGGCCATATAGATGATTGAAGCGGCGGCAGATCTCACGGGTGAATTCGATATGCGGCACCTGATCCTCGCCCACAGGAACCAGGTTTGCGCGGTAGATCAGGATGTCCGCGCTTTGCAGCAGCGGATAGCCGAGGAATCCGTAGGTGGAGAGATCCTTGTCTGTCAGCTTCTCTTGCTGGTCCTTGTAGGTCGGCACACGCTCCAGCCAGCCGAGCGGCGTCATCATCGACAGCAGCAGATGAAGCTCGGCATGTTCGATTACCCGCGACTGCACGAACAGGGTAGCCTGTGCAGGATCCACACCGGCAGCCAGCCAGTCCACCACCATGTCCCACACGTTCTGGCTGATGACTTCGGGCGTGTCGTAGTGCGTTGTAAGTGCATGCCAGTCGGCCACAAAGAACAGGCACTCGTGCTCGTGCTGAAGCTTTAGCCAGTTTTTGAGAACGCCATGGTAATGGCCCAGATGAAGACGCCCGGTTGGGCGCATGCCGGAAAGTACGCGATTGGCAAACATGATTAGCTGAGAAGAATGTTAATCAGGGCCAGGAATGTCTGGTCAGACACGCCCGTCAACAAGGTGGCAAAATCGAAAATCAACCCGATCAGGGGCCACATCAAACTTCCAAGCAGGCCAGTAAACATCAGTGCAATCAGGATGAATATGCCATAAGGCTCCACCCTTGAAAGCATGCGAGCAGGTCCCAAAGGAAGCAGGCTGACGGCAATTCTCCCACCGTCCAGTGGTGGGATGGGCAGCAAGTTCAGTGCTGCCAGCATGGCATTGATCAGAATGCCTGACGCACCCATCAGCATGAGCGGCAACCCAAACGAGCCGCCAATGAGGTGGCCAAGCTGGATCATGGCAGCCCAGAACACGGCCATGATCAGATTGGAACCTGGTCCTGCCGCCGCGACCCAGAGCATGTCGCGCTTGGGATGTCTTAAGGCGCCGAAATTGACTGGGACGGGCTTGGCCCAGCCAAACAAAAACATGGGCCCGCCTGAGAGCTTGCTCATCAATATTAAGAACAGCGGCAAACCGATGGTGCCGATCGGATCGATATGTTTGAGCGGATTGGCCGTCACTCGGCCCAGCATCCAGGCCGTCTTGTCGCCGAATTTCATCGCCACATAGCCATGCGCTGCCTCGTGCAAGGTGATGGCAAAGATCACCGGTATGGCGAAAACTGCAATTTTCTGTATCAGCGTCAGTTCCATATCAACTTTCGAATGGCGAGGCATCGCCCTTGCCATAGCGCAGCACCTGGGGTTCGTCGGAGCTGAGATCAACCACAGTAGTCGGCGTAAGGCCGCAACTTCCGCCATCGATAACAAGGTCTACCATGTTTTCCAGGCGTTCCCTGATTTCCCAGGCTTCGTTAAGCGGAACATCCTCACCCGGCAATTGCAGGGTTGAAGACAAAATCGGTTCACCAAGCTCAGCCAACATGGCCTGTACGATGTTGTGCTCAGGCACCCTCAAACCGATGGTGTCATGTCGCTTGTGCAACAGGCGTTTCGGCACTTCGCGCGTGCCCTTGAGAATGAATGTGTAAGGCCCGGGCGTATGGGCTTTTAGCAACCTGAACTGGCTGTTGTTTACCTGGGCATAGCGGCCCAGCTCTGAAAGATCACGGCAAACCAGGGTGAGGTCATGCCCTTCGTCCAGACCGCGCACACGAAGCAGTTTCAGCGCCGCATCCTTGTCGCCGATGTGGCATCCCAGGGCATAACAGGAATCTGTCGGGTAGACGATCACGCCCCCCTGTTTTAAAACCTGTACCGCCTGTTGTATCAGCCTTGGCTGAGGGTTGTCTGGATGGATATTGAAGTATTGGGACATTCAGTGTTGACGGTTTTGGAGGCCGTCCAAATCACGCTTTCTGCTTGTTAATGTCCCAATTATGCCAGATTGGAGTGCATTTTGATGGCAGGTCCGGTCCGCTACCCAATTCGCGTCCATATTCGCCGGGCGCATGGAAATCCGAACCGCGCGAAGCCGTCAGTCCATAAAGGTTTGCCAGTTCGGCAAACAGTGCATGCTGGTCGGGGGTATGGCTGCCAGTCACCACCTCCACCGCCTCGCCGCCCAGTTCCTTGAATTCTCCCAAAAGCCGGCGCGTCGCCTTTCCCTTTAGATCATAGCGTCCCGGGTGTGCCAGCACAGCCTGGCCTCCGCTGGCACGTATCCAGTTCAGCGCATTTTCCAGAGATGTCCATTCGTGAGTCACATAACCGGGTTTTCCCCGCACCAGGTATTTCTTGAACACCGTGCGCGCATCCTTGCACACACCCTGCTCGATCAGATGCCGCGCAAAATGGGTTCGCCCTATCAACCTTGGATTTGCAGCATGGTGCATCGCACCCTCGAAAGCACCTGGAATGCCGTGCTTATCCAGTTCATGTGCAATTCGCTCGGCACGTTCCCTTCTTCCAGCCTGTATCTCTGCAAGTCCGGACTGCAATTCGGAATGATTCCCATCGATGTTCAGCCCAACCACATGAAGGGTCACTCCACTCCAGGTAACGGAAATTTCGACACCCCTTACGAAACCGATGCCAATCTCATCCGCCTTCCTCGCAGCCTCATCCAGCCCGCCCACATCATCGTGATCGGTCAGGGCGAGCACATCCACGCCCTTCTCGGCGGCTCTTTGCACAAGCTCGGCCGGATTCAGGACCCCGTCGGAAATGCTGGAATGGCAGTGAAGGTCGAAATTCATCATTGGAAAGCCCGATGAATCATAGCAAAATAGCCAACTTCGCGGCTTGTCAGCCGCTAGCATGACATCACAATGAAAAAATTCCTGTTCGATCTGTTTCCGATCATTCTTTTCTTCATCGCCTACAAAATAGGCAGTTCAAACCCCGAAGCCGCGCAAACAGTGTTAAGCACTTTTGGCCTTCATGCTGCCCCAGGAGGCAAACCCGGCATTTTCCTGGCGACCCTCGTTGCTATCGTCGCCACCTTCGTACAGGTGGGCTGGATCAAGCTGCGAGGCCTCAAGGTTGACCTCATGCTGTGGGTCAGCCTTTTCATCATTACCGTGTTTGGCGGAGCCACCCTTTGGCTGCAGGATGAAAATTTCATCAAGTGGAAACCGACCGTGCTCTACTGGATCTTCGCCTGCGCAATTTTTGGTGCAGCCACATTCGGCAAAAACCTTATTCGCTCAATTACCAGCAAGCAGATGGAACTTCCTGATGCTGCATGGCGTCTGATGAACCTGAGCTGGGGCGCTTTTTTCGCCTTCATGGGAATCGCAAACCTGTATGTGGCTTTTAATTACTCCACCGACAACTGGGTAAGCTTCAAGCTTTATGGAACCATTGGTCTGATGCTGGTATTCGTGGTTATCCAGTCGCTGATGCTTGCCAAGTATGTAGACAAGGAAGACTCAAAATAATGCTGTATGCCATCTTGGGCGAGGACGTGCCCGACAGCCTGGAAAAACGCCTCTCTGCACGCCCTGCGCATCTGGAACGTTTAAACGCCCTGCAAAATAAAGGCCGACTATTTTTGGCTGGCCCCTTTCCTGCCATCGACAGCATTGATCCGGGGCCTGCTGGTTTTACCGGCAGCCTCATCGTTGCAGAATTCGATTCACTCGAGGCAGCACAGGAGTGGGCCAAGGCTGACCCCTATGTGTCTGCCGGCGTTTATGCTCAGGTCAACGTAAAACCTTTTAAAAAGGTCCTTCCTGCATGAACATTGAGGTAGAAATCCGCAATCGACTGGAAGCCTTGTCTCCAACTTCCTTCAACCTCGAAAATGAAAGCGCCCAACATGCCGGCCACGCCGGTGCGGCAGGCGGTGGCCATTACCGCCTAACTATTGTATCCAGCTGCTTCGAGGGACTTGGCGCTGTTGCGCGCCACCGTCTGATTTATGAATCACTGGGCGACCTGATGAAAAAAGGAATCCATGCCCTGGCCATCAACGCCTATACTCCCGAAGAATTTTGATTTCCAACAAAGGAGCATTTGATGAAGCACCCCCTGATACTGACAATCCTGCTTGCTTCGCTCAACCCCGTTTGGGCCGATGAGGCCAAGTCTGCAGCCGACAAACCCGTCGCCACGGTGAACGGCCGTGAAATCCCCGCCGTCTATGGGGAAATGGCAAGGCAAACCCTGCTAAATCAAGGCACACCCAACGATGCAAATCTCCCGGTTCGAATCCGTGAAGCTCTGGTCAATCAGGAATTACTGTCTCGTGCAGCCATCGACAAGGGGCTCGATAAAAATCCGCGACTCATTGCCGCAATGGACATGCTGCGCCGCGAACAATTGAGCAAGGCCTACCTTGAAGACTACGTCAAGAACCATCCGGTTGCTGACGATGAAATCAAGGCGGAATACGATAAAGCCAAAGCTGCTGCAGGCGGCAACGAATACAAGGCCCGTCATATCCTGGTCAAGACGGAAGCTGAAGCCAAGGCCATCATTTCCCAGTTGAACAAGAAAGTCGCCTTTGACAAACTTGCCAAGGACAAATCAATTGACAAGGGATCTGCCAAGAACGGTGGCGACCTTGGCTGGAATGTCCCCAGTTCCTACGTCAAGGAGTTCGGTGATGCCCTACAGTCACTGAAAAAAGGCGAAACCACCAAGTCTCCTGTAAAGACCAATTTTGGATGGCACGTCATCAAACTGGATGATGTGCGTCCCACACAATTCCCATCCCTGGATGAAACAAAAGGCGAAATTCGACGACAACTCCAGCAAAAAAACGTGCGAGAAGCCATACTCGACCTGCGTGCCAAGGCCAAAATTGAATAAATACTCTTAGAGTCACGTTCGGTTGTCTCAACCGGACGTGCTAGACTGCAATTGTTCCAATCAGACAGTAATAAACGCCCCCATGGACCCACGCAACAACCTGCAGGATCAATTTCTTAACACCTTGCGTCGGGAACGCATGCCGGTTTCGGTTTTTCTTGTAAACGGCATCAAGCTGACGGGACGTATCGATTCTTTTGACCAGTTCGTGATTCACTTGAAAGGCCACGACCAGGCCGGTCAGATGGTGTTCAAGCACGCCATTTCCACCATTTCGCCCAGCCGCGAAGTGGAAATCAGTCCTCACCCCCCTCGGGAAGACTAATTGACTTGTCGTCTTTGCCGACAATAAGGTTAATCTGAGCTACCGCCTGCTCAGCATTCAACAAAACGGCGACTCCCCCGCGAAACGGCTGACTGAAAAGCGACCTCGCTGGCAGCCGATCACTTTTCACATACACGACCACGACACCGTCCGGATGTTTCTGGACCCAAGCTGGCAATTCGTCCGGTTTTAATTCCACTATGGGTTTCGCAAGCCGTCCTGCGAACTGAAATTGCGCGTGGTATTTCTTCAAATTCGCAATAGCTTTTCCCTGTTGCTGCAATTTTGCAATCTCGTGGGCCATTGGGTGGACATCATAAGCAGACCATGCGATGGGCGTGAAATACAATTGCAAACTTGCGAATGCCATGGCGCCCAAGACTGCCAATGACGGAACACGCCTTTTGGTTTCCTTGCCTGCCCAAGCAACAACCAAAGCTCCAGCAATCAACAAAAAGCCAGGCCACCATTGCAAATGCTCGAGAATGTCCTGTTTCACGGGCAATGCTGACAGCGCTAAATAAATCATGGCCCCGCCCAATATCGCCATAAGCAAGGCCGGCAACCAAAGACCATCTTTGGGATTTCTAAGTACAGAAGCAAAAACCAGGGCAAAGGCAGGCATGAGCGGAACAAGATAATGCGGTTGTTTGCCGCTTATGAGGGAAAAGGCCAAAAAAACCGGAACAATCCACGCCAGGCAGAAACGCAGGCTATCGTTCAATCCCTCATTTTTGAGAGCAAGCAGCTTTCTCCAGAAACCAGGCCACAGAAGCCATGGAAAAAGGAAAACAGGAAGCAAAGGCACATACCACCACATAGGCCGTCTGTGCGCAAAAGACTCCACCATGCGATTGGCTGTCTGCCCCCAGAATATGGCATTTCGATATTCTTCGCCCCCACGCAACGCCGCAGGAATGGCCCAGGCAAGTGCAATAGCTGCTCCGAACGCAACCGCCAGCAGTATCGAACCATACCAGCGTTTCCAATCAAGATTTCGCCGCCACCATGGGGCCAGCACGGCTACGGGCAGCAAGTGCAAAAGAACAACCGGGCCTTTGGCCAATACACCGAGACCTATCGATAGGCCCAGCCAGGAAAATCCTCGGTTCATGGATTCATCTGCAGCAATCAACAATCCACGAATGCCCAGCAGCACAAAGAAAGCCAGCATTGCATCGAACATGGCAATGGTTGAAAAGACCGTCCATAACAGGCTCCCGCTCAGTATCCAAAGTGCATTCGCCTGTACATCCAACTGTTCTGGCCATAACCTCCGTGAAATCGAGAAGATCAGCGCAATGCTGCCCAACGAGAAAAGTGGCGACACAAGCCGTGGCCACCATTCGTTAATGCCGAAGATTCCCCATCCCAGGTTGTATAGCCAGAAAAGCATAGGCGGCTTGTGGCTATAGGGTTCACCGTTCTTGAACAGGACGAGATAGTCACTCTTTTCCCACATCTCCCAGGCCACACTCAAATAGCGGGTTTCATCGATGGGCGTCAGTGGGCGCGTGAAAAGCGCGACCAGTGTCAGCATCACAAGAATCAGTACTGGTCCCGCCAGAGTCTTGTAGGTATGAGAATTGATCATTCAGGATCTGTTGGGGTGTCGAGCTCTTTTGCGTATGAGTGTCCGTGTCTCATGCTTCGATACAAACGCACACCCAGAATGCCAGACAAAACGAGCAATGCAATGGACAGCAGAATCTGCCAATGTGAACCAACGGTTAACCCACTGCCTGCCAGAGCAAAAACCAGCGTTTGTGGCAGGTAACCGATAAAACTACCTGCAAAAAATCCCGATTTTTTTATGCGCGACACGCCTGCAATGAGGTTGGTGGCCAGGTTACTGCCGACAGGGAGCAACCGTACAATCAGCGTCATCGAAAACGGATGGCCGCCAACGAATTCATCAAAACGCTGCAACTTTTCTGGGAAAAGTCGCCTCACGAGATCTCGGCCAAACAACCTAGCATAGTAAAACGCCAAGATGCAGCCACCCAGTGCTGCCAATGTACCCAGCAATAGTCCTGCGAGGAATCCAAAAGCATAGCCTCCGAAAAAGGCCACCACCTGCCGTGGCAATCCGACCCCTGTTATCAGAGATCCAGCTGTCAAAAAAACAATGTAGCCATGCAAACCATTGCCGCGTACATTTTCGTCAATCCATTGACGTTCGAACAAATGATCGAGACCTGCATTTTTCAGCAACAAACCCAGGCCCAACAAAGAAAGAATCAGAAAGCTGCTGCGCAACCATACAGGCAGGTGACGCTTATGCTGCGAGTTGCCGTCCATCAGTCGGCTGAAACGATTTCCGGACGGCGTACCCTGCGTTGAAGCCAGGCCACGCCAAAGAGATCAACTATTCCGACCCACAAACGATTGTGGATGCCGTACTTAGATGTGCCGCGTTCGCGTGGACGATGATTCACCGGCACCGACACCACCGAGCCGCCATTGCGTTGCACCAGCGCAGGAAGAAAACGGTGCATGTGGTCAAAGTGCGGCAGTTCCAGTAAGGTTGCACGGGCAAACACCTTGAGTCCACAGCCGGTGTCTGGGGTGTTGTCGCGCAAAAATCGACTGCGCACACCGTTGGCGATTTTTGAAGACAGTTTGCGGATGAACGTATCCTGACGCTTGTTGCGCCATCCTGCCAGCAATTGAAGATTTCCTGGTTGATCTGGATCAGACAATGCCGCGATCAACGCCGGAATATCGGCCGGGTCGTTCTGGCCATCGCCATCCAAGGTGGCTATCCATTCATAAGCAGCATGTTTCACGCCTGTGGCAACGGCCTGGCTTTGACCACAGGAAGCGCGATGGGTGATCACACGCAACATGGGAAACTTGCCTTTCAGGCGTTCAAGCACCTGCGGGGTGGTGTCAGTGCTGCCATCGTTAACGTAAATAATCTCGAACTCGGCGACGCCACTCAACGCGGCATGGATTTCGCGCACAAGCGGCTCTACATTATCCTGCTCGTTCTTGACTGGAACTACGACTGAAATTCTTCCGTGGTATGGATGAGTTGGCATGTGTTTACGATTATCCGGAAAGCTGGATTTTATCGGGCCAAGGCAGGATGCCGCAATTCAAACGGCATCCCTGCTAGCCTTATTCCCACTCGCGACGCTGTGACCTGCCGCTCGGGCGCTGTGCATTCGTTCGCTTGTTGCCTCTCGTCTGCTCACTCTGGGTGGCATAACGCTCCTGCATGCGCCGCTCGCTGGGGCCCGCAAAACCGCTTGCTTGTCCGTCACGGCCTTGCCTGCTGCCATCGCGCCCCTTGCCATTAGCTGATGTCGATTTCGAATTGAAAGCAGCGCCCTGCTTATACTCATGAGGCGAACGGCGTTTGCCGGGTTTGCCATTGCTGAAGTCTTTGCGCGGACGATCATCGCGCATGCGCGGCTTCGGCTCGAGACCCGGAATGACGGCCGCGTCGATTTTCTGGCCGGTATAGCCGGAAATTTTGCGAAGCAGGATGCCATCGCGATTTGACACCAGCGACACGGCAATGCCGGAAGCCCCAGCCCGGCCCGTACGGCCGATGCGGTGCACATAATCTTCAGCCTGCTTGGGCAGGTCATAGTTGATGACATGGCTGATACCGGCAACGTCGATGCCTCGCGCAGCCACATCGGTGGCCACCAGAATGCGGATTTCTCCACGGCGCAGTTTGGTCAGGGTACGGTTGCGTGCGCCCTGGTGCATGTCGCCATGCAGGGCTGCTGCAGGGAAGCCCTGCTGGTATAGATCGCCCGCAAGCTGATCGGCATCACGCTTAGTGGCAGTAAAGACGATGGCCTGATTCAGTTCCACATCACGCAATAGGTAATCGAGGATGCGGTTCTTGTGAGCGAGGTCGTCGCAGAAATGCAGGCGCTGCTCGATGTTTTCGTGTCGCTGCTGTGCACTGGCTACTTCCACCCGCTTGGGCTCACGCAGCAATTCCTTGGCAATCTGCGCCATCTTGCCGTCCAGCGTGGCCGAGAACAACAGGGTCTGGCGTGAAGCCGGCGTGGCGGCGGCAATGGTTTCGACATCCTCGATGAAGCCCATGTCCAGCATGCGGTCGGCTTCGTCCAGCACCAGCATTTCCAGACGCGAGAAATCCACCTTGCCGCGTTGCAGATGATCGATCAGTCGGCCGGGAGTAGCAACGAGGATGTCCACCGGGCTGGCCAACAAGCGGTTTTGAACGGCATAGGGTGTGCCACCCAGGATGCTTACGCATTTGGCACGGCGCATGTATTTGCCGTACTTGGTAGCGGCCGCGGAAATCTGCTGGGCCAGTTCGCGCGTCGGCGACAGTACCAGGATGCGGGGACCCTTGCCTGGACCCTTGGGCGGCTCGGAGAGCTTGTGCAGGGCCGGCAGCATAAAGGCTGCCGTCTTGCCGGTGCCAGTCTGTGCTGAGGCCATGAGGTCATGACCTTCCATGACCACCGGGATTGCGGTCTCCTGGATGGGCGTAGGCTCGGTGTAGCCACTATCGTTGAGGGCCTTCAGGATGAAGGGATTCAGGGAAAGAGATTCAAAAGTCACTGTTCTTCCAAACTACAGGCAACAAAAAATGACAACGCCCATGGCCCGTAGCATGGGTTGGTCAGCGCTCAGTCGCTAACCGGAAACACTGCGGGCATGGCCTGATGCAGGAAGAAGGTCAGGGACGCCGTACTGGACGGCTATGAACGACTACTAAAATACTGGCGGAGAGGGGGGGATTCGAACCCCCGTCAGGGTATTACCCTGAACACGCTTTCCAGGCGTGCGACTTAAACCACTCATCCACCTCTCCGGGAAGGCGCGCATTCTACGCGACGGCGGGTATTTAGGCAAATCAGGCATACCGAAGAAAAGCTTGGAAACCCCCGGCCGGGGAAGGCATACCGGGATTATTTCGGATCCACAAAAGACTTCCACTCATTGCTCATGCCATCAAAGCATGCATGGTACTCAGGGGAGCTTGTGTTTCCCGGCTTGATATCCGTCCAATCCAGTGAAATGCGAACCTGCTTGCCATCCAGTTCGCCATCACAGGACTCGTAGTTCACCTCACCCGTAATTTCAAACTGGCGCCAGCTATGGAGTTTGCCGTTGTAATGATGAAGATTGATGTAGGCATGTGAAGGATAATTTGGCCTCCATGGAGGCGCACTAGTGAAGTAGTCCCGAATCAATTTCCCCTTATCGTCATAAATATTCACTTCCGAAATGTGAATCTCGCTCGGGTTTACGGCATTTCGCTGTATCCGGGACAGGAAAATGCCAGTAACCGTATCGTAGTAACTGGTGATGAGATAACGTTCGCCACCGGCTGCAACCCCATTGTACTTGCCAGTCTCTTCGGTTGTTCGAACCGAATGCTGCGCAATCAGCTTTTCATGCAGCGCATAAACTGCCTTGTGGAACTTCTCTCTTTCCCCTCCAGCCGCCTGGGCACTGGCACAAGCCAGAAAAAGCATGGCTGCTGCGACGTGTTTCATTTTATCCCCTCTATTTGTTCCTGTTTCTTGATGAATCGCTCTAGCATATCACCGGATACTCTCCCGACATGGCGTGATACGAGCCTGCCCTTTCGATCATAGATCACTGTTGTTGGCACGCCCAGCAACTCGGCACCGCCGAAGCGCGTGAACGCCTCATCACTGCCCAGTAGCAAGGGGAAAGTGATGAAATAATTCTCTGCAAACCTGGCAACCTCATCCCTGCGGCCTGGAGCAAAGCTGGGATAGTCGACTGCGACACCAAGCACCGTCGCTCTCCCGTCGTGGTTGCCATCGTGAAATTTCTGCAAGTCCGGCATCTCCTCCATGCATGGCGGACATCGGGGGCCCCATACTGTCAACACCGTCCATTTCCCCCGCCCGATGTATTCGCTTAAATGATGCGGATGACCTTGTATATCCATCAGCGTCACATCTGGACTGGCTGCTACTGCAATAGAGGACAACAGGCAGGCAATCGCGCCCACAAGAAAAGCTCTCATTACCACCCCTTACTGTTTGGAGGAGACGCCAAGGTCAGTACGCTCCGTCCAGTTCCCTTCAGGGAGAAATTCTGCATGTTCGGTAATTTTCCTGGCTTCATCAGCAAAACCCAGCCTTTCAAGTACGGTCGCTTTCAGCATGAGCGAATTTCGATTGGCAGGTTCGTATTGAAGGCCGGCGTTTACTATTTCCAGAGCTTCCTGATTTTGCCCATTCAGATGAAAGCAGATTGCGAGATTGTGATACGCCTTCTGATAGCCAGGATCCAGCTGGATTGCTCTTGAAAAATGCTGGACAGCCTCCTGGAGACGCTTATGTCTGGCATGCACTACGCCCAAATCATCATGTGCCTCGGCGTTACCGGGATCCAGTTCGATTGCGCGTTTCAGATCCCGTTCGGCTTCCTGTAAATTGTTACGCCATATATTGCGTACACCACGCTTTGTGTAGGCGTTTGAACTATTCGGATGGCGCTGGATATAGACGTCAAGGTCGGCTATCCCCTCTTCCACCAACCCCATGCGTCCCAAGGACATGCCACGTCCGTAGTAGGCATTGTCTTGCTTGTCATCCAGCTTGATGGCCGTGGAATAGCTTTCCATGGCCCCGTACAGATCATTAAGCGCATAGTAAGCATCACCTCGAAGCGTGTGGAACGGGGCATATTTTGGTTCTGCCTCGATCAGGTGATTGTATTTTTCCAGAGCGGCCAGCGCATGTTCCCGTGATTC
Organism: Thiobacillus sp. UBA6918; assembly: GCA_002450925.1. Classification (GTDB taxonomy): domain Bacteria; phylum Pseudomonadota; class Gammaproteobacteria; order Burkholderiales; family Thiobacillaceae; genus UBA6918. The sequence goes on along the minus strand of DKAU01000128.1, from coordinate 1,583 downwards.
ATATTCTGATTGCGGCTCAGCGAAGACCACAGTCGAAACAAGGCACAGTGCCATCGCCTGTCTTTTGGCAAAGCGTTTCATGATCAGTCCTCCTTTCTACTAAGACGCTGTCAAACCTACTTTATTCCTGAATCCAAAGACATAGCTGAGAATCCCCATTCATTTTTTTGATTCCTGGGGGTTGAAAACCCTTTTCGCGACCCAAGTTATTACGCGACTTTGTTTGGAGACCGCATGCAGAACGAGAACAATACCCCCGAAACTGCCCAAGAAACTCCCTTTGCAGACGACGAAAGGGATACCATGCCCAGCCTGGAAGAAGCCCTTAAGGCTGCAGAACTGCAGGCCGCCGAGCACCATGATGCATGGCTAAGAGCCAAGGCCGAAACCGAAAACATTCGCCGCCGGTCGCAGGAAGACGTGGCCAGGGCCCACAAGTTTGCCGTGGAAGGCTTCGCATCCGAGCTGCTGGCAGTCAAGGACAGCCTGGAAGCTGCACTGTCCGCCGACCTGTCCAACCCCGAGAACCTCAAGAACGGGGTGGACCTCACCCTCAAGCAGTTATCCGGCGTATTCAACAAATTCAGCCTGACCGAAATCAATCCGGTCGGCGAAGCCTTTGACCCTCACCAACATCAAGCCATGAGCATGGTCGAAGCTGACCAGCCGGCCAACACCGTGGTGTCCGTCCTGCAAAAAGGCTACCTGCTTAGCGACCGCGTCATCCGACCAGCCCTCGTCATGGTGGCGAAGCCCAAAGACGCTTAAATCGGGCGCTTGAAATTTAAACCCTGAACCCAACATTGATAAACATCTAACTGATTCTTTTAAAGGAAATAAGACATGGGACGCATCATTGGAATTGACCTTGGCACAACCAACTCCTGCGTGGCGGTCATGGAAGGTGGCACGCCGAAAGTAATCGAGAACGCCGAAGGCGCTCGCACGACTCCCTCCATCATTGCCTATGCCGACAACGGCGAGATCCTGGTGGGTGCCCCTGCAAAACGCCAGGCCGTTACCAATCCCAAGAACACCTTGTACGCAATCAAGCGCCTTATCGGCCGCCGCTTTGAAGAGAAGGAAGTGCAGAAGGACATCAGCCTGATGCCCTTCAAGATCATGAAGGCAGACAACGGCGACGCATGGGTGGACGTGCGTGACCAGAAAATGGCACCGCCCCAGGTTTCCGCTGAAGTGCTGCGCAAGATGAAGAAGACNNACGGTGACACCTTCCTGGGTGGCGAAGATTTCGACCAGCGCATCATCGACTACATCATCGAAGAGTTCAAAAAGGAACAGGGCGTCGATCTGTCCAAGGACGTTCTTGCGCTGCAGCGTCTGAAGGAAGCTGCCGAAAAAGCCAAGATCGAACTGTCTTCCGGCCAGCAGACCGAGATCAACCTGCCTTACATCACCGCAGATGCCAGCGGCCCCAAGCACCTGGCCATCAAGATTACCCGCGCCAAGTTCGAGTCGCTGGTTGAAGAGCTCGTCAACCGCACCATCGATCCTTGCAAGGTTGCAATCAAGGACGCCGGTGTGTCCGTATCCGATATCGACGACGTGATCCTGGTCGGCGG
>DKAU01000072.1 GCA_002450925.1 Thiobacillus sp. UBA6918 | reverse complement strand
GACAAGATCCGCAAGATCATGAAAATCGCCAAGGAACCCATCTCCATGGAAACTCCGATCGGCGACGATGAGGATTCCCATCTTGGCGATTTCATCGAGGACCAGAGCACCTTGGCTCCTGACGATTCCGCCCTTTATGCCAACCTGCGCCATGCCACCCGCGACGTGCTGGACAGCCTGACAACGCGCGAAGCCAAGGTGCTGCGCATGCGCTTCGGCATTGAAATGAATACCGACCACACACTGGAAGAGGTGGGCAAGCAATTCGACGTAACACGTGAGCGTATCCGCCAGATCGAGNNGGTTAGAGCAGAGGACTCATAATCCTTTGGTCGTGGGTTCGAGTCCCACCGGGCCCACCATTAAAAAACCTCAACAAACAAGAGGGCGCAATGGGAGGAGAAAACAAGAAGCCGGGAGAGAGGCGTTTGCAGATCCTGCAAACACTTGCAGCCATGCTGGAAGAGCCTAGCCCGGAGAAAATTACTACCGCCGCACTCGCGAGAAGGCTCGATGTCTCGGAAGCGGCGTTGTACAGGCATTTTGCAAGCAAGGCTCAGATGTATGAGGGCCTGATCGAGTTCATCGAAGAAACGTTGTTTGGTCTTGTTTCGCGCCTGCTGGCCGAAACCTCAGATCCTGCAAAGCAGGTTGAATCGATACTTTCCATGCTTCTGAATTTTGCAAAAAAGAACCGCGGCATGACCCGTGTGCTTATCGGTGAAGTGCTGGTCAACGAGAACCCTAGGCTGCAAAAGCGCATCAACCAGTTACACGACCGTATTGAAACCCAACTCAGACAATGCCTGCGATTCATGGATACCGGTCACTCAGGCAAGGATCCCAGGCTTCTGGCAAATCTGTACATGGCACTGGTCGTGGGGCGCTGGCACCAGTTTGCAAAAAGCGGTTTCGAACGTGATCCTTCGGATGGTTGGCCCCAACTCTGGCGAGAACTGTCTCTGCCACTGGAAATCAAGCAACCCGCTTAAATACGTTTGGCACAAACCGGGCAAGCTGCATCGCGCGGTACGCGCACTTCCCTGAAACTGCTATTCAATGCATCAAACAGAATCAGCCGGCCAACCGCCGGCTGACCAACCCCAGCAAGCAATTTGATTGCTTCCACAGCCTGCATGGCGCCAACAACACCAACAAGCGGAGATAACACACCCGCCTCACTGCAGCGTGGCCCTTCCTCGACATTGTCTGGAAACAAGCAGTGGTAGCAAGGCGAATCAGGATGACGTGTGTCGAATACCGTGATTTGCCCAGAGAACCCCAATGCGGCACCGCTCACCAGAGGCTTCATTAATTCCACACAAGCACGGTTTGCGGCATGGCGGGTTGCAAAATTGTCCGAACAATCCAGAACCAGATCCACATCCGCGATCGCAGCTGCCAACTCTTCGCCCCCGAGACGCACATCAAGTTCCACAACTTCTATAGTTGGGTTGATTCCCAATACGGTACCTCGCAGGGAGTGCGCCTTGTTGATACCGATGGAGGAATTGCGATGTCCGATTTGGCGTTGCAGATTGGTGAGATCCACCACATCCGCATCTGCAATGACCAGCCTGCCCAGTCCAGCCGCACCCAGATAAATCGCGGCAGGACAGCCAAGTCCTCCTGCGCCGACGATGAGTACCGAAGCTGAATGAAGCTTTGCCTGACCTTCTACCCCGATCTGGGGTAACAAGATATGGCGGCTGTAACGGAGCAGGTCGTCATCGTTCATGGAAGACGTCAAAGAAAATCAAAGGGGATGAAATGGTATAAAACCTACTTGTATTCGCGCCACTCTTCCGGCGTCTCGTCCCTGTCACCGTGCATGTGCTGTTCATACACGCGCGCAAAGACCTGCTGAGATTTTGCATCCGGCGCATTGATAGCTAGGTTTTCGCGCTGCACCTGCTCGCAGAAATGAATCAGTGCCCGCCTTACTTTCTGGAGCAGGCTATTTTCAAGATGGAACCCCTGCAACTCCAAGGCCTTTTCCAATCCTTGCAGGGTGTAATGCCTGACATTGTATTGGACGACCAGCGTAGAGGGCTGTTCACTGAGGACATCAGCCTGGATATCGTCCAGACCATCGAGAAGGTCACGCGCACGACTGGCCTGGCCATCAGGCAGGTCGTGAAAAACAATTTCCCGGATTTTGTCGAGGTCACAGGGCAACATGGTCGAGCACGCGTTACCAGTACATTTTCAGTATCGCGCCAGCCCGCCTGTAACGCAAGTCTGGCTTGCGCTCACTTGCCCTGAATGATGCTGATACCTTTCAAAAGGTTAAGTGCCTGATTGAACTGGTAATCATTCTTGGACACCACCTCGCCCGGCTCCAGAGGCTTGACTTCGTGCTTCTTGCCGCCCTTGTTGTCTTCCTTGCCATTTTTTTCCGGGGTCTTTGCTGGCTCTGCAGATTTGGCAGGAGCAGTCTCTTCACCATTGGGGTTTTCAAGATGCTTGGCAAGATCTGCCTCGCGAATGCTCAGGTCCTCATCCACAGGATTGTTGGGATCTTCCACCTTAATGTCAGGCTCAATACCTTTGGCCTGGATGGAACGTCCGGAAGGTGTGAAATAACGAGCAGTCGTGAGCTTGATCGCCGTGTCGCTTCCCAAAGGAAGAATGGTTTGCACGGAACCCTTGCCAAAGGTCTGGGTGCCCATGATGACGGCACGCTTGTGATCCTGCAGTGCTCCCGCAACGATTTCCGAGGCCGAAGCCGAACCGCCGTTCACCAGCACCACCATCGGCACGGACTTCACGCTTTCGGGCAATCCTTTCAGATAATCGGCTTGCATGGGGCGCAGATAATTCTCACGGCTCGCAGTCAGCCGCATCTTCGCATCATCGGTACGGCCTTCGGTGTACACCACCAGCGAATCAGGCTTGAGAAAAGCCGTGCTGACAGCCACAGCACCATTAAGGAGCCCACCGGGGTCATTGCGCAAATCCAACACCAACCCTTTAAGCGGCTCCTTGTTGTCCTTGTATATCTTTTGCAAGGCCTCGACCAGAAGTTCGCCGGTATGCTCCTGAAACTGGGTAACGCGCACATAGCCATAACCCGGTTCAACCAACTTGAACTTAACGCTGCGGATCTTGATCACCGCCCGAGTGATCTTGACAGTGAAAGGCTTCTGGTCGCCCTTGCGCAACACCGTCAAAGAGATGTCGGTACCCGGTTTCCCACGCATGCGCTTGACCGCATCGTTCAAGGTCATGCCTTTGATCGGGGTATCGTCAAGCTTGATGATCAGGTCGCCACTCTTGAGGCCGGCACGAAATGCTGGAGTATCTTCGATGGGAGAAACGACTTTGACAAAGCCGTCTTCCATGCCAACTTCTATTCCAAGGCCTCCAAACTCACCCTGTGTTCCAACCTGCAGATCCTTGAATTCCTCTTCATCAAGATAAGCCGAATGAGGATCCAGGCTCGACAGCATGCCATTGATGGCGCCAGTGATGAGTTTTTTGTCATCCACCGGTTCTACATAGTCACTTTTGATACGTGCAAACACATCGGTAAACGCACGCAGTTCCTTCACCGGAAGCGGCGCATCCTTCTCGGCCCGCACAGAATAATTCAGGGTCAGGGCAAAGCCCGCAACCAGTCCTGCGAAGCCTGCCAGTACCACCTTGCCGTAATGACCAGTCATATTCAATTTCATTTGATCCATGCCATCGGATTAATCGGGCGGCTTTCATGCCGCAATTCAAAATAAACGCCGGGACTTTCCTGCCCGCCGCTGTTGCCAACAGTAGCAATGGTTTCACCCATTCTTACGGCATCTCCCACCTGCTTATACAGACTTTCATTATTGCTGTACAGGCTCATGTAGCCCTCGCCGTGGTCGATGATCAGCAGGTTTCCGAATCCACGCAACCACTCGGAAAAAGCCACGGTACCCTGCGCAACAGCTCGAACTTCGGCACCCTCTGTCGCACGAATAAAAAGTCCTTTCCAACTCACGCCGCCTCCTTCCCTCGGAGTGCCGAACTTGTTCATGAGTTCCCCACGTACAGGGAGCCGCAACAAGCCCTTAAGACGAGTAAAAGGGGTGCCCTCCTTCCCCGCCTCGGGCACCTGGGTATTGACAGCAACCGGTTTTCCGCCAGTTGCCCCTGACTTGCGATCAGCCGATTTCGATGGCGATTTGGGTTTCGCTGCCAGCTTAGCCAGACGCGCAACCAAATCTGAAAGCCTCTGCTCGTTACGCTTTAAAGTGGTGATTTCCTTCCTTTGCTTGCTGATCTGGCCGGCAAGCTTGCTCAATACCTGCTGGCGCGACTTTTTTTCCTTGAGCAGACCCTCCTGTTCTTTGAGTTGGGCCTGGCGGTTTTCTCCCAGTGCACGATCTTTTTCTGATGCAAGCTGTTTTAATTCGGTCAGCCTGGACAGCCCTTGGCGCAATTCGCCGATCAATTGGATCTGAGCGCGAGAAAGGTAGGAAAGGTAGTGCAGATCCCGTGCAGCCTGACTTGGATTCTGCCCATTGAGCAGCAACTTCAATGCATCTCCACCTCCCCGCATGTATGCTTGCCTGATCATTTCGCTCAAACGCTGCTGGCGCCGCCCGATGTCGCTGCTGGCCTGTTCGGCTTCAGCCGATATTGCCTGAAGTTCGGTTTGGGTTTTGCGCTGTTCCGCCTCAAGCTGATGCAGACGGCGTCCTGCCTGGCTGATGGCGCGTTCGGACTGCTTTAGCGCGTCCGCTGCTTCGGCACGGGATTCACGTGTTTGCTGATATTCGCGCTGCAGTTTTTCCAGCCGTTCACGCACGTTTTCAAGTTCGGCTTTCTTGTCAGCCCAGGCTACGCTTGCAGACAGAAAGCCTGCAACTGCCAGTATGTACAGGCAGTGCTTCACTCGAAACTGATCAGAGGCTCACCGCGCATCTCAGGCGGCTGCGGCAGCCCCATCATCTTCAACAGGGTTGGACTGACATCCTCAAGAGCACCGGTGTCGTCGAGACTGGCATGTCTTTTGCCGATGTACACCAGTGGTACTAGGTTTGTTGTATGTGCGGTATGCGGCTGTCCTGTCGAAACGTCCATCATGAATTCCGCATTCCCATGGTCTGCAGTAATCAATACCTCGCCGCCGCGTGCAAGCTGCGCCTCAACCACTTTCCCCAGACACGCGTCGATCGTCTCAATGGCACGGCGTGCAGCTTCCATGTCACCGGTATGGCCCACCATGTCGGCGTTTGCATAGTTGCAAATAATGGCATCGTACTGTTCGCTGTTGATTGCGCCGACCAGTTTTTCCGTCACTTCATTTGCGCTCATTTCGGGCTTGAGGTCGTAGGTTGCCACATCTGGAGATGGGACCAGGATACGGTCTTCTCCGGGATAGGAAACTTCTTCGCCGCCATTGAAAAAGAATGTCACGTGAGGATATTTTTCGGTCTCGGCGATGCGCAACTGATGCAGGCCCAGATTGGCAATGTATTCACCAAAACCATTCTGGATGCGCTCTGGCGGGAATGCCACCATCACATCGAACTCGTCGCTATACCCTGTAAGCGTGCAATAGGCGGAAAGTTTGGGAGTAACCTCGCGCTCGAATTCATTGAAGTCCGGTTCAATGAAAGGGCGCGACAACTGACGTGCGCGATCGGAACGGAAATTCATGAAAATGATGGCATCACCGTCTTTCATCTGCACAGGCTGTTCGCCTGACGGGATGATGGCCGTGGCTTTGACAAATTCATCCGTCTCACCGCGTGCATAGGCATTTTCCAGCCCTTCAAGCGCGGAGGAAGCAACATATTCAGACTTGCTTTGGGTCAAGAGGTCATAGGCGGATTTCACACGCTGCCAGCGGCGATCGCGGTCCATCGCAAAATAGCGGCCAATGATGGTTGCAATTCTTCCTTTGCCCACTTCTGCAATTTTTTCCTGCATGCGTGCGATATTGATTTCGGCGCTTTTGGGTGGCGTGTCACGTCCATCCAGAAAAGCGTGGATGTAGATCTTTTCCATGCCTTCATCTGCTGCCATTTGCAGCATGGCATGTATATGCCGCTCATGGCTGTGCACGCCGCCATCGGACAACAACCCGAGAATATGGAGTGCGCCGTTGTTGTCATGAGCGGCCTTCATGGTGGCCTTGAGCATGGGGTTTGCAAAAAATGCGCCCGATTCGATCGCATGATCTACGCGGGTATATTCCTGATACACCACACGCCCTGCACCAATGTTGAGATGCCCAACCTCCGAGTTGCCCATTTGCCCTTTGGGCAAACCGACTTCAGTTTCGGATGCATGGATCAGCGTATGCGGATACCTATTCCAGAGATTGCTCCAGTTTGGTTTTTCGGCCAGGGCAATGGCATTGTGCGCGCGCTCGGATCGGCAGCCGAAGCCGTCGAGAATAATCAAAAGGACCGGGGTGACTTTCATTAAAAAAACAGTTCACAAAAAACTTTTTTTGGATTAAGGTTAATCACTATATACAGATATACCTAATCTAGACTGATTCTAAATTTTACACGAGGCGAGGATATGGCGCGAGTTCAGGAAGAAGACGATGTCGAACTGATGGACAAGGATGAGCACATTGAGCAGGCCTCACGTGCCATGAAGGCCATGTCCCACCCATTGCGTTTGAAAATCCTTTGCGTTCTGGGTGACAAGGAAGTCAGCGTTCAGGACATCGTGGACAGTGTCGGCACTTCTCAAAGCAATATTTCCCAGCACCTTGCGATACTGCGTGACAAGGGTGTTTTGAAAACCCGCAAGGATGCCAATCGCGTTTACTACCGTGTTGGCGATACGCGCACCCTGAAACTGATCGGCATGATGCGTGACGTTTTCTGCGCTTTCGCCAAGTAAGTATTCTTCAAATACCGAAAAAGCCCGGCTTGTCCGGGCTTTTTTGTTATAGAGTGATGTAAGGACTTGATAAATATAGTCTATTAGTATATTCTAATGGACATTCAAGGAGGTTCTTGCATGCGTTTCCCAGCCGCGTTGACCCTGTTCGTATGTTCGCTGCCCGCTTTGGCGGCTCTGCCGTTCGACACCGCCAAAGTCAGTTATCAGAACATCGACAAATCCTATTCGACCGAAGCCACGGTTGAGGCCGTGCGCCAGTCGACAGTGTCTGCGCAGATCGCAGGCAGGATTACCGCCGTCAATTTCGACGTGGGTGATTACGTCAAGGCCGGCCAGGTCATCGTCCGCATTGATCCTGCCGAAATCAGCCAAGCCGTTGCAGGCAGCCGAGCCCAGGCCGCTCAGGCTGAGGCCCAACTTGCCAACGCCAAGGCAAACTACGAGCGGCAAGCCCAACTCTTCCAGCAAAAATTCATCTCTCAGGCTGCCCTTGACCGCGCAACCGCAGAATATCGTGCCGCCCAGGCAGCAGCACAAGCAGCAAAGGCTGGAGTAGGCCAAACTGCAACCGTACGCTCCTACACAACCTTGACTGCGCCTTTTTCCGGTGTGGTGATGACCCGACATGTGGAAGTCGGTGAAATGGCCACTCCCGGCAAGCCATTGATGACGGGATTTGATCCTACGGACCTTCGCGTTGTGGCCAACATCCCTCAATACAAGCTCTCCGAGATCCAGAAATCTGCCAAGGCTTCGGTAGAGATCCCTTCACTCAATAAATGGATCGAAGCCAAAGGCATTACCGTCCTACCTTCAGCAGATGTTGCCACTCATACGGTCAAGGTGCGGATCGACCTGCCGGAAAATTTGACTGATGTCATCCCCGGTATCTATGCAAGAGCTTATTTCGCCACCGGCGAAGCACGCAAGCTGGTCATTCCCACTTCCGCCGTAGTGCGTCGTTCTGAAGTAACGGGTGTCTATGTCATCGATGCCAAAAACCGTGTCAGCCTGCGTCAGGTTCGCTTGGGCGAGCCCACCGCCAGGGGCGATGTGGAAGTACTGGCAGGACTTAATCCCGGCGAAACCATCGCGCTCGAGCCTATCAAGGCCGGCATCTACGCCAAAAGCGAAGCCAACAGAAAATAACAAACTTGACTAGCGCACCCATGGGTATTTCAGGCCGCATCGCCCGATTCTTTCTCACTTCACAGTTAACGCCGCTGATTGCGCTAATGGCGGCGTTGCTCGGCCTGTTTGCCATCGCCGTAACGCCGCGGGAGGAAGAGCCGCAAATCAATGTCACCATGGCCAATGTCTTCATCCCCTTCCCCGGGGCATCGGCGAAGGATGTGGAACAACTGGTTGCCACACCCGCAGAACAGGTGCTGTCACAAATATCCGGCATCGAACACGTCTACTCGGTATCCAAACCCGGTATGGCTGTTCTCACCGTGCAGTATGAGGTAGGCGAGGACCGCACCCAGGCGCTCGTCAGGTTGTATGACACCATCCAGGCAAATCGCGACTGGGTCTCCCCAAACCTCGGCGTTGGCGAACCCATCATCAAGCCGACCGGCATTGATGATGTCCCCATCGTCACGCTCACTCTGTGGACAAAAGACGAAGCTCGCGGCGCATTTGAGCTGGAACAAGTCGCCCATGCCGCCGAGGCCGAGATCAAGCGCATCGAAGGTACACGCGAGGTCTATACAATCGGCGGGCCGGGCAATGTGGTGCGTGTCATCATGGATCCGGAACGCATGGCTGCATTCCGCATCTCCGCGCAGGACATACGCGATGCGCTGCAGGTTTCAAATGCATCACAGCCTTCCGGCACGCTCACTTCCAGCAACCAGGAAATCCTGGTGCAAACCGGCACCTTTCTCACCGGCTCCAATGACGTCAAACAACTGGTTGCCGGCGTGTTCAATGGCCGCCCCGTATTCCTGAGCGATATCGCCAACGTCACCGCCGGGCCTGACCAGCCGAAGAATTACGTCTGGTTCGGTGCTGGCAAGGGTGGTGAACACGCAAAACTCGCGAGTCAGGAATTCCCCGCGGTCACTCTGGCAGTATCCAAGAAGCCAGGGGTAAACGCCGTGGAGATCGCCAACAGGGTGATCGAGCGGATGGAATCTCTGAAGGGTGCCGTGATCCCCGATACTGTTGAAGTAAGCGTAACGCGTAACTACGGCGCCACTGCTGATGAAAAAGCCAAGAAGCTTATTCAGAAATTGATCTTTGCCACTGCTTCTGTCGTGCTGCTGGTGCTGTGGGCTCTGGGCAAACGCGAAGCGGTTATCGTCGGCGCTGCGGTTCTGTTGACGCTTGCAGCCACACTGTTCGCTTCCTGGGCATGGGGCTTTACCCTCAACCGCGTTTCGCTGTTCGCGCTGATTTTTTCGATCGGCATTCTTGTCGATGATGCCATCGTGGTCGTGGAAAACATCCATCGGCGTACTGCGCTCGACAGCGATGGCATGCAGGCCATCATTCCACGCGCAGTGGATGAAGTGGGCGGCCCCACCATTCTGGCCACACTCACCGTCATCGCAGCCTTGTTGCCGATGGCTTTCGTGACAGGCTTGATGGGGCCCTACATGAGCCCCATTCCGATCAACGCCAGCATTGGCATGCTGATCTCTCTTGCGATCGCCTTTGTCGTCACACCCTGGCTGGCGTTCAAGCTGTTGAAAGATATCCATCACCACGAGGAAGACAACGGCAAGCTGAACAGTTTGTTCCGCAAGCGTCTCACCCCGTTTTTAGGCGGCGATGCGGGAAAGGCCATGCGCAGAAAACTCTGGATAGGCATTGGCGTGGCCATACTCATCTCCGTATCACTTGCGTTGGTGAAACTGGTCATTCTCAAAATGTTGCCGTTCGATAACAAATCCGAATTTCAGGTTGTAGTGGACATGCCTGTTGGCACCCCTCTGGAAAGGACCGCCCAGGTCCTGCATGAAATGGGAGCCGTGCTGGACGAAGTTGAAGAGGTTGCCGATTACCAGGCCTATGCCGGCACTGCCTCACCCATTAACTTCAACGGACTGGTACGCCAGTATTACCTGCGCAGCGGACCCGACGTCGGTGACATTCAGGTCAACCTGATCGACAAGCACCATCGCGACCGCAAAAGCCATGAAATTGCACAGGCAGTGCGCCCGGCCATCGAGGCCGTGGCAAGGAAACATGGTGCCGATGTAAAAGTCGTGGAAGTACCGCCAGGCCCACCGGTGATGTCTCCCATCGTGGCGGAAATTTACGGCCCCGACTACGACGCCCAGACCAAAGTTGCCAAGGAAGTGCGCAAGGTGTTTGAAAAAACAAACGGCATCGTTGCGATCGACGACACCGTGGAAGACGATGCCCAGCGTTTTGTGCTGAAAGTCCTGCAGAACAAGGCTGCGGTAGCAGGCGTGTCGCAAAAGGACATCGTCGCGGTGATGAAAATGGGACTTTCCGGTGAAGACGTCACGCCGATACATGGCGGCACCTCCAAGTATGAAATCCCGGTACGCATCACGCTCGCGCCTGAACGGCAGAGCAGCATGAACGAACTGCTCAAACTCACCGTACGCGGCAGCAACGGAAATCTGGTGCCCCTTTCCGAACTGGTTGAGGTCGTACCGAACGAACGCGAGAAAACCATCTATCACAAGGACCTGCTGC
>DKAU01000050.1 GCA_002450925.1 Thiobacillus sp. UBA6918 | reverse complement strand
GTAGCCTCGTCACAGCCTGCAATGCCGATGGTGGCTGAGTCTCTTCAGACTCCTTCTGGCCCTGCGACTTCAAGCATGGACTCTGCTCCAGCCTCAAATCAGGCTGCAGCCCCTAACCCTGTTCCCATGCCCTGGATGCCGATGCAACAGGCCATGGTTGCTGCCATGCAGCGTTCGGTGCCCGTGCAGGATAACAGGCAAAGCACACTTGAAGCACCCAACGCAGAGGTTGCAGAGCCCGTTGATTCACAGAAAACGGAACTTGCGCCCAGACAGCTTGCTTCGCCGGACAGGTCTGACGCTTTGAAAGAAGGAAAGGTCGTGGTTGCACCTGTGGTCGAGAAGACTCTCGTTCAGCCCGAACCGCTTGTCTGGCCAGAGCCAAGCCAGAAACAAGCAAAAGCAATGGATGCAAAGTCGGTTGCTCGGGTGGAGAAAAAGGCTTTGGATACCGGGAAACATCCCGTCGACTCTGAAGCGGATCCACAAGTGGCTATCGTCGTGATGGATAACCCCATGGATGCCGCAGCTGCACATCAATCACCAGATACAAAACAAGCGATGGCTGAAGCAGTCGTAAAGGTGTCTGAACCCAATGCTGGGCCAGTCATCATGTCGGAAAAACCCAAGGATGTATCAACTGAAAGTCCGTTCGACATGAAACGCTTCGTGATTTACCCCTTGCTGGGTATCGGTGCGCTGGCGGCGCTGGTGCTTGCTTTTGCAAAATGGCTGCGCCCACGAGCCGATTAAGACGCGCCTGCTTTTTCCTTAACGATCAACAAAGCGGCCTGCGGGCCGCTTTGTTATTGCCAGATTATTAGGAAAACGATATACTTGACAAAATTTATCGGGTATTTTTTCTGGAGTAATTCATGGCTATTTCCGAACAACAGGTTCAGTCCGCCCTCAAGGAACTGATTGATCCGAATACGAAAAAGGATTTTATTTCCACGAAGTCCGCCAAGAACATCAAGGTGGATGGCGACAAGGTTTCGCTGGATATCGTGCTGTCCTATCCGGCCAAGAGTCAGATAGCCGGTATTAAATCCATGGTTGAGGAAAAGCTGAAGTCTGCTGGTGCTGCCGAGGCCACGGCCAATGTGAGCTTCAAGATCGTTTCTCATGGTGTGCAAAAGGGCGTGAAGCTGGTGCCCGGCATCAAGAACATCATTGCCGTCGCCTCTGGCAAGGGCGGAGTAGGCAAGTCAACGACCGCAGTCAATTTGGCGCTGGCACTTGCAGCTGAAGGGGCCAGCGTTGCCATGCTGGATGCCGATATCTACGGCCCCTCGCAGCCTATGATGCTGGGCATCAATGGTCGCCCGGAATCGCAGGACGGGAAAACCCTGGAACCCATGATGGGCCACGGGCTTCAGGCCATGTCCATCGGCTTCATGATTGACCCCGACACCCCCATGGTGTGGCGCGGCCCCATGGTGACCCAGGCGCTTGAACAGCTCCTGAATGACACCAACTGGAAGGATGTGGATTATCTGGTGGTGGACATGCCGCCGGGTACCGGTGACGTGCAACTTACCCTGGCCCAGCGCGTGCCGGTGACGGGTGCCGTGATCGTGACGACCCCGCAGGACATTGCGCTTATCGACGCACGCAAAGGTCTCAAGATGTTCGAGAAGGTCGGGATCCCCATCATGGGCGTAGTTGAGAACATGTCATTGCATATCTGCTCGAATTGCGGCCACGAAGAACGTATCTTCGGTCAGGGCGGCGGCGAAAGAATGTGCAGCGATTACAACGTGGAATTCCTCGGCGCATTGCCGCTGGATATCCAGATCCGCGAGGAAACCGATTCAGGCAAGCCCACCGTGGTGGCGGCGCCCGAGTCGCGTATTGCCGGCATCTACCGGCAGATCGCACGCCGCGTAGCGGTCAAGATTGGTGAGTCGGCGGTGGACCACACCAGCAAGTTCCCCAACATCGTGATTCAGAACACCTGATTGCGTGCCGAACTTGCAAAAAGGGGGCCTTGTGCCCCCTTTGTTTTTTTGCAGACTTGTGGCGTTCTTCGTGGATAATTGCCATTTTTAAGCCTTACAAAGAGCAGAGAGCGGGATGAGCATTAAATCCGACAAGTGGATACGCCGCATGGCAGAAAGCCAAGGCATGATCGAGCCTTTTGAACCTGGCCAGGTCAAGGAGGTTTCCGGTAAACGCATCGTGTCCTATGGCACTTCGTCTTATGGTTACGATGTGCGCTGTTCAAATGAATTCAAGGTTTTCACCAACCTCAATCACACGCTGGTCGATCCCAAGGCGTTCGACCCGGACTCGTTTGTCGAAATCAGCGGCGCGTCATGCATCATTCCGCCAAACTCGTTTGCGCTGGCGCGCACTGTTGAGTACTTTCGCATTCCGCGCAATGTGCTGACGATTTGCCTCGGCAAGTCGACTTATGCGCGCTGCGGCATTATCGTTAATGTGACGCCGCTGGAACCCGAGTGGGAGGGTCATGTCACATTGGAGTTTTCCAACACTACGCCGCTGCCGGCGCGAATCTATGCAAATGAGGGCGTGGCGCAAATGCTGTTTCTGGAATCCGACGAAGTTTGCGAAACCTCATACAAGGATCGCGGCGGCAAGTACCAGGGCCAAACGGGCGTGACCCTGCCCAAGATTTGAGGAAACCACAATGAGATTCCGTTTCCCTGTCGTCATCATCGACGAAGACTTCCGTTCCGAGAATGCCAGCGGTCTGGGTATCCGCGCGCTGGCCACGGCCATCGAGGGCGAAGGGCTGGAAGTCCTCGGCGTCACCAGCTTTGGTGATGTGGCCTCCTTTGCGCAACAGCAAAGCCGCGCTTCGGCATTTATTCTGTCCATCGACGACGAGCAGTTTTCCAG
>DKAU01000002.1 GCA_002450925.1 Thiobacillus sp. UBA6918 | reverse complement strand
CGGTCTGAAACCCGCTGTGCAGCTTTTTCTTCGTATTGGCTGCGGAATATCTTTTCCAAATCATCGATCACTTCGGCAGCAGGCACTCCCTGCATGAGGTGCCTAGTCATCTGCGCGGAGGTCTCGTGCAGCAATTTGTTGCGATCCAGCATGGGATAACTTGCCATCAGTCGCTGAATTGCCTTGACCACGGATTCCTCTTCCGGACGAGGAATATCAACCGGCTCTTGCGGAACTGCATTCAGGCCCTCCTTTGTATCCTGGAGGGCAAGAAACTCTGCGTATTCGAGCAAGGCAACCTGTCTCGTGGATGAGAGCCCGCGGAACAGCTTGAGCAGCTTTTTGCTCTCACCTGCCATGTCAGACTAGCGGCCGCCCTTGGTTCCAGCCGCTTTCTTTAATGGGATGACAGGCTCGCACATGCGGAACCGATCTTCAACAAAATCAATGAAGGCGTCGAGCAGCTTGCTGCGGAACTTGTCTGGGGCATAGACAAGCGAAAGCGGACGCCGCAACGGCGGATCAAGCGGTATGGCCACCAGTTCGCCCAGTTTGACTTCCTTGCTGACCGTTGCTGCAGACAGAATGGCCACGCCTAGCCCGGCCTGTACGGCGCCCTTGATGGCTTCCCGGCTGCCCAGTTCCATTTCTATATGCAGATCGTCAGGATTGATGTCGTGGTCACGGAAATACTGGTCCACTACTTCGCGGGTGCCTGATCCCATTTCACGCGAGACATAGGGCTGTACAGCCAGTTCCTTCGCCTTGACCACACCTTTTTTGGCCAGAGCATTGTCCGGAGAGCAGATCATGACGAGTTCGTCATCGCAGCATGCATGAACCTTCAAGGTTGGGTGATGAGGCGTGGATTCGATCAGGCCGATATCGAGCGCATGTTCCGCAACCTTGTTTTCGATGGTTTCAGAGTTGGCCACCATCAGACGAGCCTGTACATCCGGATAGCGCGCCTTGAACTCACCAAGAATGCGGGGCAACTGGTATTCGGCAATGGTGGTGGATGCGCCGATCATCAGCGGGCCGGTAACCTGCCCGGTCAGTTCGGCCACGCGCGCTTCCATCTCGGCTGACATGGCCAGGATGCGTTCGGCATAGCCCATGACCAGATCGCCGGCCTGGGTGAGCGAAATCCTGCCATGGCTTCGCTCGAAAAGACGGGTATTGAAATGTTCCTCAAGCTGCTTCACCTGGAAGGTGACAGCTGGCTGGGTCATGTAAAGCATTTCGGCAGCTTTTGTAAAACTTAGCTGCTTGGCAACGGTGTAGAATACTTGCAGTCTGCGGTCAGCCATAATTTGGCTCCGTTATTGTTGTTCCAGAAAAGATTTTTATTTAATCATAAGTGCGCCTTTTGCGCTACAAGAAACCGTCTTGAACCGCGTCTTTTATACCGTCCTCGTCGCGCAATTTCTTTCCGCACTGGCTGATAACGCACTGCTTTTCGCCGCCATTGGTCTGCTGATGTTTTATGGCTCACCCGAATGGCACCATCCACTCCTGGCCAGTGTTTTCGTGGTGGCTTACATTCTGTTGGCACCCTTTGTCGGGCCCTTTGCCGATGCACTGCCGAAGGGCCGGGTATTGTTCATTGGCAATGCAATCAAATTTATCGGCTGCGCAGCCATGCTGCTAGGACTACCCCCACTTTGGGCCTACTCGATTGTCGGGATTGGCGCAGCCACGTATTCGCCTGCCAAGTACGGCATCCTTACTGAAATACTTCCACATCATCAATTGGTCGCGGCCAACGGCTGGATGGAGGGCCTGACCGTGGCCGCCGTTGTGCTGGGCGCAATCATTGGCGGAGCCCTCATCAATCCGGATGTCGCCCTGGCCGGATTGAACAGCCTTAAGCTTGGTGGCGATATTGCCCCCCCAATGTTTGCCATCGGCATGATCACGATTCTTTATCTACTGGCGGCGATCGTGAATCTGTTTATCCCGCGCCTGCCCATTGACCACAGAATGCCCAGCAAGAAACCGGGGTTCATTCTTTACGACTTCTGGCATAGCTTTGTTTTATTGTGGAAAGACCCGCTGGGGCAAGTTTCACTGGCGGTCACCACATTATTCTGGGGTGTGGGCGCCACACTTAGGCTCATGGTCATTGCGTGGGCTGCGCTCAATCTTTCATTCGGGCTGGATCAGGCCACACAGATAACGGCCCTCGTCGCGCTTGGTATCGCAATAGGTTCAGGCCTTGCAGGTTGGTTGGTTCCCTTGAAGAAGTGTGTCTGCGTTTTGCCAGCCGGCATCATTCTCGGTTTTTTGCCAATCGCTCTGACAGGTGTTTACAGCTTCTGGCCTGCGGCAATCCTGCTCACGCTTCTGGGAGTGTTGGCCGGATTTTTCGTCGTTCCACTCAACGCCCTGTTGCAGCATCGCGGCCATCTGCTAATGGGTGCTGGCCACTCCATCGCCCAGCAGAACTTCAACGAAAACATCAGCATCCTTTTGATGACGGGCGCTTATGCGCTCATGGTGCGTGCCGAGTGGCACATCCACACCATCATGGTCATATTCGGGGTTTTCATCAGCCTGTTGATGACACTGATCTGGAAACGCCATCGCAACGACGAAGTGCACTAGACAGGTTTGCGCGCGACGATAGTGTGAAATTTCTTGACGGTGTTTTCTGGCGCCGGGAAATCGTCATGTTGTGACAGCAGGATTTCCCAGCCTTTGAATGCCTCACTCAGTTCATGCTCGCTGAACAAATAATGATGACCGGGCTCGAACATGCCCATGAATGTCGTCCCCTCGATCAATACATTGATGGCAGCCACGCCGCCCGGTTTGGTGTGGCAAACGATGTCGGCCAACATGGCGCGAGCCTTGTTCTGTGGAAGGAACATCAGCAGCCCGATGGACACAATGCTGTCGTAATCGCCATCGATAACGTAACTGCTTAAATCAGCCTGATAGGCAGCCAGCGGCAGGCCCAGTTTGTTGGCGGCTTCGTTGACTCTATCAACCCCCGTGCGGCTGGCGTCCAGGGCCGTAACGGCACACCCTTGCTTGGCAGCAGCAATGGCCAGATTGCCCAGGCCGCAGCCCAGGTCGAGCACGCCGGCTGAGAGGTAAGGCAGCACGGCCTCTTCAAATGGATTCAGTGCAAACTCGCCCTTCGCGACCTGCTTCTGAAATTGCTCCTCGAAGAAGTTGATCGAGCGCGTCATGCCTTGACCTCACCTCCCTGCGCTTTTACCACTGTCATTGCCCCGGCAATCAGACTGGAAATATCTGCCATGTTGCTGGGCACAATCAGGGTGTTGCCGGTCTTGGCAATATTCCCGAAGGCGTCGACATATTTTTCGGCCACTTTCAGGTTAACTGCCTGCATCCCTCCTGGAGTTTGGGTTGCCTGGGCCACCATATAAAGCGCTTTTGCCGTGGCCTCAGCCACCAGTTTGACGGCTTCTGCTTCACCCTGCGCACGGTTGATGGCCGCCTGCTTCTCGCCTTCGGATTCACGAATGGCGGCTTCACGCTCGCCCGTGGCAATGTTGATCTGTTCCTGCATTTTGCCTTCAGAAGTCGCAATGACTGCACGCTTCTCGCGTTCGGCAGTGATTTGAGCCTGCATGGCGTGGAGAATTTCCTTGGGTGGGGTCAGGTCCTTGATTTCATAGCGCAGCACTTTAACGCCCCAGTTGGTCGAAGCTTCGTTGAGCACCTGCACCACGCTGTGGTTGATGTGTTCGCGCTCTTCGAACGTCTTGTCCAGTTCCATGCGTCCTATCACCGATCGCAGAGTGGTTTGTGCAAGCTGGGTAATGGCCATGATGTAATCGCTGGAGCCGTACGAAGCGAGGCGCGGGTCGGTAACCTGAAAATACAGTACGCCATCGACAGCCAACTGGGTGTTGTCCTTGGTAATGCAAACCTGGCTGGGGACATCCAGCGGTATTTCTTTCAGGAGATGCTTGTAGGCAATTCGGTCGATGAAGGGGATGACAAGATTGAGACCCGGTGCCAGTGTGGCGTGGTAACGGCCCAGCCGTTCCACCACCCAGGCATGCTGCTGGGGTACGACGCGCACGCCCTTGGCAATGATGATAAGCACAACGACAAACAGCGCAATGGCGACTTGCATTTTTGATTTTCTCCTGTGTGCTGAAATTAATTACCGACGATGAGTGTAGAGCCGCGCATGGCGCGGATGAAAAGCGGTTTACTCGGGTCAACTTCGGACGTGACTGATTGGGCATCCCACACCGCGCCGCGATACTTGACCTGGCCCTTGTTGCCCTGCCAATCCTCGACCATGACACTCTGGCCGATGTCGAGATCCTGAAAAGCGGTGTCGACCTCCTCGACGCGTCTCCACATTCTCAACGCGATTGTGCCGGCAATGCCGATTATTGCCGCAATTACAATTTGGGCGGCCATGCCAACACCCAGCCATGCGGCAATACCTGCCGCTGCCGCCGCTATCCCATAAACCAGAAGGTAAAACGTGCCGGTTGTCAGTTCTACTGCCACCAGGGCAAAAGCCGCTATCCACCAGAAAACATATGCGCTCATGGGTCACCTTGCTATTGGAGTAATACGGGTTTGTCAGAGAGTTCGTTGGGATTTCGCTCACCAGGCGGAAAATGGCGGGCCAACAGATCAGTCACACGCCGAATGCCTTCGAGGGTTCCATTCCTGAAATCCCTTGCCTGGTAATACTGTTCCATCTGATGTGCGATGTCATCCCATTCTCGCTGATCAACCTTGGCGGCAATGCCGCGATCGGCAACAATTTCGATATCGTGGTCTGCCAACAGCAAATATATCAGCACGCCGCTGTTTTGCTCGGTATCCCAGACGCGCAGATTGGAAAATGCCGCCATCGCAACGTGTCTGCCACCGACACCCTTGANNGCAAAGCGAATCTCGCCGGAGTGTGATTTTTCCGATTCGCGTATCGCCTCTTCGATCTCATCCAGCAACGAGGCGGGAAACTGCTTGCGGAACCGCCAGGGCGGCATGAACAGGTGTTTGAGGATGCGATTTACCATGATCCGGATGACCCTCCACCACCAAAGCTGCCGCCACCACCGCTGAATCCCCCGCCACCGGACCAGCCGCCTCCGCCACCTCCAGACCAGCCGCCACCTCCACTGCTCCAGTGGGTGCCACCACGTCCGCCAAGGACCCCAATCAAGACGATGAGCGCAACA
>DKAU01000025.1:11593-12833 GCA_002450925.1 Thiobacillus sp. UBA6918 | reverse complement strand
AGCTGCACAGCGGGTTTCAGACCGCTAGGGAACCTCTGATCAATTCCTCCATGAGCCGCGTTGCAGCCAAATTTTGCTGAATGGCGCGAAGCGGTGCGCAGGTCGTATCCGTTGATACGAAGCCAAGCGCCGCAACAAAGCCAGCGGCAAAATCTGATGCAACCCGCATGGGCGCGGGTTATGCGGGCAAACGGCTTCATTACGTCTCCTCAGCAGAATCCCTGATATGCTTTCGTCGCCGCGCCTTGCGCAGCGCCGGAGCGTCGCCCCTCGGCACGTGGGCAGCGTAGGCGAACACGGCCCGCGCAAATGCCGGTGGCGCTGCTATGGCCCGCTTCACTGCGCACGGTTCGAGGCGCAACATTGCGCGGGCCATCCCGCAAAACCAAGCGCGCGGCCATGTGGGATTTAATCAGAGGTTCCTGCACAATATGACACGCAAACATGTGGAAGTTCAAGGAAGAGTCTGGCTGACGCTGAACGGCAAACCCCTGCTGGGTAAGGGGCGCGTCGAACTGCTGACGAAGATTGAAGTCACGGGCTCGATTTCCAAGGCGGCAAAAGCCATGAAAATGAGCTACAAGGCCGCCTGGGATGCAGTCGATGCCATGAACAATGTCATGGGTACACCCGTAATCGAAAGTGCCATCGGGGGCTCAAAAGGCGGGGGTAGCCACCTGACTGATGCTGGCAAACGCCTGATTGCTGAATATGCCTCACTTGATGCACGCCACAGGCAATGGCTTGAATCGGCTTCGCAGGAATTCTTTTTTCATCTGTTCAACAAATAAATTGCGGGCCAATGATTTGCAAATGCATCACAAGCTGCTAAGGTTCAAGACTATATTAGCAATATCTTATCCACGGCAACCCAGGAGTATGCAATGCAAAAGTCAGTGATCGTCCCGGCAATTTTGGTATTCGCTTTGAGCGCTTGCGGCAAACAGGAGGAGCCCCAGACAGTGGCAGCTCCGGAACCTGCGCCGGTTGCTGAAATTCCTGCACCCCCCCCAGCTCCCATGGAGGCTGCAGCACCGGCAGAAACGCCCGCAGTTGACGCGCCAGCCCCGGCAACGCCATCAGCTCCAGCACCTGCCACATCCGGATCAGCCGAAGGCGCGAAGAAATACGCTTCGGCTTGCATGACCTGCCATGGCGCCAAAGGCCAGGGTGTCGGCACATTTCCAAAACTGGTCGGCCTGACTGCGGAGGTTGCAAAAGACAGACTTGCCAACTACAA
>DKAU01000025.1:0-11585 GCA_002450925.1 Thiobacillus sp. UBA6918 | reverse complement strand
ATCCATGATGAATTCGCAGGCGGCAAAGGCGTCGCCGCGGTGCATGGAAGCCACGCCCACAAAAACGATGCGATCTTGCGGCTGCAATTTGCCGACGCGGTGAATGAGGCTGACATCGATCAGTTTCCAGCGCGCCATCGCCTGATCCACGATTTCACGCAGGGATTTTTCCGTCATGGCCGGATAATGTTCGAGCGTCAGGGTCGTGACGCTCTCACCTTCGTTGAGGTCGCGCACGAGGCCGACGAAGCTTGCCACGGCACCGACTTTTGCATTGCCTGCGTGGAGCGCATTGATCTCTGCGCCTGGATCGAAGTCGGGTTCCTGTACAAGTATTTTCATCACAATATCAAGGTGTCATCACAACAACGCATGGTAAAACTCTAACATGCAGCCGGTCATCGAACATCGCTGCAACCTGACGCCAGCCGAGGCTATCGCGCTTCAGAACGAACTTCGCCAGCGAGTCGAAACTGAAGACCGGCTTCCTGCGATTCGTCATGTCGCTGGTGTCGATGTCGGCTTCGAGCAGGATGGCCGGGTTACCCGTGCTGCGGTAGTGGTGCTCTCCTTCCCAGGGCTGGAAGTCGTGGAAAGATCGCTTGCCAAGGTCCCGACGAATTTTCCCTATGTGCCGGGCTTGCTTTCCTTCCGCGAACTGCCAGCCGTCCTGGCGGCACTGCGTCAACTCAAGACAACTCCCGACATCATCCTGTGCGATGGCCAGGGTATCGCCCACCCACGCCGATTCGGCATTGCCAGCCATCTCGGCGTGATTCTGGATGTTCCCTGCATTGGCGTGGCAAAGACCCGCCTTGTCGGCAAATATACTGAACCACCCATATCAAAAGGCTCATGGAATCCGCTGATGGATGGCGAAGAAACCATAGGCGCCGTGCTGCGCACCCGCTCGGCTGTCAAACCTGTTTACGTCTCCTCGGGACACCGGGTCGGCCTTGAGACTGCGATCAATATGACGCTGGCCTGCACGACACGATACCGTTTGCCAGAAACGACCCGGCAGGCACATCACATGGCCTCGCTGGAAAAATAGCCCGCTCTAGCCGCCGGTAACGGGCGGAAAGATCGCAACTTCGTCACCATCCTGCACTGGCGTCACCAACCCGGCCAGGGTCTGGTTGACTGCCATGCGATACCCCGCGTCGAGCGCCAGTTCATTGCTCCAGGGTTCGCCCCGTTTCCGAAGCGTATCAATCACCGCAGCCGCATAGGCACGCTCTCCCGGCAGTTCCAGCTCTTCACTTTCGACACCAAAAACTTCGCGCAACTTCGCGAAATACAAGACTTTGACTTTCATTCGACAACCTCTGAGAAAGGAATGAAACGTACCCATTCACCACGTATTACAGTCTGGCCGATATCGATGTCGACAAAGCCATCGCCCCAAACGGCCGAGGTCAGCACGCCTGAACTCTGATTGGGATAGATGCGGACTTCGCCCACACCATCCACCCCGCTGACCATGTGGCCACGCAGGAATTCGCGTCTGCCTCCAGGTACTTTCCAGTCAAACGCAGCCCGCACCGGGTAGGCGCGGTACAGCACCTGATTTGCGCCCATGCGTTTCAGCAGGAAGGGACGCGCAAACAGGCAGAAGGTCGCGAAGGCCGAGACGGGGTTGCCCGGCAGGCCAATGAAGTCTGCATTGCCAATGCGGCCGTAAACCACGGGTTTTCCCGGTTTCATGGCCACTTTCCAGATGTCGATGCGGCCCAGTTGTTCGACGGCAGCCTTGACGTGGTCTTCCTCACCAACAGATACCCCGCCAGTCGTGATAATGACATCGGCCTCTGCGGCGGCTTTTTCAAGCGCGGCCAGCGTGGCCTCGCGGGTGTCTTTTACCACGCCCATGTCGATGACTTCCGCGCCAATGCCCGCCAGCAATCCGATCAGCGTGGCGCGGTTGGAGTTGTAGATCTGGCCGGGCTTGATGGCTTGGCCGGGTTCTGCCAGTTCGTCGCCGGTTGAGAACGTCGCCACTTTCAGCCTGCGCATGACCTTGGCCCTGGTTGCGCCAATCGATGCTGCCAGTCCCAGTTCGGCGCCTTTCAGGCGTGTGCCGGGCGTCAGCACGTCCGTGCCCGGACGGATGTCCTCACCTGCACGGCGGATGTGGTCGCCCGGGTTCGGCGTCTTGTAAACCGTAACGATCTCGCCATCGAGCGACGTGTCTTCCTGCATGACGATGGCGTCGGCATTGGAGGGTATGGGCGCACCGGTAAAAATCCGCGCGGCCTCGCCCTTGTGCAAGGGTTGGCCAATCTGTCCGGCAGCAATTCGCTGGGTAACCTTGAGTTGCGAGTCCGGCTGCCGGCAGTCCTGACTGCGCACGGCATAGCCGTCCATGGCCGTATTGTCGAGCGGCGGCACGCTGACATACGACGTCAGTCCCTGCGCGAGGATGCGCTTGTATCCTTCTGATAAGTTGATGGTTTCCTTCTCATCCAGAGGACGGGCACGAATCAGAAGTTCACGTAATAGTTCAGCTGCGGTTAACAAATCAAACACCTATTTTTTCTTTGATAAAGGCGCGGATTCCTTCAATGTCATCCAGCGCCAGCCAGATTTTATTAGAGTCCGGCGGCGACACGTCGCTTGCCACTGCCAGAATGTTTTCATCCTCAGGGTACAGCCAGGGTTTGCCGTTTTCAGCACGGTGCACTTCGATTTTTGGAATCGGGTCGCGCTTCCAGCCTTCCACCAGAACCAGATCGCACGGAGACAAACGTCCGAGCAATTCCCGCAACGGTGGGGCCACAGGCTCTGCATTCTCATGCATCAACGCCCAGCGCACATCGCTGGCCACCAGCACCTCTCCTGCCCCTGCCTGCCGGTGGCGGTAACTGTCCTTGCCCGGCTGGTCCACATCGAAGCCGTGATGCGCATGCTTGATGAGCGAAACACTTACCCCGTCTGCACGAAACAGGGGAATCAGCTTTTCCAGCAGCGTGGACTTGCCTGCCCCGCTGTAACCAGCAATGCCCAGCACTTTCATGCAGTCAGCACCATCTTCACTCCGGCCAGCACCAGTACCACTGCAAGCAGGTTGCGAATCACCGGCAAACGCAGTCGACGGCTGCCAAATTCCGCGCCCAGCCAGCCCAGTACCGCAACCAAACCAGCCCAAATCGGGAAACTTTCGGGCAAGGAAGACAAATCTCCAATCCCGGCCAGACCAGCCAGCGAGTTGACCAAAATAAACAAGGCGGCAATACCAGAGGTTTCACGCGTGCCTGCCCAGCCCATAACCAACAGGAGCGGGCTCAGGAAAATGCCGCCGCCCACGCCTGTCATGCCTGCCAGAAGCCCCATCCCTGCACCAGCCGCCAGGGCGGGCAACAGCTTTAACTCTCGCCGCGCAACCTCAGTCTGTCTGGATGACAAAAACATGCGCCAAGCGGCAAACAACAACGCTACACCAACCAGTGGCTTGAACAATTCGGCTGACACATGAAGCGTCCCGCCCACATAGGCCATGGGAATTGAAACCACGGCAAACGGCCAGAACACCTTCCAGTCAAAAGCGCCAGCGCGGAGGTATTTCCAGCTACCGATGCTTGCCACGACCACATTTAGTGCCAGCGCGGTTGGTTTCATCGTGTCCGGTGATAGCCCGGCAATCGCCATGACCGCCAAATAACCCGAAGCACCGCCATGCCCGACCGAAGAATACAGAAAGGCTGCGGCCCCAAGTCCGACCAAAAGCAGTAAGTCTGTCTGGATTTCCATGCAGAAAGCTAAATCATTTAATGGTTATATTTTCACATATATAACGGTAAAATTCACGCATGCTCATTGATTCATTCGGCCGCCGCATTGAATATGTACGCCTGTCTGTCACGGACAGGTGCGATCTGCGTTGCACATACTGCATGCCGGAGGACTTCCGGGATTTCGAAGAACCCGCTGACTGGCTGAGTTTCGAAGAAACAGAGAGGCTCATTGGCACATTCGCGCGGCTTGGTGTCCGTCGTGTAAGGCTTACGGGTGGCGAACCTTTGTTGCGCAGAAATTTGCCCGAGCTCGTAGCCCGGTTGTCTGCCTTGCCCGGCATCGAGGACCTTTCGCTGTCGACAAATGCCACTCAACTGGACAGGCATGCCCACGCATTGAAGGAAGCCGGCGTTACCCGTCTCAACGTCAGCCTCGATTCCCTTAAAGCCGATCGTGTGGAACAAATCAACGGCCGCGACGTATTCGACAAGGTCATGGCCGGGTTAAAAGCAGCGCGCGAAGTCGGTTTCGATCGCATCAAGCTCAACATGGTGGCCATGGCCGGCGTCAACGATGATGAAATCGATGCCATGGTCGAGTTCGCCCTGTCGGGCAACTACATTCTGCGCCTGATTGAGACCATGCCCATGGGCGATACGGGCCGGGCTTCCTCCTTCCTCGATCTGCAGCCAATCAAGGCACGGCTGGCAGAAAAATTCGGACTGGTTGAAACCGCCCTGCCCGGCGGCGGGCCAGCTCGTTACCTTGGCACGCCGGATGGGCGTTTCAATATCGGTTTCATTACGCCGCTGTCCCAGCATTTCTGCGAAACCTGCAACCGGGTNNCCAGCGATGCAGAGATCGAACTGGCCATTCTCGATGCCATTTCCCGCAAGCCGGAGCGGCACGAATTCCGTGAAGCCCCCACGAAACTGGTGCGCTTCATGTCCATGACCGGCGGTTAGCCGGTCATAAGTTAAAGCAGCACGGCGATTAGNNGGACCAGATCGTCCTCGGCGCCAGTGACCCCCAGGTGCAGGGTGGGACCAATTTCGCCATGCGCAGCAAGTGCGTCCAGGGTCTTGTCCGGAAGCGTGTTGATGGTTTCCGAGTTGATCAGGGGCTCGACATAAAGAAGATCGCTGTATGCCGGGTTCTTGGTGCCGCTACTCGCCCATAGCAGATACTGTGGCCTTGTTCTTAGCGCCCGCAAGTGAGAAAAATATTTATCGCTTTTGAAAAAATCCTGGTAGCGCTGGTAGGCCAGCTTCGCAATAGCTACTGCAGTCTTGCCGCGCAAGCCAAGTGCCTGCGGGGTGCCTATGGCATCCAGTTTCTTGTCCACCAACGTATCCACGCGAGACAGGAAAAGGCTGGCTACTGATTTGAGGCGACCTGGATCGCCGCCCTGCTCCACCCATTTTTCTGCGCCGAGAATATAGGACTCGAAAGTGCGCACAACATGCTGCAAAGAAAAAAGCAGGGTAACGTTGACCCTGATTCCATCTGCAGTAAGGCGCTCAAATGCGCGCAGACCCTCTTCTGTCCCCGGCACCTTGATCAGCAGATTCTCGCGTCCAACCAATTCATTAAGCCGCTTCGCCTCGGCAATAGTCATCAACGCGTCATGGGCGAAACGGGGCGAAACCTCCAGGCTGACATAACCATCGTCGCCACCACTTTTTACGTGCGCCGGATGAAGGAGATCACAGGCTGCCCGAACATCTTCTACGACCAGCGTTTCATAACGCTTCTCCGGGTCCGGCTCTGTCTGCCTAAGATGCTCAAGCTGCGAAACATAATCAGCAGATTCCGTGACAGCCTTGAAATAAATGGTTGGGTTGGATGTGATTCCGGTCACACCTTGAGCAATCAGCCGGGCAAGCCTGCCATCGCGGATATGCCCGCGAGTCAGGTTGTCCAGCCAGATGCTTTGCCCATATTGATGAAGATCAGAAAATAGTGGCATGGTATTCACAAAACGTTTATCACCATACCAGTCTAGTCCATGGCGTAATGCCTTCTGATCGAGTAATCGATAGACAGCTTTCCGGGCCCTCGGAACAATAACGGCAGGAATAGAACCAGGTACATCAAAGGCAACTGGTATCCGTTGTCGCATACGTTGTAGCCATTGCCTGCATGGACACTGGCCCATGCCACGATGGTCAGGATGATCAAGGACACACTGGCAAAGCGCGTTCCAAGCCCCAGCACCAGCAGAACCGGGCCGATCAGTTCAGACCACATCGCAATTTGCCAGCTGATATCCGTCGGAATCACATTAAAAGGAAACGGAAACTGGTCTTTGATGGCCTCGAACCAGTTCTCGCCATTGAATTTCATGATGCCTGCTTCCCAGAATTCGTAAGCCAGAAGAAAACGGATCGCCAGGTTGGGCAACCAGTTGCCGATGCCATCAAGAATGATCAACCCACGCTGAACCATGCTTGTAATAAACATTTCCCCTCCTTGTCATTGAATTCTCATGTTGGTCGCCGGGTCATTTATTCCCTTACAGCCAATAAACTATAGGGCATGAACCCCTTGCAATACCTGGTTTTCAATAACCGCTACGCGACGCTTTCCGAGTCTTTCCATACGAGACTTGATCCCACGCCTGTGCCTGACCCGTACCTGGTCGCTTGGAACCCTGATGCCTTCGATCTTCTGGGATTACAACATGATCTGGCACATCACCCGGATTTTGTAGCAGCCTTTTCCGGCAACGCAAAGCTGGATGGTTCGGATACTCTCTCTGCAATCTATGCCGGTCACCAGTTCGGCCATTATGTTCCGCAACTGGGCGATGGACGCGCCATTTTGATTGGCGAGGCTGCCCATCCTGACAATGGCCGCTGGGAAATTCAGTTGAAAGGGGCCGGGCGCACACCCTATTCTCGCGGCGGCGACGGCCGTGCGGTCCTGCGATCTTCCATCCGTGAATACCTGTGTTCCGAAGCCATGCACGGCCTCGGCATCCCCACTACGCGCGCTCTGTGCATCACTGGCACCGACATGCCAGTCATGCGAGAAAGTGTGGAAACAGGCGCGTTGGTTACGAGGCTTTCCCCCACCTTCATACGCTTCGGCAGCTTCGAGGTGTTTTTCTACCGCAATCAGCTAGACGATATCAAAACTCTGGCCGACTTCACCCTGACACACTACTTCCCTGAGCTGCTTGAAGATGCCAAGCCCTATTCTGTCCTGGTCCGCGAAGTCACAAGACGCACGGCAATACTTATGGCGCAATGGCAGGCAGTCGGTTTCTGTCATGGGGTAATGAATACCGACAACATGTCGATCATCGGGCTGACACTTGATTACGGGCCATACGGTTTCATGGAGGCCTACGATCCCGGCTATATCTGCAACCACTCCGACCACGATGGCCGCTATGCCTATGACCAGCAGCCCAATATCGGCGCATGGAACTGCACATGCCTCGCTCAGGCGCTGCTGCCCTTGATGGAATTGGAAGACGCTCAGGATGCTCTGTCAATATATGGCGAAACCTTTGCCACCGAATACATGCGCTTGATGTGTGAAAAGCTTGGGTTGCCTTTCGAAGAAGAATCCGCCCCGCTGGTGACAAACCTGCTCGACCTGATGGCGCAGAACCGTGTTGACTACACGAATCTGTTCCGTTCGCTAGCAAAGTTCGATTCTGGCGAAGGCGCGGTCAATTCGGCCATCCGTGACCAGTTCCTGGTGCGCGAAGCTTTTGATGCCTGGGCCAGCAAATATTCCGAGAGGTTGCGTGCAATTGGAAGCAATGATGAAGTTCGCGCGGTACGAATGAACCGAGTCAACCCCAAGTACGTATTGAGAAACTATCTGGCTGAAGTCGCCATTCGCAAGGCACGCGATGAGCGCGACTACACGGAAATTGAAAAGTTGAGGCTCATCCTGTCCAAACCCTTTGACGAGCAACCCGAATTCGAGGACTATGCGAAGGAGCCGCCCGACTGGGCAAAATCCATTGAAGTTAGCTGTTCGTCATAGTGAAAACCGTTTTAACTCTGCTTATCTGCCTTAGCCTTGCGGCGTGTTCCGGCAAACCCATACAACGCAAGGATGGCACCACCACCGAACGACCCATTAGCCTTGCCGGCATCGCCAAAAGCGACATCGATGACGTCACCGAGGTTTCCCAGCGCGAAACCATCGCCTTGATGAAAAAGCTGACCGAAAAGCTCTACAGACGGAACCCTGCCGAGTTTCGCAAGGGTGGATTGGATAACGCCGAAGCCGCTGTCGCCAGGATATTCGACCCTGTCAACCATTGGCACCTGTCTTCGCGCCGCAACCTGGACTGGCAAGCCAGCATCAATAGCGCCTTTGCCGAGGACTATGCAGGCGACCGCATCGAAGCGCTGATGAACGGCCTGCTTACCATGGTCATGGCCACCTACAAACACAAAACCGAGATCTATGTACTTGATACGCTCGATCCGCAATCCCTGTACAACGGTGCGCGCAATATCGAGATCGCCGTGTGGAGGCTATCCAACGCCAAAAATGCAAATGGCGAGTTGTTGTTCCTGACCAATGGTGTCGGGCCTGACGGCATTGCCAATCTCAGCTTCGAGCGCGAATTCGGCAAGCTCATCGCCACCCAGGATTTGATAGCACGTATCATTGAGGACAAGACCAACCGAACCATCCGCTTCAGCGTCATCAATGCTGCAAGCCTCATTTTTCTTCCAATTTGAATTGAACAAGGAGTAAACATGTCAGAACTCATCATCGAAGACCTGCAAGCCGGCACCGGCGACGAAGCGCTTCCCGGGAAAACCGTGGTCGTGCATTACACCGGCTGGCTAACCAACGGCATGAAGTTCGATTCCAGCAAGGACCGCAATGACCCGTTCGACTTCCCGCTTGGAGCAGGCCATGTCATCCGTGGCTGGGATCAGGGTGTGGCCGGCATGAAAGTGGGCGGCAAGCGCAAGCTGACCATTCCGCCCGAACTCGGCTATGGCAGCCGTGGTGCAGGTGGCGTCATTCCACCCAATGCTACCCTGGTATTTGAAGTGGAACTGCTGGCCGTCAGATAAGGCTTGATGCTGAAACTTCCCGAATCATTGAAGTCCTGGGGGACACCCGGCTTCAAGGAAACGCTCAAAAAGGAAATCGAGCTACTTGAAGCCAGCCAGCTCCCCCTGCAACAAGCGCTATCTATCAGCAGCCATGTTTCAGACAGCGGTTTCAAGGTCCTGATCCTCAACGTTTCAGAGAACCCGGGGTTTATCAATGCCAAAGCCGGAATCTTCTATTCCGGCATCATTGCCGGCTGCAGTTGCGCCGACGACCCTACGCCCATGAGCGAACACAACGAGTACTGTGAGATTCTGCTGTTAATTGATAAAAAAACAGCAGAAACCTCGGTCAAGTTGCTTTCTGATTGACCATCGTCTTTCATAACAGCTATTTCACTTTCGCCTTACTTGTACGTGTGGATGAATGAATAAATAGATTTTGCATGTAAACCAAGTCTATTGTTGTCATCAATGCTTGTGACCTTTAAAAATAGTGAGCGCAGAGCGTCCAATGAAAGAACGAATACGCACCAAGCTTTTTGCAGAACATCTTCCTGAAGCTGTAAGGACACGACTTCAGTATCGTCGGCCATCCCAGAACGTGGCCGATGCTGTATTGGGCGGCATAGACGGATGCGTGACTACCTTTGCTGTTGTTGCCGGGGTGGTGGGGGCTGGTTTCCCGTCTTCGGTCGCCATCATTTTGGGATTTGCCAACTTGATCGCGGACGGTTTTAGTATGGCTGTCAGCAACTATGAATCGGTCAAGGCACAAATCGAACAGGTTGAGGCTGCCAGAAAAACAGAAGAATCGCACATCGATGAGATTCCAGAAGGCGAACTGGAGGAAATTCGCCAAATTTTTGGTAACAAAGGCTTCAGTGGTGAGTTGCTCGAGAAGGTCGTAAACACCATTACCCAAGATCGCAGGATCTGGGTGGAAACCATGCTGACCGAAGAATACGGTTTGCAAAGAGTGGGTCCCATTCCCATGAAATCTGCTTTGGTGACGTTTTCATCATTTTTGACGCTTGGTGCCATTCCCCTAATGCCTTTATTGTTTGTCAGCCTGGGAACTGATTTACAGTTTTACCTGAGCGCTGGCTTGGCCGCCATGGTTTTCCTGGTGATCGGCATGATTAAAGGTGCCATTTTCCAGAAAGCTGTTATCCGCTCCGGTATCGGTACCCTTTTAACCGGGGGGATGGCATCCGCACTCGCATTTGTGACCGGTTTCTTGTTGAGAGGAGCACTGGGAATTGAAGCTTATTGAAATTATCGCTGCCGAAGGCAATGCTGAAACCGTTGCAGCCATCGCCGAGCAGAACGATGCTCAGGACTTTCGTGTCGGCCTGACAGACGAATCAGGACGCCAAGTCATGCGTATGTATGTGACCAACGACAAGGTTCAGGCCGCACTGGACTCACTTCAAAACATTTTAAGCGCACAGCCGGATACGCATATCCATGTCATCCCGGTGGAAATCGCCTTGCCCCTGCCTCCAGAACCTGAGCGAAAGGAAGAGGATAAAGCCGTTGCCGCCCGAGAAGAACTCTATGGAGAAGTCGAAAAAAGCTCGCGCATCGACGCCAACTACATCGTGCTCGTGGTTCTTTCAACCATCGTTGCAGCCATCGGACTGATTGAAGACAACGTCGCCGTTGTCATCGGCGCCATGGTTATCGCCCCCCTGCTGGGCCCCAACCTCGCCTTCGGGCTGGGTACTGCGTTGGGAGACATCAAGCTAATGCGCAGTTCTCTCTTCGCGCTTGCCGCTGGAATTGGCCTCGCCCTGGTTCTGTCCTTTGCACTTGGCATGGTTTGGCCATTTGACCATTTAAGCAGCGAACTGCTTGCTCGAACAAACGTTGGAATGGACTCGATTGCCCTGGCCCTTGCGTCCGGGTCTGCTGCCGCACTATCGTTAACCACAGGCCTGTCGAGCGTGCTGGTTGGGGTGATGGTTGCCGTTGCTCTACTGCCTCCTGCTGTCACGCTTGGCCTGGTTGCAGGGCATGGGCTCTATTCACTGGCCGTTGGCGCGGCTCTTCTGCTTGTCGTCAACATCGTAAGCGTCAACCTGTCCTGCAAGATCGTGTTTCTTGTCAAAGGCATTGCACCACGCACATGGTGGGAAAAAGAAAAGGCGAAGCGTGCCAACAGAAACTATATTGCTGCATGGTTCCTGACCTTGCTGCTGCTTGCAGTGGCGATCTACTTGCGTAGCCTTGCAGCCTAGTCCAGAGAAGATTTGTACTTGGTTAAGTTTCCAAAATGCTGACTAGAATTGCTCTCTGTCTTTTGTTTGGCTTGTCCTTGGGCGGTTGCGGCAGCATTCCTGAAACCGATACTGTAAAAAGGATTTACCAATTTGATTGGCCGCGAGAAGGCATCAAGGCAACATTCCAATACGAGACATTGCAACTGGCCGATCAAAAACCCGTTTGTGCAGGCAAAGTCAGTGTCGAGAACTATGGCAGCAAGAATTACGTCCTGCTCATATTCAAGGTTTCCGTTTATTCCTCATCAAAGGAACTCATTGCTACAGACAGATTTTCCTTGTCTGGAACCTTTAATCCCGGATACAGAGCCGAGATACCAGTCGACACATACAATCCTCTGGATCACGCCATTATTACCAAGACCTATGACAAATGCCCGGATGACATGAATTCGGCCAATGTAAAGATTGATGCTTTTTGAAAAAGGCAGGAATCGACCCGAAGCGGGCGGTCGGCCTAGCAAAGGCTGAAGTCCGCTTCTCGGCCAAAGCGTCCTCTCATGCTGGCAAGATTTGAGGATGGGAT
>DKAU01000107.1 GCA_002450925.1 Thiobacillus sp. UBA6918 | reverse complement strand
CAGTTCATGCTGGCGCACGAGGCACTGCACTGTGCGCTCTCGCACTTCGCCCGCCGCGGCCATCGCATCCGCCACTGCTGGGACGTGGCCTGCGACTACGCCGTCAATCCGCTGCTGATCGAGGAGGGCCTGCGTCCCCCGCACGGCATCCTGCACGAGCCGACCTTCGCCGGCATGAGCGCCGAGGAGATCTACCCCTGCCTCGATGACAGCCTCGACAACGAAACACTCGACCAACATCTTTACGACAACAACGCCGAAGGCAGCCAGAACGGCCAGAGTCAGGATCCCCCCCCGGAGGATGCGCCGCAGGATCAGCAGGGAAAATCCGGTGGAGGATCGAAACCAAAAAATCAGGAATCGCAACAGGGTGAAGGCGGCGGAGCAAAGCCCAATCCCCAGCAAGGACAAACCGGCCAGAAAGCCGGAGAAGATGACGACAAGGACAATCTTCCGGTACCGCTGACAGCTCAGGAACGTGAAGAACTGGCGCAGAAATGGCAGCAGTACCTCGCCAGCGCAGCACAGCAAGCCCAACAGGCTGGCAAACTGGGTGGCGCGATGGCACGTATGGTCGATGCGTGGCTGGAACCCAAGCTGCCATGGCGCACGCTGCTGGCGCACTACTTTTTTGACCAGGCCCGCAACGACTACAACTACATGCGGCCTTCACGCCGCGAGGGCGACATGATTCTGCCCTCGCTGAAAAGCTCGCAGTGTGACCTTATCGTCGCCATCGACACTTCAGGATCCATTGGAGAAGATGAACTGTCGGAATTCCTGTCCGAGATCAATGCCATCAAGGGCGCGCTACCTGTGCGCATCACACTCCTGGCATGTGACGCCAAACTGGCTGAGGACGGCCCCTGGGTATTCGAGCCCTGGGAGGAGTTCCGTCTACCGCGCACCTTTCAGGGTGGCGGCGGCACCGATTTCGCGCCGGTGTTTGAATGGGTGGAAAACGAGAACCTGCGCCCCGACGCGCTGGTTTACTTTACTGATGCCGATGCGGAGTTTCCCGATCATGCCCCGGTTTATCCGGTCATCTGGCTGGTCAAAGGCAAGAAGCCCGTACCCTGGGGCAAGCGCATCCAGTTGAACTAATGAAGAACGAACTTTCTTCCGAAGACAGCCTGCGGCTTAACGTCCTGATGATGGCCAACCCCATACAAGCGGTGCGCATCGACGAAGGCGTACTGACGCTCTACGCCCTTACCGAGAGCGGCGAGGCGAAAATCCAGCTGCACCCAAACTGCCGCACCGATCAGTACATCGGTCGGGTCAAGGAGTTCCTCGGAGGTCATGCGCTCGGCTCGCCCGGGGGCTATCCCGTTTATTTACAACGCTGGACGCGTATGGGCCAGACCTCGGACAAAAACCTGGAAGCTTTGCTGCTGCTGGGCGAACCTGAAGCGGTGGTAGCGGTTGCGCATGCGCCTGGCCTAACCGATGAACTTGCACGACGGGCATGGTGGTGCCAGCCTACGATGGAAATCGCACGCTGGATGCTGGAAAAGGAAGCCGTCATCAAAGGCCAGATGGGCAAGGTGCTGGCCGATTTTTTGATCGAGCATCTGCCATTCGAGGAAAGCACGGATGCCCGCATGCACACCATTCGCCTGGTGCTTTACGGCAAACTCGCCGATGAACAGACTACGGCCAAGCTCTGGCGCATGGCCAAGGGCGTGCCCTACTACTTCATCGGCTTTCTGGAATTCATGCCGGAGACGCTGCCTGACGACCAACCCGCACGCGCCGATTATGCAGAAGCCGAAAAATTGCTTGGGCCGCTGGCCAAAAGCGGCAATGTCTACGCCGAACGTTTCCTTTCCCTGCTCTCTGCCAACGGACAAACCTATCTGAAAGCCATTGCCGAAGTTTTGACAAGACCTTCCACCTCGCTGGTTGTTTATGCGCTGCTCGATGCCATCAGCCGCTACTTTCACAGCATGGGCTATCCAATCAAGACGGAAGACCTGGAAGAGCTGTTTGCCCAGGCCGGTGCCATTACCCGCGGAGAACAGGAAGCACCGCAAGAATTGCAGGCCGTTCTGGCTGCCGCACCGCAATATCGCCAGGGCATCGAAGCCATGCTGGCGCTATCCGGCCTCACCAGCAAAACTGCCGACCCCTGGTTGCTGCGCAACTCTGCCGTGGGTGCGCTGATGCGGCGTAAAATTGAGCCATTGATTTCGCCTATCAACATGGCTGTGCAAGTCCTGAGAATTCCCGTGAAATGAAACTCTATCTCGACCCCTCGCAGATCAAGGAACTGCCCGCGCTGATCCGCAGTCCCAACAAGACACGCAAGCGCTATCCGGAAGGCGTGGTAGAAACTGTGGCGAGCGAAGCTGAAGCACTTGAGCGTGCGGAGGAAAACTTGCATCCCGCAATCGTAATCGGCCCTTCGCGTTCGTCAGAAGGATTCCGAATTTTTTATCTGGTCAGGTGGCTTTAATGGAATTCAAACGCAAACCCATCAACATCCCGGTCGTTTCTGCGGATCAACCCCAGGACCAAGCCTTAAGCGCGTGTTCCGAAGCCGAGCCGTTCGCGCTCATGGTTCTGGGCGACAGCATGGAGCCGGAATTTTTCGATCAGGAAATTATTGTCATCGAGCCAGAAGGGCTGGCCAAGGATGGTTCCTATGTCATCGCGTTTCACAATGAGGAATACACCTTCCGCCAGTTGGTAAAACGCGATGCCGGCTGGGCGCTGCATGCGCTCAACCCGTCCTACCCGGACCACCCCATTGCAGATTTGTCCTGCGTCAAGGGCGTGGTGATCTTGAAAAAACAGCCGGGCAGACGCAAATCAGTCAAATACTATATTGAACCGGAGAAACACTAATGCCCTACTTCGTATACGAAATCCATCCCTTTCAAATCGTCAAGAAAATCGCTGAGTTCGACAAGTTCAAGGATGCTTCGGCACATGCCAAGGAACTGCGCGGCAAGCTGACGGGCGCCGACAACTATTCCATCAAGGTCATCTTTGCCGAGAATGAGCTTCACGCCGAAGAAATGCTGGGCGAGGTACGTGAAAAGCCGCCGACCACCGGCGAGGATTATTGATTTAATGCCCTGCGCACCCTCAGAAATCTTCGCGAGCAGGCTCGGCTGCAAGGCGCGCAGGAAGCGGAATGTATACGGATATACATGAGCATTCAGAGCACCAAGCAACACAGCAGACGAAACGCGCAGTAGGTTTATGAGGATGCGCACATGAGTGAGTACAACGAGGATGCATACCGCGATGCCCGCAAGTCGGTCAACCCGACACCGTGTGCATTCGAAAAAGGCGTTCTAGCTCGCTGCATCACCTGCAGCAAAGCGGAGAAACATCTGCTGGCAGAACGTGAAACGATCAATTGCGGCGATCCTACTGCGCAGGCCCGCTGCCTGGAGTTGAAAACACTGTTGCGCGGCCACTCCGCCTTTGCGCTGAAGATTCCACATGTTGGCGCGCAACTACCTCACGCCAAGGAGCTCAAAATCCAGTGCGGCGGGCTAAAAGGACTGCAA
Organism: Thiobacillus sp. UBA6918; assembly: GCA_002450925.1. GTDB lineage: Bacteria > Pseudomonadota > Gammaproteobacteria > Burkholderiales > Thiobacillaceae > UBA6918. Next base: position 25,381 of record DKAU01000107.1, on the reverse strand, counting down.
TTGGCCATGAATGGCAGCGACAAGGTCGAAGATGCCTTCGCACTGATTGAGTCAGCGATTTCCAGCCATGGCAGCCTCGATTCATTTCCCTACTCGAATATCGTACAGGGCGTGGTGCACTTCGAAGCTCGACGTCGTAGCTAAGCCATGAAGATATTGCGGTTTTATTGAACGCCAGAAGCGCTAGAATCAGATCGAAAACTTATCGGGCAGGAAGCGTCATGCACAACTTCCACGAACTGGTCGAAACGGTACAAAGAAACTGCCACATTGCGGATGCCAACCACGCCCGCAACATGACCATGTGCACCTACCTGCTGGAAATGCGTGAGTTCTTCCGCTGGGAAAACGAGCTGCCGCTCAGCCAGCAGCCGCCGCGCGCGGAAATCGGCCCCTGGATCGTCGCCCGCGAATCGCTATGGGAAACCCTGGAAGAGGACGACTTTGCCGCCTTGCCGGTCAAGGGCCATGCCATCGACCCGTTCGAAAGCCGTGCTGTAAACCTTGAGTTGCTCCCGGAAGGTCTGGTCTACGGCGCAGGTATTGGGCGTTATCGCAAACCCCACTTCTTCCTTGGCGAACTCATGCGCAAGGAAGAACGTGAGGGACTCACCATCTACGTTACAGGTTGCGAGTATGCGCGCGACCTTTCCACCCTTCCAGCCGCCTACCAGGATGGTGCCATTTTCCTGCGCACTGATGCGTTGAAACGGGCTCTGTGGGAGAAGGTCGAATTGTGGGGGCAGAAAAAACCCGAGGGCGCCATGAAAAAGGCCTTGCAATGTTACGGCTTTGAACATGATCCCGAGACTGCACTCCTGCGCATGACTGAAGCCGAGAGCGAAGCCGTGATCCTGCATGAAGTGGGCGAGGCTCGTGCTGACAAACTGCTTGGTCAAGAGTGGAAAAAAATGATTGCCAGTTTCACCCACCGGCATCCAGAACTGCTCGCCCGATCAGTTCGCGACAATCTCGCAGATTGCCTTTCCACCTTGCCCGCCCTCATCGAAAACGAGGCCTGGTGCAGTCTGCACTACTACATGGCTGAATTCGACGGCCTTCGGCAAGCGCTATTCCCAAAGTTGATCGATTCTTACAAGAACTGGTGCGACCATGGGCGGGTTGATGTCCTGATCCAGTCCATCGAAGAAGGTCAGCGTCATTGGCTTAAACAAGCCGAAAGACTTCTGGAGACCTACCGAGAAAACCCAAAGTCAGCGCAGTCACAGTTTCAGGAACTGCTCACAACCAATCCCTGCCCGCTTACGCTTTAGTTTCGACTGGCGGCCTGATGTCGCCAAAATGGAACTGGAACCCGCCATTCGCACGGTCCTGGAAATACAGTTCCAGCGAAGACTTTACGGTACGAAAAGCAATCTGTTCCCAGGGGATTTCATGCTCGGCGAACAGCTGTACCTCCAGGCTTTCAATACCAGGCTTGAAATCCAGGTCCAGCAAACGAGCGCGGAACATGAAGTACACCTGGTTGATGTGCGGCAGGTTGAAAAGCGTGTATAGCGGTCCCAGTTCGACACGGGCGCCTGCCTCTTCCCAGGTTTCGCGAAGAGCACCTTCAGCCGTGGTTTCCCCGTTTTCCATGAATCCAGCCGGCAAGGTCCACAAACCATACTTGGGTTCGATGGCACGTTTGCAGAGCAGGATCTTGTCTTCCCATTCGGGTATGCAACCAACCACCATCTTGGGATTTTGATAATGGATAGACCCGCAAACCGGGCACACATGGCGCGGGAGGCTGTCCCCTTCGGGAATGATGAACTCAACGGCGTGGCCGCAATGACTGCAGAATTTCATGTTTCTTGGATCGTCCTTGTTTCAAGGTAACAAATTTCTTTAAAGCCCGCTACCAGTGCATAATTAAGCCCTTCCAAGGCTGTTTTAACCCATGTCAAAACCCCTACAATCCGATCAGGATTTTGCCCCTCAATTGGGCGGCGACTCCCGTCAGTCCAGTGACCTCAAGGTTCTGACAGACATCGCCGCGTCGCTGTCGATGGATGTCGACGTCGAGCACCTGCTCGACAGTTTTCTCGGCACCATGGTGCGGCTTGCCAATGCACGCGCCGGAATCGTGCGCGTGCTGACACCTGACGGCAAAAGTCTGCGCATTGTCGGCGCTGAAGGCCTGCCACAGGAAGCGCTTAACCAGTACAGCGTCATGCCGCTGGAGACTGCCTTGTGCGGCCAGCCAATTGGTTCCTCCATCAAGAATCTGCCCTATCTGTTCGAATGCAAGGGCAACACTGCCCAGGCCTTTGGCATGGAAGGCGGCTGGGTTGTGGCTTTGCCGCTCAAGTACAAGAACACCCTGCTTGGCGTGTACAACCTGTTCCTGAAAAAAGACCAGGCCATCCCCGAAGACATCAGCGTCCTGTTCACCTCCATCATCGAGCATCTCGGCATGGCAATGGAGAACGCGCGACTCACGCGCGAGAACCTGCGCATTACGCTCATGAACGAGCGCCAGATGCTGGCCAACGAAATTCATGACTCACTGGCACAGACACTTGCCTACATGAAAATGCGCCTGTCCATGCTGCGCGAAGTCGTCAATGGCGACAAACCGGAGCTGACAGAAAAGTATCTGTCGGATGTGGACCACGCCCTTGAGTCGGCATATTCCGGCCTGCGCGAACTCATTAGCCAGTTCCGCCACCGCATGGATCCGCGCGGCATCATCCCTGCACTGCAGGAACTGCTGGAGGGCGTCACCCAAAAGATCGATGCCAAGGTCAAGCTCGACAACCAGGTAAAGGACTTCGCGCTAAGCCCGGATCAGGAAGTGCAGGTCTACCGCATCGTGCAGGAAGCGCTCGCCAACATTTGCAAGCATTCCTATGCGCGTCAGGTTCAAATCGTGCTTGAAGACACAGGCACTCATTACCGAGTCAGCGTCATCGACGATGGCATCGGTCTTTACGCAGCCGGCCACACCGGGCCCGGCATGCACTTCGGCATGAACATCATGCGCGAGCGCGCAGAAAAAATAAAAGGCATGGTGGAAATCCGCAGCCGAGTAGGCGGCGGTACGCGAGTGACACTCGTCTTCCCCAATGTTGCATAGGGAACAATGAAATGACTGAAAAAATCCGCGTCGTCATTGTCGATGACCACACCCTCTTCCGCGAAGGCCTGGCCGAGCTGCTGGAGCACTATGGCACCATCCATGTATGCGGCATCACCGGCGACCCCAACCAGGTTCGAAAACTGCTCACTGAACAGCAGCCCGATGTCTTGCTGCTTGACCTGCATTTGCCACCCACCGACGGCATCACCCTAATGCAAAAACTGCGTGAAGAAGGCCTGTTCTTCACCACGCTGATCCTGACGGTTAGCGACGAGGAAGAAGACCTCGCCAGCGCATTGCGAGCCGGCGCGCAGGGTTACCTGCTGAAGAACATGGAACCGTCCGAAGTCGTGGATGCCATCCATCGCGCCGACAAGGGCGAGACAGTCGTCGCGCCGCAGATGACAGCCAAGCTCGTTACCCTGCTCGACAACAAGAAGGGCAAATCCACCTCACTCATCAACCAGCTCACCGCACGCGAAAGAGAAATCCTGCAATACCTCGCCAAGGGTGACAGCAACAAGGCCATCGCCAAGGAACTCGGCATCAGCCACGACACGGTAAAACTGCACGTGCGCAACATCCTGGCGAAGCTGAATCTGACTTCAAGGGTGGAAGCGGCAGTGTTTGCAGTGGAGCAAAAGCTGACGCCGCCGAGACATTCATAACAAAAGCACCGGATTGCCCGGCTCTTTTGGGTATCCAAAATTTAGTCGCGATTAGGTAAAACCTAATAACCCGATTTTTATATGTCCTTAATGTTAAGGGCCGTCGGCTAACGACCCATAGCGGGCGGTCGGTAGTCTCTAGCTAAGGTCTGCTTTTAGGCAAACAGCTGCCAATAAAAAATTGTTCCTGGCCTCTGAAGCATAAGCATCAAACGTAGTTAGTTCTCAAAACTTCAGATGGATTTCGGAAAGTTTCCATGTAAATAAGCCATAGCGGTGGAACACAAGGTATACGGGATCATCAGATTTCCCTTTTTTGTTCACAACAACCACAAACTGGCTAAAGCTCTCAAACCACATTTTTGTATCTGTGTTGTTATCGTTATTTTGGGGTTGATCGTTTTGCCTCTGACGATCCAGGTTTGGTTTATCGCCTTTGATTATGGCGCCAATGCTTTCAGGTGTAATGAGTGAATCAATCATCGGGCCGATTATGGCCGCTGCCATCACCGTAGCTATTCCTGTGGCCATGTCTGATTCTTCTTTTTTGGCCACTTCAGTTGATATCTTTTCGTACAGTGATTCCTTAATGCTTTCCCTGACGGACTCATAATCGACATGCTGTGAGAATCTTTCCTGATCATGTGTTTTGATAGCTTCCCTCATGTCGTGAATAACCAATTGCGGCATGAAATAGAAAGCTACAGCGAGTACTAGCGCGATCAAAAATACTGAGATGGTGCCCCTCATAACCCTCCCTGAATGTTTTTATGCTTAGACAATTAATTATTAGTAGACTGCTTTTGCGGATTGCAAGTTACCAGATCAGAATTTCAAGTCCGTGTGGAGCCCCCTATTTATTTACTGGCAAACAATCTAACTCGACAGGGCAAGGCCATGAGTCCGGCTTTCCGTCCTCGGTTTTTTTGTAAAGCACCCATTGCCTTTTTTTTAACAAGTGCGCGGCAGGATACTCACGTCTTATTTCTGCAGGAAATAAGCGGTCCCAATCGTCTCCATCCGGTCCTCTTGCGAACTGGATGCTGACCCACATTTCGTTGCCACCGGGACTCACTGCGGCTGCTACAGCGCGACCGGCGAGATCACCAACGATAGGCGTAACACCAACCAGCCCGGAGAGTTGTTGGCCTATGGATCCAGGCCCTGACGTATCGGTCGCCTTTTTGTTGAAGAAACTCACACTTCGAACCACAACAACGTTATCGCCATTTTTATTCTTCATGGGAGCGTAACCGTGGTTCATGGTTGCGCATCCGCAAAGCAACCAAGGTAATACTAATAGTGACGATCTATTCACACGGCCACCTATTTAGTTGCTTCTATTGATCAGCATCAGTTTTATTTAGTGAAACTGTGCGTTCTGGTCTTGAAAGCACCTCGACAGCATCATCAATTGTTTCAGTAGAAAACCCCATCTTTGCAGAAACATGAATTTTTCCATCAGCAGATTGATCGCTGTCGTAGCCTGCGATTCCAAGAGTGCGGGTGAACAGAATGGCTTTCTGACCAGTCTTTAAATTACGTATGGTGATGTCTTTAAGCCCGTTCTCCTGGGCAATCAGCATTGGCCCGCTTGGAGTGTTGTACCAATTGATACGCCAGAAATAATGGCTTAGGTTCCTCCCTATATCTCGGTAAAGAGACTCTCGGAAGTCCACCTTCCCACATTTATTGATTAATGTGCTTGTCTTGCGACACTCTGAATATTCCCCAACCTCTTTGCCGTCACGTGAGATATTCATTGAGACAGTCTCGCCAGTTTCGAAATTCAGCAACTGGTAGTCATCGTACTGGGTTGCCCCAAATAAACTCCCCAATCCTTTTATAAGTCTGCCAGCCGAATTTCCACTATCAATCCTTTCCATAAGGAGGAATCCCGTCCCTAGAACATCTCCCCGTTGGAATCGAGTAATCACGAAACCATTTGGTAAGGCGATAGTCTTTAGACCTCTCCCTGGCACATAAAGGAAAGCTGCGGTTTCTCTTGAAACAAGGAACCCACCTTTCAAAATGGATAAATTTTGGCCAGAAGCTCGCTTACCAGTCCTTGATTCCGCCTGCCAGACGCCATCATTTCGCTTAGCTGTCCCAATGGTGACTGGTTCAGCACCTGTACCGGCACGAGTTACTTTTACGATGTAGTTATTTGGAGATGTTTCTGCCAAATAGGTGGCAAGGCCGGAAACAGGATCAATAGAGTAACTTCTGATGGTGCCTTCAGGGTCAACATAACCCTGTCCATTGATCGTAAAGCCGTCTTTTCTGTCCTCTATCCGAAGTTCGGTTGGTCGAGAGGGGAGTACAGAAATCTGTTTGGCTAATTCTTCTTCTGAAATATTGTTTGATGGTATATCCGTCTTAGGCGTAGCTACGTTTGTTTGCTGAGAATACGCTTGCATCAAGGCTGAATTGATGCCTTGCATACGTTCCATCCTATCTATAATTTTTCTGGCTTGCTCAGGTGAAATTTCCACTTGTGCGCCCGGAGGAAAAAGGCTGCGCGCCTTATTTATTGCCTCTTCATCTGTTAGTGTGGACGTATCGCCATATGCTTGGCTTGAGATGAGTATTGATGCCACAAAGGCTATTGCTATGTTCTTCATGAACCCCCCTTATTATCTTATTTTGTTTCATTATTTTTGGTGATTATGTAACGAAAAAGGTATCAGAGGGATATGCCTTTTGGCATATCCCTTATGGAATGACTGGGCGGCTGTTTCCTGGCCAAGCTCAGACGTTTAAGCTAAACCCCTTGATGACCGCTTCTGGCCGATTACAGACCANNCGACCCAAAGCGGACGCTCGGTAGTCTGTAGCCAATGTCTGATTTCAGGCAAACAGCGGTCAATCAAAAATTGCTATTTTCCCCAGACTCTATCCTGACCTGAATCCCAATCTATAACTTTAGTACTATAGGGGCTGGTTATACGCCAACAATAAACTCTCAAGGAATAATCTGACGCCTTTCAAACAGGGAAAATGTTATTGAGTAATGACCGTGCTTGCACATGTCGCCAATGATCGGGAATCAAATGCGAAAAAGGATAGTTTATGTAGTAGGTGCCTTTATGTTCGGGCTTGCATATGGATGGCTAAAAAGCACATTCAATGCACCAATATTATTTGGTATTGCAATTACTTATTTGGTCGCACTTGAACTGATTGCCGAGAAAATAGGCAAGAGAGGTTAATGAATCAAAGAAAAATTAGTCATAGTAGGAGACGGACTGAGCTGGCTAGTCTTTCCCGGACACACTAATCAAGTAACACCATTCAAAACAAAAACCCCGCCTCAGCGGGGTTATTTGTTTGAACGCATTTCCTAAACCGCAGTAGCCGTCATCAAAAACACCGGATAGTCCTGAGTCCGAAAATGATCTAGCAGAGCGACCGCTTTTGTTACAAGACCAGACACCCAAACCAAATTCTCCAATGTCCGCTTCTGGCCGATTACAGACCAATCCCATAAAAAAAGGGGGATTCAAAGAATCCCCCAAAAATCACTCCCACTTTCCCGAAGGAGCAAAAAAGTTACACGCGGATGTAGGTCCAGCCTTCCTTCATCTTGCTGACCACTTCACCAATGGCGGAAGGTGCCATCTTGGCCTGTTCGATCAACCGGACGTCTTGGCCTTCGCGCTTGAAGCGTGCGACCGTCTGGCCGCAGGCGATAAAGCTGAGGTTGGCATGCTTGTCGGAAAGCGACCTGATGCGCGGTAGCTGGGTCGTATAGCCGGCACGCAGCAGGTTAAGGCCATAGCTGTTGGCCACGATTTCGAGCTTGGCCTGCTTGCCCTCTTTCCGAGCGTTGTCCAGAATCTCGTCTGCATAATCCAGTACGGCCGCCATACGCTCGGGGTTGTCATTGTCCAAGTGAAGGATGATGCGCCCTTGGCTGGAATCGCTATTCAGCATCGTGGGTATGAATTCGACTTTTTCGGCCAAAGCTGTGGGAAGAATGCTTGCGGCCGTCGTGTTTGCAGGCTTCATGGCCCAACCCAGCAATCCACCCAACCCCAACAGCAGGGAAGCGGCCAATGCCTGGAAGCTGCGGCTGCGCGCAACGCGCCACTCCGAAGGGCGGCTCGGTTCCATGCCGTCGTAAGCATTCTTGACCATGGATTTGAGCTGGCGAACCTGACATACGCGCTGCGCAAGTTCAGCATCCTGATTGACCGCACCAAACACCTCATCCATCTCGGATGGGGTCAGTTGCTGGTCAACAAAAGCATTCAGGGTTTCATCGGTGATGTTATTTTTCATTTCACTCTCCTGAGGTGGGTCGCCTGCGCAACCGGCCTTATATCCGTCAACATTTCCTTGAGGGCAGCACGCGCACGGGCCAGTCGGCTCATTACCGTGCCTGCGGGCACCCCCAGAATCTCAGCCACTTCGGCGTAGCTGCGGTCTTCCATGTCCACCAGGGTAAGCACCTGACGCTGGCCCAAGGGCAAGCGGGAAATGGCATTCCGAACCGTAATCGCTGTTTGCCGACCTGCAAGATTCTGTTCCGGGCTCATCTCCTCGGATTCCAGGCGTTCGGCCCAGTCATCAATATCCTCCAGTACGCCGGCCATTTTCTTGCGCAGGCAATCGCGCCAGCAGTTATTGAGGATGACCATCAACCAGCCCTCAAGGGCTCGCTGTTCCTTGAGGGGTGAAGTCGTGGCCAGCGCGCGGGTCAGGGTTTCCTGCACAAGGTCTTCAGCCATGTCTTTGTCTCCGCACCAGGCATAAGCCAGGCGGAAAAGCCGGGTACGATGGCGCAGGATTTCCTGCTGGGTGCTGCGGCAAAACCAGATCATGCTTTTGCTCCTCCGAATATTATTTAAGACGGAATACTGGCCGCTTTATTCCATAAGTTTAGCAATTCATGCACATTAAATGGGCATCCCTTCGCCCCGTATGCGCTTGAAGGGTATGATTTAGCCATTCTTTCCCCATGGAGCCCCTGATGGCCAACCCGTCCACCGCCACCACCGACCCGAACATGGTCCGGCGCATGGTTTTTCTGTTTGGCCTTGCCTATTTTGCCCAGAGCTTCGCCCAACTGGGCGGTTTGATCAGCCAGCCGCTGAACTTCTACCTTAAACAGGAACTGGGCCTTACAACGGCGGAAGTCTCTGAATATCTCGCTATCGCTTCCCTGCCCTGGATGATCAAGCCTCTATATGGACTGATCAGCGACTATGTCCCCTTGCTGGGATACCGCAGAAAAACCTGGCTCATGGCGCTCAACCTGCTGGGCGCAAGCGGATTTCTCTGGTTGTCGGGTCTGACCGACTCAGGCACGCTGGTCAGCGCCTTGACGCTGACTGCATTCGGCACCGCCGCTTCGGATGTCATTGTGGATGCCCTTATGGTGGAAAAAGGCAGCGAAACCGGCATGACCGCCCGCTTCCAGGGAACACAATGGTTCTGGTTCAAGATTGCGTCTGTCATGACGGCGCTTGTGGGCGGCTTTCTGGCAGCAAACTTCAAACCTGCCACGGCACTGCACATCGCCGCAACCATTACCATGCTGGCGCCTATTGCCCTGCTTACCGCCAGTTATTTCCTGATTCAGGAAAAGCGCAGCCAGATGGATTTTGTTCAAATGAAGGAAACCACCCAAGGCATGTGGGAGGCGATTCGCTCACCACGGCTGCAACTGGCTGCGTTGTTTCTCGTGTTGTGGTGTTTCAGCCCGGGTTTTGGTGCGCCACTGTATTTTCATATGGTCGACAAGCTGCATTTCGAACAGCAGTTCATCGGCCAGCTTTCTGCATTCACCGCTGTAGGCGGAGTTGTCGGCGCGTGGATATTCGGCCACATACTGTCCAAGAAGTCTGTTGCCATGCAGGCCAATGTCGCCATTAGTGCAGCCGTTTGCGCTGTGCTGGCCTACCTTCTGCTGGCCCAGCCCAGCTCTTATGCACAAACCATCGCCGCACCACTTAATGTCAGCGTTGGCATGCTCAACCAGATCGGTTCGCTGATGATCTTCTCGGTCGCAGCGCGCGCCTGCCCGCCGCGTGCAGAAGGTTTTACCTTTGCCGTGATGATGTCCATTTACAACGGGACCGAACAGTTCTCTTCCGTGATTGGCTCGCACTTGTATGAACGCGCCTTCAATCATGAATTCGCACCGCTGCTGCTGGTTGCCGCCGGGTCGCTTTCACTGTGCTTCCTGCTGGTGCCGTTTCTTCATCGCCAGCACAAACACCACGAATCACTGGCGCTCAAAATGGCTGAGGAAAGTCCTTCACCTTAAACAGGCTTGGCATTTGAAAGACATGTTCGGGCCTGCTGCAGAAGATCACGCATCTCATACTCGGCGAGTCCATAGCGGGCGGACTCGACAAGCCCAACCAGTTCCGCGACACCTTGGGTTTGGGTTTCTTGCTGCATAAATTTCAGCCATTCGCCCAGCGTTGCGGCCGGTATGTTTCGCGTGCCCAGTCCGAAAGAACACAGCTTGTACGACAACTCATCCACGCTTGAAACTTGCTCAAGACCAGCCAGCGCACGCCGTCGGCGAAGCCTCCAGCCAAGCTGGCCCCAAAGGATGTAAGCAACCGAAGAAACAGCGAGCACTATCCCAAGCCACATAAGCCATGTCTTCAGGCGCTGTGTAGTCGGGTTAAAGATCAGCACGTTCGAAACAGGCAATATGGCTTGCTGCAATTTCCCGGATTCGGCGTCATACCAGGGAAAAACCAACTCAGGCAATTTCACATCTCCGCTCTCTGGAAACACGGGATACAGAACGACAGAATGGCGCGGTACGCCATTGTCATAACCGGACTCCTTCACCACCGGCTCGTAGCGTCCAAATTGAGGATGATTCATGAGTTGTACCCGAAGCAGATTCTTCAGCGACTCCGGACTGTAACAACCGACAACGTCCATGCGCCAGGACAGTGGACGGTCAATTGGCCACTCTTCAGGAACAGGCTGGGCAGATATTTCCGGCTTGCCGATTGCAACGTCAACCGGAAGCCAGGATGGAATTTCCAAGGAATCAAACTTTATCTCTGGCGGGGGAAAGCGCAGTCGCTGGCCAAACTTGTTGGCCTCCATCATTGGCAAATTCAAAGGTGTGACTCCGGCCGAGGCGATCATCACTGACCAGTTCCAGCGGTGTGCGGTGCAATATGCGCCATCTCGTTCGACATAGACCTGCTCCTCATTCAACTCACGGACAAACAGGCCAACCCGCGTAGGCAGCTGCGGGCGCTGCCACATAAGGCTGCCGTCATCGCAGGCTTCCAGGGTCAGGCGAACAAACTGCCTCATGTGATACTGCCGAGGTTCTATCTCGAAATGAAAGCGCACTTTTGGCACATTCTCTGATTGTTCACTGACAGTCAAAGTTGGCGGACGTCCGCGAAACCCGAAATTGGGCAAAGAAAAACGGCCAGCATGCAAGGGGTAAAGAGTGAGTACCAGGGACTCCTCCTTGCCATCACTCCCCTGATTACGGCTATGTATCTCGAAATTCTCGGCCAAGGGCGCAAGATCCAGTTTGTCCACAAAACCGGGCTTTGAAGTTAGCGTCAGTGTCACCGGCTCGCCCAGCGCAATCGTTGATGGATCAACTCGATACGACTGTGACGCGAACACAGGTAGCGTGACGGCTATAAGCAGATGGCCTATAAGCTTTACCATGGCTGAAGCTCCAACACCTGCGTCTCTCCAGCACGATCCTGTTTCAACAGCCCTTTCAGCATGGCTCGCGGACGCTCCTGCAGTCTTTCCAGTTTGAGCAGCCCGGATTGCAGGTGGCGCGAATCGGGTGAGAAAAATCGCTCAGTAGTTCCTCCTGCATGCTTTGCTCCCACGGCAGCCTTCGCCTCTTCCACCAGCACAGCCTGTTCGGAAGATTCGGATTCCGGCATGGCAAGTTCCTTGTCCCAATCCACATTAACTTCGCCCTCAGCTATGCTTCCCCGCCTCCCGCGCAAGTCGGTTTTAATTGGCTTTTCAGTGCGCAACCTGGCAAGCTGTCGTTCCGTCACGGTCAGGTTGGTTTTGGCGCGCTCATCATTTGGACGCACCTGCAGTACGGCTCGATATGCTTCCGCAGCAATCTGCCAGTGCGTAAGCGCAAAGTGTGCATTGCCAAGGTTGTATAGGGCATCGGTGCGCTGTGCCTCGTTATGCGCCAAAAGCAGCGCTGCTCCATAGTGTCTGAGTGCAGCAGGATAGTTTTTGAGTTTCCATTCTGACGCGCCTGCGCCCATCTGGCCTTCAAACCCACCGGCTTTCTCATAGCCTTGAATCGCATCATTGAATCGTCCGCCACTATACGCATGCCAGGCAGCCTGTTCTGCTTCAGAAGCAAATGAGTCCTTCGGCGGCGCCATCATGAGCACCAGCATGATGGCTGCTGAAGATGCAGCGGCACGCGGAAGCCAGGCAACCAGAAACAGCAGCAGGGATGCAAACAACGGCCAGGTGTAAAGGGCACGCCAGGCGCGGATCTCGTCTGCCGCAACTGGATCACCGGGAAGATTCGCAATGCTGTTGTCATATAGACGCAGCCAATCCTTGTCTCCATCGGCAACCTCGCTCAAGGTTCCCCCTGTCATGCGCGCCAGTTCCGCGTAGGCATCGAATGCCGGACGGCTTACCACCTGTGCTCCATCGTGTTCGATAAAGCCGCCATCAGTGAGCGGAATGGGTGCACCGGTCCTGCCCGCCACAACAAGCACAAACACCGGTATTCCCTTGGCCTTGAGTTTTTCTGCTGCCTTGCGAGCAGCCTCTCCTGCTGCACCGCCAATGCTGTCGTCTTCTGCATCTGTAACAAGCAGGACAGCGCGGCTGCGAGCTTTTTCGGTAGTCAAAACTTTTTCCGCCAATCCAAGCACTGCGGCAACATTGCTGCCCTGGGCTTCAATCAAATCTGTCCCGGCCTGGTCCAGCGCTCGCTTGAACAATTTCGCGTCATTGGTAGGCGGAAGCAGCAAACCAGCCTCGCCAGAATAGAGAGCAAGACCGATGCGTTCCCCCTTGAGGCGAGAAATGAAATCAGACAACTCCAGACGGGCACGTGTCAGGCGGTCAGGCGCGATATCCGTTGCCGACATGGAAGCTGACACGTCCAAGGCGACCAGCACACTCATTAAATGACGCTGCGGCCCGACGTTTTCATTGGCCATCTCCATGAGGGGAAGACGCGGACCTGCTGCGGCAAGCGCCAGCAACACCCAGGCCAGCCAGTCGGCTACGCGACGCACATTGCGTGGCTCGCCCTTGCCAATTGCCGCCACCGCCCAGGGAAATAGATGGGGGTCTGCCCATGCCGCGAGTTTTGCGCGTCGCAGATGGGCCATTACTGCCAGCACAAGCGGTATCAATAACACCAGCGCACCCCATGGGGTTGCCCAGTCAAGTTGCGCGAAATTCATTATCACGCCCCCTGCCTGCGAATTAGCATTGCGCGCGCCAGCAACATTAGTATCACTCCCGCGCTCAAGGGCAGCCAGTACCATTCGCGCACTTCGCGGTTTCTGGCCGGACGTGACAAAGTTTTTTCCAGTCTGTCGATGTCCTTTACTACCTTTTCCGCATCATCTGTGCTTCGTACAAACCAGTGCTGCCCATCCGTAATACGCGCGATATCCACAAGCTCGGGCTGTGGGTCTTTTTCCTGTACCGGCACACGGCCTGCAGCAAAGAGATTGCTCCCAATCTGAAGGGTATGGATGGCGACGCCAAGCTGGCGCGCAACGGCAACTGATTCTGCAGGCGTCATGTCACCTGTATTCGATGGTTCACCGTCGCTCACCAGAATGATGGCCGGCCTGAGTGTTTGATGCTGAAGGTGCTTGATGGCCAGCCCCAGTGCATCTCCGAGTGCGGTGTTGTCACCTGCCATGCCAACCTGCATCCGGTTGAGTTGTGACAGAACCTGTTCGTGATCGAACGTAGGTGGTGTGAGCAGCGCAGCTTCAGAACCAAAAACCAGAATGGCGAATCGATCAGCCGTGCGCGCCTTGATGAAGCGTCCCAAAACTTCCTTAAGTACCGCGAGACGCGTGGCCTTCTGATTATTCAGTGTGAAGTCATCAATGCTCATGGTCAGCGAAGTATCGATGACCAGCGCGATGTCGCGCCCTTCCGGCGGCGGCTTGATCAAGGCGCCAATCTGACGAGGCTGGGCGAGCGCTACTGCCAACAACAAAAAAGCCAGGGTATGCAACACCATCGGAAGGAAGGGACTGGGCGGCGCGACACTGCCGCCCGCCAGATGTGGGTGACGCAAAAGCCAGGCGCCAGCCTCTCCCTGTGCTCCACGTTTCCATGTAAAGAAAGCCCATAACAGCGGAAGTGGCAGCAATAACAGAAAAAGCGGCTGGGCAAATTCCATCAACGCGCCTTCAGAAATGTTTCAGCTTGCCTGCACAGTCGCGTCAAAGAGTCAGCGGCGCCATCGAACGACGGGCCGAAGCGCAGGCGTTCAAGTTCGGTTTGCCAGGCTGCAGGAGGGGAAATGCGCTGCTTTCTGATCAGGACTGCCAACGCATGTGCCGCATCAACAGGATCAGGCTCACGCATCAACCGGCGAAGGGACCTTAATGGCGCACGCTTGCGCCAATGCCATGCCAGAATGGCAATGAGCAGCAAACAGCCAAGACCAATCAGTGGAGGCAGAACATGGTTCGGTGACGCCTCAGGCATTGGGGGCGCAACCGGCTCGATGATCGGCGCAATATCCTTCTGTGGATCAGGCATAAGCTTGCAGGTGTTTGGTTAGATCATCCACTTCACTGCCGATATCCAGACAATGCACACCCGCTCGGCCCAGGATGGCATCAATCTCTGCGCGGTGTTTTGCAAAATCGGACGCATGAGCGGCTCTCGCAGCGACAGTTCCGGTATCCAGCCAGCGGACATCGCTGCTACTCATGTCCTGAAAACGCGCCAGACCCACGTCCGGCAACTCACGTTCGGCCGGATCGCTGATGCGTACAGCCAGAAGATCGGTACGTTCGGCCAGATGTGCAAGTGCCATTTCGTGCTCAGAAGTTACCCATACGAAATCACTTATGAGCAGCAATCTGGTACCGCGTGGAAGCTCTGCTGCCAGACGATGCAACCGGTCAACTTCGTGAATGGCTTCGGCCATTTCTGCCGGCAGTGGCGGACAGGGTGCGGCGGCGGCATGCAGCAGTTCGAGAATGCCATTCCTGCCATGGCGCGGCGGCAGGGTCAGATCATCAACATCCCACAGGGTTGCACCTACGGCGATATTTCGCTCGGAAGCAGAAAAAGCAAGTAAAGCAGCAACGCGAGCAGCCTGCGCTGCTTTCAGATAACGCCGTGTCCCAAAGCGCATGGACGGCCCGCGATCAACTGCCACATGCAACGCCGGCTGCCGCTCCTCGCGATAAGTTTTGATGAATGGTTCGCCTAGCCGTGCAGTCGTGCGCCAATCCATGTCGCGGATGTCGTCTCCGGGCGCGTAGGGGCGAGCTTCCTCGAAATCCAATCCTCGCCCCAGCCAGGTCGAGGGCCAGTCACCGGCATGATGATCATGCACTTCGCGACGTGCAGGCTGACGTGCCAGTCGCATTGCCTGCACCGCCAGCCCGGCAAGTTCATCTGCGCCGAGCAGAGGTGCATTGACAGGTGACCCGCTCAGACTGTCATGGCTTAGGCGTAATCGGAAACGGATTTTTTCGAGTGCGGCGATCACGGTGCCGGTACGGCCTCGATCAAGCCTGCGACCAATTCATCGCAGCCAAGCTTTTTCAGGCGTGCGTCAAGACTGAGGATAATGCGATGTCGCAGGACATCCGGCGCAATTTCACGCACGTCGTCTGGCGTCACGAAATCGCGGCCGCGCAGGTAGGCCAGCGCCGTCGAAGCATGCGCCAGGGCGAGCGATGCGCGCGGGCTGGCACCGACTTCCACTGCATCAATCCATTCGGGTCGCAGTTTGCCGGGGTCACGCGTGGCACGCACCAGCGCCACGATGTAGGCCTCTACCTTTTCGGCCAAATGAACCTTGCCAACCTCATTACGCGCAGCCAGCACCGCATCAACACCAAGCACGGTATCAAGATGCGCCCGTCCGTCACTGAGGTGGAGCGCGCGATCACGTCGCATGATTTCCAGCTCTTCTTCTTCGGCTGGATAATCGAGGGTTACATGAAGCAGGAAACGATCGAGTTGGGCTTCGGGCAAGGGATAAGTGCCGGCCTGCTCAATGGGGTTCTGAGTGGCCATGACCATGAACAATTCAGGAAGGCTGCGTGTCTCGCCACCCACCGTAATCTGCCTCTCCTGCATGGCTTCCAGCAGGGCCGACTGCACCTTGGNNACCTTGGCCGGCGCGCGGTTGATTTCATCTGCAAGGATGATTTCGTTGAACAAGGGCCCTGGCACAAACTGGAAATGTGATTCGCGCGGATCGTATATGTCAGTGCCGGTAAGATCGCCGGGCAGCAGGTCAGGGGTAAACTGAACCCGTCTAAAGCGTGCGTGCACGCCCGCTGCAAGTGTCTTGACCGCAGTAGTCTTCGCCAGACCGGGCAGTCCTTCTACCAGAACATGGCCACCGGCCAACAGGCCGATCACCAGCCGGTCGAGCAGTTTTTCCTGTCCGACGATGACCGTGGACAGCACCTGGCGCAATGCCAGAATTTGAGGTTGATGGCGCATGGGGCTATTTATGGTTTGTTAGAAAATATCCTTCGTAATCGCCAAGTTACCCCGGTCATGAGTACACATGCAAGTGTCCGAAACTACCAGCCGCAGAGGCAAGGAATTTTGGGCAATTTGAAACTTTTGGGTTCGCGATGAATCTGTGCCTGATATCCGATTCATTAAATCGGCAATCCGGCTGGCAAGTAACTCGCATCAATCATATGCGCACCTTAGCCGACTTACCCCCATAACCCAACCATCCGGCATGCAATGATTCTCGTCAGCCTTATCTGCATTTCACTGCTCGCCCTCACCACGCTTATTCACTATGAAGTCCTTGGATTGTTAAATCGGCGTCTGCCCAGCCTGAACGTCCCGCCAAGAACAAAACTAATCGCAGTCATGTTCTCAGCTTTCTTGGCGCATGGAGTAGAAATCCTGCTCTATGGTTTTGCCGTTTTTTTGCTCGTCCACTACGCTGATGTGGGTACGTTCAGCGGGCCAGGCGGTTCTTCTCTCTTGAACAGTATGTATCTCTCTGCCGAGACCTATTCCTCACTTGGTTTTGGAGATGTTGTTCCACTTGGGCCCATAAGGCTTGTTGCTGGCGTGGAGGCACTCAATGGCCTGCTTCTGATCGGCTGGACTGCTTCTTATGCGTATATCGCCATGGAGCGGTTCTGGAGCAGCAGCGAGAATACCTAGCTACCCTGCTTGTTAGTTTCCTGCCTAGCCTTGAGTTTGCGCCACAGGGAGGCGCGGTTTATGCCAAGAATCTGCGCGGCCGCGGTCTGGTTGCCGTCTACTTCCGTTAGTACCCGCTGAATATATTCCATTTCCTGTTCTCCCAGGGTGGGCAACCTTCCCTCGATCTTGCGGAAACTGAAAACCCCGGTCTTCTGGATGGAATCGGGCAAATGGGAGACTTCGATGGTATCGCCCTGGGCCATGGCCACGCCACGCTCGAGAATGTTTTCGAGCTCCCTGACGTTTCCCGGAAAGGCATAATCCATCAGCATCGTCATCACTTCATCAGAAATACGCGTCACTGATTTCTGCATGCGCTTGGCGTACTTCAAAAGGAAATGGCGGGCCAGCAAGGGGATATCCCCTTTTCTACTGGCCAGAGGCGGAATGTGCAGATTCACGACGTTGAGGCGAAAGTAAAGATCTTCCCGGAAGCTTCCATCCTTTACCGTCTCGGCCACGTCACGATTGGTGGCTGCGATGATGCGTACATCGCATTTGACCGGGCGGGTACCGCCGACTCTCAGGACCTCTTTTTCCTGCAACACCCGCAACAGCTTGACCTGCATGGATGTCGTCATTTCAGTCACTTCATCCAGAAACAGGGTACCGCCTGAGCTCACCTCCACCAGGCCTTTCTTCAAGGCAGTGGCGCCAGTAAAAGCGCCCTTCTCGTGTCCGAACAACTCGTTGGCAAGGAGTTCCTCGCTGAAGGCGCCGCAGTTGATTGCGGTATAGGGCCCATCACGCCGGTTGCTTTGCTGATGAAGATATCGGGCGAACAATTCCTTGCCTGTACCGCTTTCGCCGCTAACCAAAACGCTGCAATCAGTTGGAGCAATCTGGCGCGCAATATCGAGCAAGCGCTGCATCTCGACATCCTGGGTGATGATGCCTTCTCCATCCCGGTACTTCTCGATTTCATTGCGTAGAGATTCATTCTCTCTGCGCAGACTGACCTTGGCCAATGCCTCGGCCACCACCTTACGCACTTCGTCTAGCCGGAACGGCTTGGCAATGTAATAAAAGGCGCCGTGCTTCAAGGCTTGCACGGCCGACTCGGCAGTGGCGTACCCCGTAATGAAGATCACTTCGGCATTAGGCTGCAAGTTGCGGCTTTCTTTCAACACGTCCATGCCGTCGACACCTTCCATGCGCAAGTCTGTGAGGACAACATCGAATTTCTGCTTCTTCAGCTGCTTCACCGCCTCAGCGCCGCCAGGACATGCCACGACCCGATAACCTTCGCGTTCCATGACATGCTGAAGATTGCGCAGTGCTATCTCCTCGTCGTCGACGATCAAGAGCGCAGCTTCCATCATGCCTCACCAGTCCTCGATTTCGGGAGCCTGATCCGAAAACTGGCACCCTGCCCCGGCTCACTTTCCACAGCGATGCACCCACCGTGTTCATCCACGATTTCATACACCACGAAAAGCCCCAACCCCATGCCATGGCCTACGTCCTTGGTGGTAAAGAAGGGATCAAAAATGCGCGGCAGGATGTCCGGTGGGATACCAGGCCCATTGTCTTCAATGCTGATTTCCACCACCTCCCCACGGTCCTCGCAGCCAGAACCCAGCGCCGTGCCTTCAGGTGGCCCGTCAACGCACATGCAGCGAGCCGTTATCATGATTCTGCCCCCTGGTTCCAGGCCCTCCAACGCATTGCGGATCAGGTTCACAAACACCTGCTGCAGACGCTGCTCATCGGCCTCGACAATCAGATCCTCGGGAATATCCAATTGCACGACGGACTTTGCCGACACCTCGCCCCGCACGAACCGGACAGTTTGCTGGACAAGGTGCCGCAACGAAACAGACTCTTTTGTAAATGGCTTCTCACGTGAGAAATCCAGCAGAGAGCGCACGATATTCCGCGCCCGTTCGGTTTGCTGATCGATCTGCTGAAGGTACATTTTCTGGGTTGCCGCGTCGTTTTCGTCAACCTCTTCCTGCAGGATCTGGCAGGAAGTCGAGATGTTGGAAAGCGGATTGTTCAGCTCATGAGCCACGCCGGAAAGCATGGTACCCAGAGAAACCAGCCGCTCTGAACGCATCAACGACTTTTGCCGAATGTCGAGCTCCTTCAACATGTGATTGAACGCCTGGATAACGGAAATGATTTCCCGATCGTCCGACGGTGCAGCCAGGGTTTCTCGCCGGTTGGCCGATATGGCCGCAACACTGGCCTCCATCTCCTTTAAAGGACGAACAACGCGTTGCGACAAGATTCGTCCAATGACCACGACCAGCAGCGCCATGCAAAAAATGACGACTATCAACAGGGTACGAAAAGATGCCAAGGAGGCCTGGATCTGTCGGCGCTCCGAACTCGACATGTCACCCGTTATCGAAACAACCTGTTTGCCCAGCGCACGTATGCGCGGCTCCAGCAAGGCAACCTGGTTTTGATTGCCAAGCGTTCCCGCCAATGCCGACATCTTCTCCTGATACTCGCCGAGTAGAGCCTGCAATTCTTCGAGCCTGACCTTGGGTGCAATTGCAAGAAAGTCTGGCCGGTTGACCCTTAGCAATTCACGCGCAATACCGATGTAACGGTCATTCTCTCTTCGGTCAGCGTCCTGGTGATGCAAAAAGTAATTTCGCTCAAAACGGCGGATTTCCAGCACCGTGTCAAACAAATCTGTTACCCGTTCACCCAGCACCACCCTCGCCTCAAGCGCCCTCAATTCGCCAATAAAAAAGAGCGACGCAACCAGAATGATTGCGGCGACGGCGTAATAGCCAAGCGTTACTTTCCCCTGCAGGGAATGGCGCAACAAAGGAAGATTGGCAAGAGAAGTCACATTATCGACTTGGGAAATTAGCGCAACGCAGTCACTTGTTGCATTATGTTACATACAAGAACATAAAGCAAACACGCCATATTTCTATGTTTAACATTATTTTTCATATAGTTACCTATTTTCCGTAAGAACGAGTGCTTCTATTTGCAACACTCTATTGCAACACAGGGCGAAGCAAAAGAACAGAAACATTTAAAAACAATGGGTTACGAATCTGGCACGCTAACTGCATTAATGATGACATCCCAACCACATTGGTAATTAACCATGAAATCCATCATCCAAACCGGAAAATCCATCCTGAATGCCCTTGTCTTTGCCAACGCCGAGAATTACAGCGAATTCCGTACCCTGCTCAACCAGATTGACGAGAAAGCTGGCAGACCAGCCGGGGAAAAACTGAAGCCGGCCGTTTCCGAAATACAGGAAAGGGGCCCACTCGCGAATGCCATCCATTCCTTGCCACACGCCCTGTGACACCCATCTTCACTCTGAAACCGAATAATAAGGAAATCGATCAAGGATGAACTTGTTTTACGAATTTGAAACCGACTTTATCGTCTTCGCCATCAGCGCCGCCATTGTTGCCGCTTACTACTACTTTCTCCGGCAAAAGGTTCGGGAAAACCCCACCTACACCATTCATGGCGTAAATGAGTTGGCGCGCACCTTATGGGTGGAGAACATCATGAGCCATAACACCAAGGATGTGATGGCCGTACAGACTCTGCGCAACTGGATCATGGGTGCGTCGCTCATGGCTTCCACTGCCGCATTACTGATCATCGGCACCCTTACCTTGTCAGGCCAGGCGGAAAACATCTCGCACAGCTGGCATCTCCTTAGCATATCCGGATCGCATGCCACCGAGCTGTGGATCCTCAAGGTCATGTTGTTGCTGGTCGACTTTATCGTGGCCTTTTTTGCTTTTGCAATGTCCGTACGCCTGGCCAATCATGTCGTGTTCATGGTGAACCTTCCGGAGCACAGTGCCCACTACAACCTTTCGCCCAAGTCTGTTGCCAAACGCCTGAACCGCGCTGGGAACATGTTCTCTATCGGCATGCGTGCTTTCTTTTTTGCGATCCCGCTGGTGTTCTGGCTCTTTGGTCCTTACTTCCTGCTGATTTCGTCGATCGGACTGGTGATTACCCTGTACCGCCTTGACAAGAGTGAATCTGAGGGTGTGCTTGAAACAAAGCCCGCCGTCTCCGCAGGCGAGCGCAATACGGCAGTCATTCACATGCAGGCAAAATACGCGAAATAAAAAAACCGGCAGTCAGTATTCACGACTGCCGGTTTGCGACACCGACTCCTTTGCCCTCGCACAGGCGAGGGCTTTTTTATGCCTCGGCGTTACGCTCGTCCTCACTCACAAACCACTTGAGCTTGTGATGCAGACTGACGACGTTGCCTACGATAATGAGCGTAGGGGGCTTGAGCTGGGCCTCCACCGCCAGTTCTGGCAACGATTCCAGCGTACCGGTGACCACACGCTGATGGGGTGTGGTGCCCTGCTGCACGATGGCTGCCGGCGTTTGAGGGGAAAGTCCGTGCTTGACCAGTTCCTCCGAGAGGATCGGCAGACCCTGTAGGCCCATGTAGATGACGATGGTCTGGTTTGGCTTTGCCATGGCATCCCAGTCCAGATTGGTGCTGTCGTCCTTGAGGTGGCCGGTAACGAAGGTGACCGACTGCGCATAATCACGATGCGTGAGCGGGATACCGGCATATGATGCCACACCAGCAGCAGCCGTAATGCCAGGCACGACCTGAAAGGGCACACCGTGATCGACCAGGGTTTCGATTTCCTCACCGCCACGACCAAAGATGAAAGGATCGCCACCCTTTAGTCGCAACACGCGCTTGCCTTCCTTGGCAAGCCGCACCAGCAACATGTTGATGTCTTCCTGTGGAACGGCATGATTGGCTCGCTGCTTGCCGACATAGACACGTTCCGCATCGCGACGACACATCTCGAGGATGGGTTCGCTGACCAGATTATCGTGTACCACGACATCGGCCTGCTGCATCAGTCGAAGCGCCCTAAAGGTCAAGAGATCCGGATTGCCGGGGCCGGCACCGACGAGATACACCTCGCCCTGAGGGGACTCGTCCTGTTCTTTATCCAGCGTTCGCTGCAAGAGTTTTGCGGCATCATCTTCCTTGCCGGAGAAGACCATTTCCGCAACCGGGCCCTGCAACACTTTTTCCCAGAAAATGCGGCGCATGGGTGCATGTGAAAACTTGGCCTTGACCTTCTCCCGGAAACTTTCAGCCAGATAGGCCAGCCGGCCATAGCTTGCCGGAATCAGCGTTTCCAGACGCGCACGCAGCAGACGCGCAAGAACCGGCGAAGCACCGCCAGTGCCGATAGCCACGATCATGGGTGAGCGATCAAGAATCGCGGGCAACACGAATGTGCACATTGCCGGCTTGTCTACCACATTCACTGGGAGATGCCGTGCTCTTGCTGCCTCGCTGACCTGTTGGTCAATGGCGTCATCTTCCGCTGCGCTGATGACAAGTTCCATCCCATCCAGGAGATCCTCGCTAAAAGGGGTGCGCTTGTGACTGATACGGTCCTGCTCCTTGAATTCAGAGAAGGCAGGAGCCAAGTCACCATCATGCGCGACCAACAGTGATGCGCCGGCATTGAGCAGCATGGCAGTTTTACGTGCGGCAGTCTCACCGCCGCCAACCACGAGGCAGGTCTTGTCGCGCAGGTCAAGGAAGATGGGAAGGAAATTCATATCAAAATTAACCGCTGAGGACGCAGAGAACGCAGAGGGTCGGATATTGCTCCGTCCCCCCGCGAACGCTGCGGTTAATCATTCAATTTTCAGTCAAATAGGGAAATCAACGGCTGCCGCAACCG
Organism: Thiobacillus sp. UBA6918; assembly: GCA_002450925.1. Taxonomy (GTDB): domain Bacteria; phylum Pseudomonadota; class Gammaproteobacteria; order Burkholderiales; family Thiobacillaceae; genus UBA6918. The sequence continues at coordinate 2,534 of DKAU01000107.1, read as the reverse complement.
CCAGAACCGCAGCCGCCAGAACCGCAGCCGCCGCCACCGCCTGAACCGCAACCACCGCCACTGGCAGGGCCAAGGTCGTTGGGGTTCATGAATACAAACAAGGGCTGGCCATTCTCTTCCACGAAATCAACAGTCACACCAACCAGCAGGGGGGCGCTATGTTCGTTGACGAGCAGGCTGATGCCTTCGACTACGACGGTCTTGTCATTTTCGCGCTCATTGTCCATGCCCATGGCATATTCGATGGATCCGTCCATGCCGCGACGGGCGGCGATGCGCAGACATAGCCCTTCAACAGACGCCTCAGGCGGAATTGCCGACTGAATCTGGTGGGCAGCAGCAGGGGTCAGGGTAAGCATGTTTTCTCCTAATCAATAAACTCAGGCGGTAGCCATTTTCAAAACAGCCCCCGCGGATTTGTGTTTCTCCACCAGAGCCAAAAAACGCTTCACCCATGAATAACGGCGGGTGGAACGCAGGTGTGTATACGATGCCAGCAGGTTGCGATAGACGATGCCGTCATGTTTCCCATCCACCCCGTGTCCGCGCAGCACTTCATATGCGTATATGAGGTCATCAGGCAGATTCTCAATACTGGAATAATGGAATTCGTGGGCGTGGATGTCATCATCCGGGACATCCGTTTGCCAGGGACTGGTACCCGTCTCTTTCAGTCGCACATAACCTCGACCGACTGGCCGATCATGCATGACAATATCGCCAGCAATCACACCCACCATCTGATTGGTCTGGCCTTTCCATGTCAATGATTTTGCCAGGTACATGAGTCCGCCACATTCCGCATAGACCGGCAATCCGGCTTCGATTGCCTGCTTGATATGTGAACGCAAGCTTGAATTGGCTTCCAGTTCTTCCATGAAAGATTCCGGGAACCCTCCGCCAATCACCAAACCGTCAATTTCCGGCAACTGTTTTTCATGCATGGAATTGACATGAATCAGTTCGGCGCCGCTGTCACGTAGGGCCTGAAGGTCATCTTCGTAATAAAAACCGAAAGCTGCATCGCGCATGATGCCAATGCGCAAATTCTGTTGGGATTTAACTACCTCTGGCATTACCAGATCCGCGCGCGACTTCCCTTGCGTCAGGTTTAATAGCTTGTCCAGATCAACCTGTTCCGATACGCGCTGTGCAATGTGCAGGATCTGTTTTCTTGCCTCGCCTGCTTCGTTGCTGGGAATCAACCCAAGATGGCGCTCAAGGATTTGCATGTCAGATTCGCGTTGTACGGCACCAATCACCGGCACATCAGTATAGTGTTCGATCACCGCTCGCAGCTTGGCTTCATGGCGGCTTCCGCCTAACTGATTCAGAATGACCCCCGCAATTCGAATGTCCTTGTCAAACGCCTGGTAGCCGAGAATCAAAGGTGCTACACCGCGAGTCATTCCTCGGGCGTCGATAACCAGCACAACCGGTATATCAAGCAGCTTGGCCAGGGCCGCATTGCTGTTGCTGCCATCCAGATCCAGCCCGTCATACAAGCCCTTGTTTCCCTCTACCAGCGCGACATTTGCACCGGCTGCTTGTGTTTCAAATACCTCACGGACCTCACCCTGGCCCATAAGATAAAAATCAAGATTGTGGCAGGGCTTTCCGCTGGCACGCGTCAACCACATGGGATCGATGTAATCCGGCCCCTTCTTGTACGGCTGGACCTTTAGGCCGCGCTCGCTCAATGCCGCACACAGGCCGATGCTCAGGGTGGTTTTCCCCGAGGACTTGTGTGCTGCTGAAATCAGAAAGCGCGATTGCATCTGTCTTCGATCCCTAAAAGGCAAACAAGGGCGCTCGCGCGCCCCTTGTTGTGTTTGCCGTTGCCGAACGAGCCGGCATGCGTTGTTTATTTGGCGTGTGGATCCACCACCGANNCTCGGGGTATAGGTGTGGATTTCACCATCGAAAAAGCTGCTACTCTCGGTAAATCCAGGGAACAGTTGCAACGGGAATGCCTGTCCGCCAATGATGGTGACATACATCTGTGCGACAGCGCCAACCACGATCATGATGGCTGAAGCCACAATCGCCGTGCGGTTGGAGCGTGTGTTGGGCGCGACCATCAAGATAAACGGTATGACATAACCGAGCAGTACCTGGCCAAACCAGAACAGGCTGGTGTAGATGCCTCCATTCGAAAGAATGAAACGCTCGAATTCCCACTGCTTGGCATAGTAGGCGTTGGTCAAATGGTAAACGAGGGTGACGTAGAACGACGCGGCGATGAATATCACCAGCATGTTCTTCAGGCGGCGCAGAAGNNTCGCTACCCAGTTCACGCTGACCCCAAATGTAAGCGGCCATCATCACAAGCACATAGACGGCGGTGCCGTATAGCAGCGAAAAGATGATGAACATCGGCGCAAGAAGTGCGGTGCCGTATGCCTGGCGTGCGACCAGGAAACCGAAAATGAGGCCGGTACCGGTTGTCAGAATCAGACGCCATGTGAAGGCGGCAACGCCAGCTGCCTTGTTGTAGCACTTGACCGTCTTGTCCATCATGGTCCAGAGGTACA
>DKAU01000060.1 GCA_002450925.1 Thiobacillus sp. UBA6918 | reverse complement strand
TCAGGCCGGTATCCGGGCTTGCGCTTTAAGTTCATCGCCTTCCCGTAGTCTGAAAATCAACCCAGTGGCGTGTGTGATGAACCGTTTAGCGCTGACCGTTGCGGGGGCAGCACAGGCTTGTCGTGAGTGACGATCACCTGTTTCCCGTTTAACCCTGGCCGCCAGAAGTCGGCCAGGGCACCTGAAGCCTGCATTCTACTCTGCCGAAAGGGATGACAAAAAGCTGCCCGGATGGGTTATAGTTTTAATGACCTCTTGAGAGATCCTTGAATGGACAAAGAACTCGCCTCCCTGGCGCAGAAAATTCAGCTTGCTTCCGAGTTGTGCCAGCGCCTGCGCAAGGAAAACCAGAACCTGCGACAGGAACTGGCCGCCTCCCAGCAAAAACTCAAGCTGCTCAACACCAAGCTGGACAGTGCCAAATCACGGGTCGAAACCCTCATCGATAACCTCCCCGGCTCATGACCGCACCCCGCACCATCGAAATCAACCTGTTGGGGCGCACCTTCAAGGTGCCCTGCAGCAAGGAAGAGGAACCGGAATTGATCGCCGCCGTGGAATACCTCGATGGCAAGATGCGTGCAATCCGCGAGAACAGCAAGGTGATCGGCGTCGAGCGCATTGCCATGATGGCAGGCCTCAACATAGCGCATGAACTGTTGTCCTCCGGCGTCGGCTACAACCGTGAACCCGAATACCGCGAAAAGATCATGGCCATGGAAGCAGAGTTGGATCATGCCCTGGCAGACCAGGACAAGCTTTTCGATCAACCCTGATTCGCGACGCTACGATCACAGCAAAGCTTCTGTTAAACTTGATTCGCCCCCTGCGGTGTTCGAGTTTGCCTGCAATTTCTCTGAACCAATGCATACGTGCAAGGCCGCGGCCAATTTCGATGTGGGTGTGCGCGCAACACGTCTTGTGCGCCCAAAGCATCTTCGACTGCAGCCATCTTGAACCCCGGTTCAAGAGTCCGCTGACAAGCACGGCACAGGCGGGGAGCACTATCTCATGACTGCAGCAACTGACAAGAAAACCCTCCGTAAAAAAACGCGCTCGGCGCGCTCTGCGCTATCGTTTGCTTATCGCCAACACGCAGTAAAACGGGCATTGCGCCATGGGCTTCGTGCCGGCCTTTTCCTGAAAGGCAAACGCTGGAGTTTTTATGTGCCACTGGGCGAGGAGTTTGATGTGCTGCCCTTGCTGAATCAGGCCCTGCACATGGGCAAGGACTGCTATCTCCCAATCACCGCCAACCGCGTTGCACAACCATTGCGCTTTGCGAAGCTCGATGGCTCCCACGAGCTGACACACAACCGCTACGGAATCATCGAACCCCATGCCAGACATCTGATGAATGCGCGCTGGCTCGATGTAATGTTCATGCCCCTTGTTGGCTTTGATCGCGCCGGCCGCAGACTGGGCATGGGGGGCGGATATTACGATTCGACATTGTCTTACTTGCGCTCACGCAAACGCTGGCGCAAGCCGTTGCTAATTGGCGTTGCTTACGCCTGTCAGGAACTGGAGAAAGTGCCCGCTGAAACCTGGGACATAAAAATGGATATGGTGCTGACCGAAAACGGCCTTATCCGTTGTTGAATCAATAACGCTGTGATTCGGGCATTGCCTGTTGTTGCTGATCCTTGCCCAACCTCTGCCAATCAGGATTGGATGTTTTGGGATCTGCGGAAGGCTCGATCACCTGACCGTTCGCTCTCACTCTTATCCAGTTGAAAGGCATGTCCATGGTAGCTATCGCAGGCAGAAAGTATTTTTGCTCACGCATGGCTTCGGGTTTCCTGACCGGCTTGCCGGGCTCTGCGGGTTTGGAAAGAATCGCCTTCTGAAAATCGGGTGCGACTGCAGAAAACACCTTGTCGAGAATCACATCCGGGCTCATTTCCCTGGCCATCTCCTTGATCGCGTTTGCTTCCTGGAGCCCGGCAACCTTTAGGCAATGTTCGGCGATGCTGGCCTGCTCGCCAGATACAGGTTCGGCCGCCTGCGCATTCAGCGCAGAAAAGCCTAAACCGACAGCCATTACAAAAGGTTTCAAGGTGGTTTTACTGTTCATTTCCGTTTCGCTAACGTACCAGCCCCGGCGCTAGCCGGGACTGTCTTTGCGTTTACTTGGCAGGGGTCGCTGCTGGCTGAGGTGCCTGGGGCATCATCGGCGCCATGAACATCATGGGGTTGTAGCCCTGCATCATGTTCATGTAGGCATTGGGGTCCATTGCATTGGCAGCAGGGGCCATCATGGTGGTGGCTGGAACAACCATGCCGGAAGCCGGGGCCATCATGCCAGTCATGGGCGCAACCATGCCGGTAGCCGGTGCGGCCATGCCCATCCAGGGAGCCATCATGCCGCCCCAGGAGCCATAGGTTGCTGGGTTTGTTGTTGCGGCCGCCCAGCTGTTATACATGCCAGGATTCATGGGGGCCATCATGGTGTTCATGGCAGCGGGGCTCATGGGGGCCATCATCCAGTTGGTGTACATGGCCGGATTCATGGGAGCCATCATCATGTTCATGGCAGCCGGGCTCATCGAAGCATTCATCCAGTTGGTGTACATGGCTGGATTCATGAAGGGCATCATGTTGGACATGTAGAAGTTGGGGTCCATGCCAGCAGCCATCCAACGCGAATACACTGCAGGGTCCATGAATTGCATGTAGCTTTGCATGGTGGCCGGATTCATCATGCCTGAGGCATAACGAATGGAAGTATTGGGGTTCATCATGGCGTTGCTCATGGCCATGGCAGTAGCGGGATCCATCATTGCTCCCATCCAGGGCGTAAAGGCCTTGGGGTCTTTCATGGCAGCAGCGCTTTGGGCCGGATCAGTCATCTTGGCCGCCCAGGCATCAGAAGAAGCAGCGGCGCCTTCGGCCAGTACAGGCACGGCAACAACTGCCATCAAGGCAGCAGTAAGTTTTGCAATTTTCATTTGGGTTTCTCCTGAGTCAGGGTAAGTTTCAGTCAAGTTATTAGGGCAAAACACAAGCAACCAGCAGGACATATCAGTATATTCTGTTTCTGACGCCAAAAAAACCCTTTTTAATCATTGGACTAAAATCCCGCGTTCTGCTTAAGCATCTTTTCCCGGCAGGTTTTGGCAATTTCTTGACAGATTTCAGCCTCCAAAACATCCTGAAACCCCACAACTCAGCAATGCCGCTCTTCGCCAGAATCTCCGGCTATACTCTTCAGTCACAATATTTATAAGGGGAGAATCATGCAGGCCATCGAATCGCTGGTTTCAACTTTATCTGGTTGGGTTTGGGGTCCACCCATGCTGTTCTTGCTGGTCGGAACCGGCCTCTATCTGACAATTCTCCTTAAAGGCATGCAGTTTCGAGCATTGCCGCATGCATTGAAACTGATTTTTCACAAGGATCAGGGACACGCAGGCGATATCAGCCATTTCGCTGCCCTGATGACCGCGTTGGCAGCAACCGTCGGTATCGGCAATATCGTCGGAGTCGCCACCGCCATCACCCTGGGCGGACCGGGCGCAGTGTTCTGGATGTGGATGACCGGCCTGGTTGGCATGGCCACAAAATATGCCGAGGCCGTGCTGGCGGTGAAATACCGCGAACATGGCGAACACGGCATGCGCGGCGGCCCGATGTATTACCTGGCAAAGGGCTGCAACCTGCCCGTTCTGGGCTGGCTCTTCGCTCTATTTACCGCCCTTGCCACATTTGGCATAGGCAACATGACTCAAGCCAATGCCGTTGCCGGAATTTTTGAATCCGCATTCAACATAGAGCCTTGGGTTACCGGGGTTGTGCTGATGTTGCTGACCGGCCTCGTGATTTTGGGCGGCATCCGTTCCATCGGTCGCTTCACCTCTGTTCTGGTGCCCTTCATGATCCTCGGCTATGTCGCAGCAGCCCTCTTGGTTCTGGCAATCAATGCAAATGAAATCCCCAATGCCCTGTCGCTGATTTTTCATCATGCCTTCACCCCGATTGCTGCGGGAGGCGGCTTCGCAGGTGCGGCTGTTGCTGCCGCAATCCGGTACGGCGTGGCACGCGGCGTGTTCTCCAACGAATCCGGTCTCGGCTCCGCCCCTATTGCTGCAGCGGCCGCTCGTACAGACGACCCGGTCAAGCAGGCGCTGGTCAGCATGACGCAGACCTTCATCGATACGCTGGTTGTTTGCAGCATGACCGCATTGGTCATCCTGACCGCAACGCCCTGGACCGAAGGCGTGGGGGCGGCCCAGCTAACCAGTCTGAGCTTTGCCGAAACACTGGGGCCGGCAGGTGAAATACTGGTCGCGATTGCCACCGCCCTGTTTGCCTATTCAACGCTGCTTGGCTGGAGTTACTACGGAGAAAAAGCCGTTGAGTATTTGGCAGGCACGCGCTCCATCCGCATTTATCGGGTCGTATTCGTGACAGCTGTCATAATCGGCGCCATGATGAAGCTTGAGTTTGTCTGGAATTTCTCGGATCTCATGAACGGACTGATGGCTCTACCCAACCTGATTGCACTGCTCTTGATGTCCAAGATCATCAAGGCCGAAACTGACCGCTACTTCAACAAATAAAAGGACAGCCATGCGCGGTCACTGGAGCAATCGCTGGGTTTTTGTCATGGCTACCGCCGGCTCTGCGGTGGGACTGGGCAACATCTGGAAATTTCCCTACATGACCGGCGTAAACGGGGGCAGTGCCTTCGTGCTGATTTATCTGCTGTGTGTGGCACTCATTGGCCTGCCTCTGATGATGACGGAAATCATGCTTGGCCGCCGCGCACAACGCAACCCGGTGGATGGCATGGCGCATCTGGCAGCCGAAGCCGGCAGCACCGGCTTGTGGAAAGTGATCGGTTACATGGGCGTTGCGGCAGGCCTGTTCATCCTTGCCTTTTACAGCGTCGTTGCCGGCTGGGTGCTGGATTACGTGTTGCGAGCGGTCAGCGGCAATTTTCTGGGCATGACAGCGGAAGAGGCGACAAACCAGTTTTCCAGTTTCATCGCCAAGCCAGGAGAACTCTTGCTGTGGCATACCACTTTCATGGTGCTCACCATGTACGTGGTGGCTCGCGGCGTGACCTCAGGCCTGGAACGCGCCAACAAGATCATGATGCCGAGCCTGGTTGTAATTTTGCTGGTTCTGCTTGGCTACAGCCTTGCGGTTGGCGACATCAGGCATTCGCTCGAATTCATGTTCACCCCTGATTTTTCCAAAATCACACCCAATGCCGTTCTGTCTGCAATGGGTCACTCATTCTTCACGCTCAGCCTGGGCATGGGCTCGGTCATGGTCTACGGTTCCTACCTGCAGCGTCACGCATCGATCGCTCGCGCATCTTTTTATATCGTATTGGCCGATACGGCGATTGCGCTGGTTGCCGGCATCACGATTTTTGCCATCGTATTTGCCAACCAGCTCGAACCGGCCGCCGGACCGGGTTTGATCTTCCAGACGCTGCCCATAGCTTTTGGCCACATGCCAGGGGGCACGCTGTTCGCGACCCTGTTCTTCATACTCGTTGGATTTGCGGCATGGACTTCCTCTATTTCTCTGGTAGAGCCGGCTATTTCCTGGATTACGGAAAACACTTCACTCGGCCGCAGAAACACATCCATAGCTGTCGGCATTATTGTCTGGCTGATGGGGGTGGGGGCACTGCTCTCGTTCAACGCCTGGAGCGAAGTCAAAATTGTCGGACTTAACATCTTCGACCTGCTCGACAAACTCACCACCAACATCATGCTGCCGCTGGGCGGTTTGCTGATGGCAATTTTTGCAGTGTGGGTGATGCATGCCACACACGCACAGGAAGAACTGGCGCTGAACGACAAGCACTATCGGCGCTGGCTGTTCGCTACACGGTATGTGGTGCCGGCCGGGATACTACTTGTATTCCTGAACCTGGTTGGCTGGTTGCCCCTTATCTGAAAAACAAAAAAGAAAGGCCGGCGATTGCCGGCCTGGTCTTGAACAACGTCAAGTTAGGTTCTTACAGAGTAAGAATCCACTCAACGATCTTGTTCAGTTCGTCATCTTTGACCTGAGGATTGGGCGGCATCGGGATTTGTCCCCATACGCCTTTACCACCGGTTTTAACCTTGGCCACCAGCTTGTCGTGAGCGGTCTTGTCGCCCTTGTACTTGGCAGATATTTCCTTGAATGCGGGGCCAACAATCTTCTTGTCCACGCCATGGCAGGACATACAGGCATTCTTCTGGGCCAGGCCCTGATTGGCAGCGGCCACGCCGGACATGCCCAGAACCAGGGCAGCAGCGGCAGTCATCAATACAGCTTTCATTGCGATTCTCCAGTGAGGTTAGACGAAACGGCGGCAAACCACCCCGCCTCAATATCAATGTTACGACAAAGTGCCTGCCACACAAGCAAAAACCTTGGTACTTGCCTACCAAGCACGCGTGAAATTTTGTACCGACACCACAGCGCCCCGATTTTTACAGCAGCCTGAATGCCAGTATGGCAACAATGGTCGGCGGCAAGGCAGAGACCAGCAGTCCAATCGGATGAATGGCATCATCCTCAAAACGGTTCTTAAGGATCGAAACCCCGGCGGGGTTTGGGGCATTGGCAATAATGGTCAACCCACCCCCGGTCACGGCACCCGCCACCAAGGCATGCTTGAATTCCACCGACAGGCCTTCAACCAGCGAGCCCAGATAAGTCAATGCAGCATTGTCTGTGATCGCGGTCAGAATCGTGGCGCCAAAATACACCGTGTCCGAATCCATGCCGATAAGCAGCGGTCGCAACCACCACTCCTGCTGTCCGCCCAGCACAACCAGGCCGGCGAGGAAAAAGGCCACCAGCAGACCCTCACGCAAAATCAGCCTGTCCTGAAAACGCGGGTAGGCAGTGGCAAAGCCCATGAAAAACAAAAACAACGCCATGAACACCGCTGGATGGTGGGCAAAAATGACGATGCCCAGCAGAAACATCAGATGCGCTGCGATGACCGGCAACGGAGAAGCCTCACGTTTGGTTTCGGCGCCGTAGCCAGTATGTTTCAACTCTTCGGCAAACAACATTGTCGCGGCCAATGCATTCACCACCACAGCTATCGCGGCCTTCCAACCGAAATTGGCCATCATGTGCCAGATATCCCAGCCCCAGGTTCCTGCCACCATCAGGACAGGCGGCGCTGCATAGGGCGTTAACACACCCCCAATGGAAACGTTGACGAACAAGACTCCCAGTGTTGCGTACTTGAATTTGACGGTTGCGTGCTTGCCGAAAAAACGATCCCGCAACATCAAGGCAGCCAGCGTCATGGCTGCGGGTTCAGTAATGAAAGAGCCCAACAACGGGACGAAAGCCAGCAGAATGAAATAAGTGGCCATGCTGCCGCGCATGGGAATAAATCGCACCAGCATTGCGACCAGCATTGCGGCAAAATTCAAAATCGGTTTGCTGCCAGCGACAACCATGATGGCAAACACGAACATGGGTTCAGTGAAATTGCGCGAATCCAGATACAGCGTGGCCGGTTCCTTGCCCTCCATTACCAGCATGGTCACCATCATCACCATGGCCCAGAAGCCAAACACCACCTCGACTTCGCCCAAGAGGTGCCACATGCCTGCATGTGTCTTGCTGGTATGCGCCAGATGCTCGAAGAACTTGGTCGAGAACGTGTGCAGTACGGCAATGCCAAAAAGTGTTGCGGCAATGATTTGTATGATCGTAGGGTTCATGTCTGTTGACTGTTGTTGGTGTGTCGTGAAGGGTGATCAGCGACCCAGCCACTTGATAAGGGGTGCCCAGCTTTCACGCTCTGCATGCGTTATATACGGCGGCAGGTCAAACAGTGTCTTGCCTTCAAAGGCGGCGTTCACATATTGCTGGGTTTCATGCAGATAGGCGACCACAGGCAAGTCCAGATGCTGGAGGTATTGTTCGAGGGTAACTGCAGCACGCGTACGCGCTGCCATACGCATGCCGACAACGCCTACATTGATTTTCCCCTGGCGCACCTTTTTTTCCTCTGCCAACTCTTCCAGAAAATCCTGGCTGGCCTGAATATCAAAGAGCGAAGGGGATATGGGAATAAGGACACGCGTCACCAGTTTGATGGCATGTTCCAGGTTCTTGCCATGCATACCGGCAGGGGAGTCGATGATCAACCAGTCACTCTTTTCCTTGCTTTTTCCGGAAATGGTGATGGGGCTTAAATTGTCGGGGCGGCGCGCCAGCCATTTGGTTGCGGACTTCTGCCGATCCAGATCCAGCAGACTTACACTCTGGTTCTGCGATGCCAGCCAGCCGGCAAGGTTGACTGTCAGCGTGGTCTTGCCTGCACCACCCTTGGGGTTTGCCACCAAAATTGCGTTTGTCATGGAGTCACCCTTTCTTCATCAGGAACCGCGGACAGACCGCCCTTCAGCACATAGACATCAAACCCACGCTGGGCAAGCAGAAAGGCCGCGACAGAACTGCGCTCTTCGTGTTCGCAAAACACAATGTATTTTTTTCTGGGCTTCAGGGCAGCCGCCCGGACACGCAACAAATAGAGCGGGAGATTGATGCTGCCCTTGAGCGTGCCCGCCTTGTATTCGTCTTCCAGGCGCACATCGAGCAATTTTGCGCCCGCCGCCAACAAGTGTTTGGACTCCATCGTATCCACTTGCATCAGCAGGGGGGCTTTCAACAAGTCGTCAAAATCGCGCTTGGACAAACGCATCAACTCGCCATCGGACATCATGGTCACCGTCGCGTTTCTCGGCAGACCTGAAAGCAGCGCCTCCTCGCCAAAACCCTCACCACGGCCTATCTGTGCCAGCACCACCGGATTTCTTTTCGGCTCCTGATGAACGATCTCGGCCTGCCCTTCGCGGATCATGTAATAGTAGTCGCCCTTTTCACCCTGCCGAATCACGACATCACCCGCCCTGTAGCGAACAGGCTCAAAGCGGGAAAACAAGTCATTGATGTTGGCGGTGGGGATGTCTTGAAAAGCCGGCTGGCCAACGATATCCATCATCCACTGCGGATCACCGACACCACTGTATTCGACCATCTCATAGCTTGCTGCCTGGTTCTGACCAAGCCTCCGTTCAACCATTGCCTCTTCCAGGGCAATAAGTCGCACCTTCGTCACGGCCGTTGCTGTCCGGCTGTGCGGGTTTGAACGATCGAGCGGGAGTCGAGCCTTTTTGCTGCTGGCGCGCACATAACGGGCTCGGTGCTTCTCGCGCTGTAATGCCACTTCGCCTTCCAGCACAAAATAGAGGCGATCGTCATGTTTGCCCTGAATGAAAATGACCTGGCTGGGTTTGTACGAAATCTCTTCAGCAGACGCTGCCAGCAACTCAAGCGTCTGCCGGGACAGCGAATTTAACGGGACATATTGGCCGAGGATGTCAGCTGTAATTGTCATTCCGAAATAGTGGTTCCGTCACCAAAATAAGGGTAGTCAAGGCGAAAAAATTTCCTCTTGTGGAATCGCAGCGAGCCCGCCTTTCAGTACGTATACATCAAAACCGCTCTGCGCCAGAAGGAATGCAGCAGCAGCACTCCGCTGATCCTTTTGGCAAAACAGGACATATTTTCTGTCTCTGTCCAGCGATTCCGCTCCGATCCGCAATGAGTAAAGCGGCAAATTGACACTTCCCTTGAGGGTGCCGGCCAGATATTCATCTTCCAGACGGACATCCAGCAGCTGTGCCCCGGCCGTCACCAAATGGCGTGCTTCCTGAAGGTTAACATCAAGCAATAACGGCATTCTGAGCAAGGAATCGAAATCCTGTTTGTCGAGCCGCATGAGGATGCCATCGCTAACCATCGTTACTGTTGCATTCCTGGTAAAACCAGTAAGCAGCGCTTCTTCGCCAAAACCCGCCCCGCGGCCGATATGCGCCAGCACTTTGGTTTCCCCGTCTGCTTCCGTGCGCATAACTTCTGCTTCGCCTTCGCGAATCATGTAAAAGAAATCGCCCTTTTCACCCTGACGAACGATGACATCGCCCGCCTTGTGGGGAACAGCTTCGAACCGGGCGAACATGGCATTGAGGCTAGGGGGAGGCACCTCGTGAAAAGATGTCTGAGTAATGACGTCAAGCACCCATTGGGGATCATCATCACCGTCGTACTCGAAAACCTCGTAAGTTGCCAGTTGATTATGGCTTAGCCGGCGTTCGAGCAAAGCCTCTTCCAGCGCAACCAGCCGTACATTGGTCACCGCTGTTGCGTTACAGCTGCGAGGGTGAGACCTGTCCAGCGGATATCTAGCCTCTTCACTGCTGCCACGAATGTATCTGGGCATCTCCCCGGCCTGGTCCAAGGCCACCTCACCTTCAAGCAAATAATAGAGGCGGTTGTCCTCTACGCCCTGCTTGAAAATTATCTGCCCGGGAGAAAACCTGACTTCCTCCGAAGCGGCCGCCAACTGCTCCCTTGTCATGGGCAGGAGCGAATTGAGCGGAACAAAGTGGCTAAGGGTTTGGGCAGTAATCGTCATGTGTTTTGATAACAGCTCATCATCCGTCGAATCTGTTATTCAGTCTTTCCTTTCCACTTGGGCAACATCTCGAACCGCGCCAAATGCGGCTGACGTTGTCATGGCCGCATAGGCACGGAGTGCGGCAGACACAGGACGGTCGCGCTTGACCGGCTTCCACGCATCCTTGCCTTTTGCATCCATTTCTTTGCGGCGACGGGCCAGTTCGGTCTCATGCACCACGAGGTTGATACTGCGACTGGGAATATTGATTTCAATACGGTCGCCTTCCTGCACCAGTCCGATCAAACCACCTTCCGCCGCTTCGGGCGAAGCGTGTCCAATGGAAAGACCCGAGGTGCCGCCAGAAAAGCGCCCGTCTGTAATCAGCGCACAGGCTTTGCCCAGGCCCTTGGACTTGAGATACGAAGTCGGATACAGCATCTCCTGCATACCTGGGCCGCCGCGCGGGCCTTCGTAACGGATGACAACGACATCGCCTTCCTTGATCTGGTCGCCAAGGATCGCTTCGACTGCTGCGTCCTGCGATTCGAAAATCCTTGCCGGACCGGAGAACTTCCAGATGCTCTCGTCCACGCCCGCTGTTTTGACAATGCAGCCGTGCTCAGCCAGGTTGCCGTACAACACGGCGAGCCCACCTTCTTTTGAGTAGGCATGTTCGATGTCGCGGATGCAGCCAGTGGCACGATCATCGTCCAGAGTTTTCCAGCGCTTGTCCTGGCTAAAGGCGACCTGCGTGGGCACATTGCCAGGCGCAGCCTTGTAGTAATGCTTCACATCCTCACTCTTCGTGCGACGGATGTCATAAAGATCGATCTGCTCGCCCATTGATTTGCACAGGATGGTGGGCAACTTGCGGTGCAGCAAACCGCCACGGTCCAGTTCGCCAAGCAGCGCCATCACGCCACCGGCACGATGAACATCTTCCATGTGGTACAGCTGCGTGGCCGGTGCCACTTTCGACAGGTTGGGCACCTTGCGTGACATGCGGTCGATATCGGCCATGGTGAAATTGACACCCGCTTCGTGTGCGGCCGCCAGAAGATGCAGCACGGTATTGGTCGAACCGCCCATCGCGATATCCAGCGCAACGGCGTTCTCAAATGCTTCGAAGGTGGCGATGTTACGCGGCAGCACCGAGGCATCGTTCTTTTCGTAATAACGTCTGGCCAATTTCACAATGAGACGGCCAGCAGCGAGGAAAAGGTTCTTGCGCTCGGTGTGCGTCGCCAGCACCGAACCGTTACCCGGCAATGAAAGTCCCAACGCCTCGGTCAAGCAGTTCATGGAGTTGGCGGTAAACATGCCGGAACACGAACCGCAGGTGGGGCAGGCGGAACGCTCCATCTGCATCACGTCGTCATCGGAACACTTGGAATCCGCAGCCGACACCATCGCATCCACCAGATCAAGGTGGATGGTCTTGCCATGGATATTGGCCTTGCCGGATTCCATCGGCCCGCCCGACACGAACACCGTCGGGATGTTGAGCCGCAACGCAGCATTCAGCATACCGGGGGTAATCTTGTCGCAGTTGGA
>DKAU01000001.1 GCA_002450925.1 Thiobacillus sp. UBA6918 | reverse complement strand
TTTGCCTTCGGGAGTGGTTTCAATGTTGTTGAGCTGTGCCACGAACAGCCCCAGCGCGTGCATGGGTTGTCGAAGGTCGTGACTGGCCGCCGCCAGGAATCGAGATTTGGCGCGATTGGCGGCGACAAGTTCTTCGGTACGCTCGGCCACTTTCTGCTCCAGACCTGCATAGGATTCGCGCAAGCGCTGCGCCATGTGGTTGAATTCTTCGGCAAGGGATTCAAGCTCGTCGTGGGTGTGTACTTCGATACGCTGGTCGAGTTGCCCGGCGCCTAGGCGAGCTGCACCCGACTGCAGTGCCTGGATGGGCCGTACCATGCGCCGTGCAAGCAATGCGCTGGCGCCGAATGTGAGCAGCAGGCCGAGCAACATCTGGAATGCGGTGCGCTTCATGGAAGCATAAAGCGGGGCAAGGGCTTCCTGTTCGTCCTGCTCGACCAGCACGCTCCAGCCAAGNNCCGCTGGAATCGACGACATAGGCGTAACCGGTTTCCCCGAAACGGATGTTGTTGATCACATCCCAGACGAACTTCAGGTTTACTTCAACCAGCGTTACCCCATCCCCTGCAGGAACGGCGAGAGTCGTATAGGGTTCGGTTCCTTCCCGGAAATACACGGGGCCATGGTAGGGTGAATGCTTCCGTGCTTCCTGAAATGCGGGGGTCAGCGAGAAATCCTTGCCGCTGTGAAGCTGGTCCATGGCCAGACGTGAAATCCGCAACTGTTCTCGTCCGTTGGCGTCCAGCCAGATGGCATCGGTGATCGCCGGCGCCTGGCGCAGCAGCTTGATAAACTCGATCTGCCTTTGCAAGAGCGGTTCGGAGGAACGCTGCAGAAGATTGGTCCAGCCGACATGTTGCTCGATCTCTCGCATGAACTGCTCGATGCGAATTGCGGCCGCCGCCGCTTTTTCCCGATTCAGGGCAATGGTCGTATCGCGGGTCCTGTGATAGGACGAATACAGGTCGCTGCCAGCGCCCGCCAGGATCACGGCACCGATCATCGCTGCGAAATAGACGACGTACTTTCGGTACAACCGTCCACCTAGTTTTTGAAGCAGGTCCATGGAGGCTACGGTATCGGCGCGGCTCGGTTAATTTGAGTAACTCTACTCTGTTCGCGCGTAATTTTCCGGGATGACGCTACTCAATCACCCTGTTTGCCCTAAGCAGCACCTTTTCCGGCACGGTGATGCCCAGTGCCTTGGCTGTTTTCAGATTGACGACCATTTCGATCACGCTGGGTATCTCGGCAGGCAGGTCTGCCGGTTTGTCCCCCTTGAGGATTCGGTCGACGAAGTAAGCCATCCGTTCCCATGCAGCATTCAGGCTGGGGCCATAAATAAGCAGGAATCCCGCGTCGGCATAGGCATCCCAGCCCGATACTGTCGGGAGCTTGTTCTTGATGGCAAAGTCGGCGATGCGCTTGCGAGGGCCAAAGGTGATGGAGTCAGGAAAAGCCACGATGGCCTCGGCGCCAGAGTCATGTACGAAATCGAGCGCAGTCTGCAATTCGGCTGGATTGGTAACGGGCCTGTAGTCAACGCTGATGCCCAACTTCTCGGCTATGGCAATAGTTTTGGCACGTTCGTCCGTTTCTCCGGCATGTCCCGGATCGGCAATGACTGCCACACGGCTGAGGCGGGGGATGATCTCCTTGAGCAGTTCCATGCGCTTGCCGACTAGATCAATCGCCAGGAACTGCAAACCGGTAACGTTGCCGCCGGGTCGAGCCAGGCTGTCCACCAGTTTCCCGAGCACCAGATCACCACTGGAAGCAATAACCAGTGGGATGGTCCGGGTTGCTTCCGTCATGGGCTTGATTGCGGCGCCCTGCAGGATGACCACGTCCGGATTTTTTGAAACGATCTCCGGAATCAGTTGCTTCAGACGATCTTTGGAGAATTGCGCATAGTAGTTCTCCTGACGAATCGTCTTGCCGTCGATCAGACCGCGCTGGCGCAAGCCGTTCTGCACTGCATTGAAATACGACGCTACCGTTTTCTCGTCGGCATAACTCAGCCAGACCACCAGCGGCAGTTTCGGCTGTGCGAAAGCAGAGGAAGTGAGGACTGATAAAGCTGACAAGGCGAGCAAGAGAAAGTGACGACGCAGCATTCAGACCCCCTGTAAATGAACATGCATTGCTGATGAACGGCTGCCATGAAATGGGATTCTCATTCGACGATCCTGTCGGCACGGAGCAGCAGGTTCTCCGGAATGGACAAGCCAAGCTCCTTGGCCACACCCATGTTCAGAATGAGTTCCAGACGCTCCGGCTGGTTGACAGGAAGATCCCCGGGCTTTGCGCCATGCAGAATCTTGTCTACATACGCGGCTGTTCGACGATGAAGCAAATCATAGTCAGGGCCGTATGACAGCAGGCCGCCAAGCGGTGCGTAACCCATCATGAAGTGAATGCTGGGCAAGCCGTTTATCCTGGACAGATCGGCAATGGTCTGAGCGTTTTGTGCAAACAGATAGTTGGGCAGTGCGTAAACAGCCTGCATGCGGTCTTTGGCCATTTGCTCAAAGGCAGTTTCGATTTCATGTGAATTGTTGGCGTCGTAGGTAACGACATGCAGGCCGAGTTTTTTTGCGGCACTCTGAACGTCACGTTCGTAAACCTTGTAAAGCTCGGGCGAGGCCGCAGGATTGCCAAGCACCGCCACGCGTTTCAGGCCGGGAAGAACTGTTTTGAGCAGTTCAATCCGTTTTGCAGAGAGTTCGGGGGCATAGTAGGTAAGCCCCGTCATGTTTCCCCCCGGCTTGGCGAGACTTTTGGCAAACCCGAAAAATACCGGGTCCCCGCTTGCAACCATGACTACCGGGATGGCGCGGGTGGCTTTATGTATGGCGTAGGTATTGATCTGGCCAAATGCCAGGATTAAGGCCGGGCTGGTCTTGACCAGTTCCACGGCTGCTTTGTCGAGTGCGTCCAGTTTGCCGCCAGCATCACGGCATTCTATTTTGAAGTCCTTTTCTTCCTGGTAACCCAGTTCTTTCATGCCTTCAATAAAGTCCTTGCTTTGGCATGCTGCAGCAGTCAATGCAAGGACTCCAATCCGCACAGGATTTTTCTGTGCAGCCAAAGCTGCTTCTGCAGCAACAAACACAATCAGTACAGATAAAAGGAATCGCGGTAGCAGGGTATGCATGGCAAATCTCCATACCAGTTCTTAATGGCTTGATCGGGCAACTTCCCGGATATGCCTCCTGATCCATCAGCCGGTGTACGGGAGCAGAGGCATCGGGGTGCTCTGTTGCTCCATTCCATCATATATCCGTGGATACGTTCGGGCACTAAGACTTTGGTATTAGTGCTTGAGCAGGATTTTCCAAAGCTTCTTCATGTACCAACATGAGGGCGTGTTTTGAGGAGCATGCCATGGATGAAGGAGCGGAACTGTTGTTTGCTGCGTCGCGTTTGAAGCGGGACGCATCGATGCTGCTTCTTGTTAACGAAGGCCAGAAATCGATTCAGCAGCTTGCGTTGTTGTCTGAATCGGAAAAGCGGGCGGTGGCGTTTCTTGTGCTTGCAGGGCAATTAATGGCTGTCTACAGGCGATCCAACCAGCCAGACAGGGAAGTGCTGGACAGTTTTGGACGTCTGCTGGCCATGCTCTCGCCAGCCATGGCGTTGCGTGCAAGCAGTCTGGGCATGCATGCAATAACCGGGAAGGAAAACTCGAAGATCGATGCGCTGGCTGAAGTCTCCGAGTTGACCCACGACATCGGCGTTTTGATCGATTCGGTGTCCAGGGTGCACTGATGGATATGGACGGACGGAGGTAATGCGTTCCCCTTTGTCCTGGGTATTGATCCGGAGCGCGTTAATGGAGGAAATGATGAACGCTTTCAAAGTGAATGCTAAGGGTATTGCGGCAGGCGCTTTTGCCATGATGTCGGTTATGGCTTTACCGGCTGTTGTCGTGGCGGAGGATGCGCCGTTCGCCAACGTGGCTGAGCCCGGTGTGTATAAACTTGTGGCTGAGGATGAAAACTTCAGGGTTTTGGTGATGACCTGGCAGCCCGGGCAGAAAGATGCCTTTCATTCGCATACTGCCAATGCCGTCTATCACCTTACGGACTGTGACAGAAAGATCTTCCGCCCGGATGGCACTGTAGCGAAAGAGGGCTCATACAAGGCGGGGTCTGCTGTCCTGCAAAAACCTGTCTCTTCACATTCATTCCAGAATGTCAGCGACCATGTTTGTCAGTCGGTGATGGTGGAAAGAAAGTGATTTGATCGGAGACGCTGACAAAGCGTAACGATTGGTACGGTCTCCTTCGTGGCAAACCTGATGTTTGGGGTTTGCCATTTTTTTAACGCTAAAACCAGAAACGCGCATCGCGCGATAGAAATTCTTCCACTGGCAGGTAGTGCGAGCCGTCGCATGAGAAGTTCAAGCCAACGAGCCCATTCACCACGTTGAGCGACCCCGCGCGAAGGTAGACGTTCTCATCCACGTCACGCAGTTCCTTCAGTTTCTGCATCACGGGCCTGATTTTGTCAGGCGTGATGCAAGCTTCGGATGGATAGCGGGTGTTGGGGTAGGCCAGGGAGACTTCTGGAGAAAGTATTTCGTCCAGCACGTGCACCCGGTAACGCATGGGGTCGCTGGCCAGCCACAGGGTGGCGCGGCTGCTGGAGAAATGCAGCTTGGCATGGAAGATGCCACGGTCTCGCATGAGCCCTTCAACGATGCCGATGACATCATCCATGTTCTTGTCCATGTCGGATTCCACCCTGCACTGGTTGAATAGTCCCTGCCGGATGGCCGGATCGCCTTTTATCTGCATCCAGGACCTTGGCTGGATAGCGGCTTCTCCCGGGAGCGCAAGATCGCTCAGGGAAAAATCTGCGGCAAGGTAAGCCATGGTGTGTGCGCCATGCTGAATGCATTGCACGGCGGTGATGCAGGGCATGCCGGTAAGGCGCGACACATAGACCTGGGAAAGCAGCATTTTTGCCGCGGAGGCTACGCGGAAATGCGGTCGAATGGACAAATCCTGCCCGCGCACGGCCGTGTCTGCACCCCTTGCGGAAATGTTTGAGGATATTTGCCAGCCATGCCGGTCGACGACATAGAGCATATTGGCCGGGGCAAGTTCCGATACGGCGTCGGCAAGGGCGAGATCCATTTTGTCCGGATTGTCCAGACTCTCTTCCAGGCGCCTGGCGACACGTTCCAGTCGGTCGCCAAGGTGGGACGCCAGCATGGACCGGCGTTCGCGAATGGCTGGCAGCATCCAGGTCATGTTGTTGCTCGTTGCAGGCAGGTCCGGGCGACATCGGCGAGTCCTCTTCCGGAATCCATCGCCATTTTGCGAAGCCGCTGATAAGCGGCTTCTTCGCTCAACCCCTGTCTGATGAACAGGCGCTTCGCCTGATCGATGCTTTCCCGGTCTGCAAGTGTCGCCTTGGTATCAGAGAGTTCCTGAGCCAGTTCGTTTTGTATTTCGTGCCGGGTAATGGCTGCTTCCAGGATGGGACGCACACGCTCGGTTGAAAGCCCGGCCACGACATAGGCGGCCACCCCGGCGCGCACGGCCATGCGCAGTTTCTCGGTGTCATTGTCCTCTGTGAACATGACGACCGGGTGTGGACAGACCTGGCAAAAAATGCAAACGTGCTCCAGCGTGTCGCGGCTGGGCGATTCGGTGTCAATCATGATTACATCGGGCGCTTCGCGAAGAATGGCCGCTTCCAGTTCCAGAAGCGACCCGGAAAACGGCACGACTTCGCACTCGGCATCCTGTAGCGATTGCGTTACCCATTCCAGTCGATGGGTGGCATCCTTTAGCAGCATTACCTTGAGTGGCTGTCTTGTGTCTTTATTGCTGCTACTCATAATCCATGTTTCTTAAGCTGCCTAAAAAGACGGCCCCGAAGGGCNNCGTGTAAATATCGGAGGAGACTGCTGAGCATGCCTGCATGAAAAACACGCTCGACCAAATACTAAGCAATCCGTGTGCCAGATTTATTACTGCTTGTTTTCAATGAGTTGCAAAATTCACGGGTGTGGGGGAGAGCACTTCTCAGGTGCGCAATGCGCCATCATGAGGCACGGATGGTGTTTGGGCTGGCAACCGGGAGCTGAATGCCGACTGTTTTTCCAAATGACAAAGCCTCAGGAAATTGGCGCTCGAATTATTTTCCGATCTGTGTGAGACTAAATAGAGGCTGCTCACCAGCCTCACTTCTGTAACCCCTCTCTCAACATCCCATGAATATGCAAGCCTTGTCAGAAACACTCGGAATGGCCTTTCTTGCGGAACCCTGGATACCGCAAGTATTTCTTATCGTTCTGGCCGCAACCGTAGCCAACCTGTTTTCCCACTTTTTGCTTCGTCATGCGGAAAAGATCACCAGGCTGACACAAAGCGCCTGGGACGATGCGCTTATCCAGGCAGCGAAGCGTCCGGTACCCGCCGCCATCTGGCTTGTGGGCGTCGCGTTTGCGGCAGAGATCGTCGGCAAGGAATCTGGCTCGACCATATTTGCGTCTGTGGGACCAGCAAGAAATGTCGCCGTGGTGATTTGCCTGGCCTGGTTCTTGATTCGGCTTATCCGGTCTGCTGCCGGTAACGTCGTCGAGGGCCGCAAGTCCAGAGGCGAGGAAGTGGATCGCACCACTATCGATGCCCTGTCCAAGCTGGCACGCCTGACGGTTGTCATCACCACTGTTCTGATCGTGATGCAGACGCTTGGGTTTAGCGTATCCGGCCTGTTGGCTGCGGGAGGGATTGGCGGCTTTGCCGTCGGCTTTGCAGCCAAGGATTTGCTGGCTAACTTCTTTGGCGGTCTGACGATATATCTCGATCGCCCATTCAGCGTCGGTGACTGGATTCGTTCGCCCGACAAGGAGATAGAAGGTACGGTGGAATACATCAGTTGGCGACATACACGCGTGCGCGCCTTCAACAAGAACCCGATC
>DKAU01000157.1 GCA_002450925.1 Thiobacillus sp. UBA6918 | reverse complement strand
GTGATCTTCGCCGACATGGACCTGATCGGCATTCCGCACCGGGTCGTGATCGGCGACAAGGGGCTGGCGAAAGGCATTGCCGAATACAAGGGCCGGCGCGACAGCGCGCCGCGCGAGGTTCCGCTCGACGACGTCGTCGGCGAACTGGGCCGGGTGGTCAGGCGCTAGCCTGGCCGCGCTGGCGGCCTGTACTGTTTTCACCACACAACCAGGGAGTGAACATGCAGACCCTCAGCAACGCCATGCGGTTCTTCGTTTTCGTCGTCGGCAGCGTCATCTGGCTTGGCATCTGGCTCACCGGTTTCGATACCGCGCACTGGGTGCTGTATCTCCCGCCGATATTCCTCTACTTCGCGGCCATCACCGGCATCTGCCCGGGGCTGATCTTATCGCGCCAGCTGTTCCCGGATGCGAAAAAAGCCGCGCCGAAGAAACGCCGCAAGCGCTAATTTCCTTTCTCCACGTTGAGAACCCCATGCATAACCTGCATGGGGTTTTTCTTTTCTGTCTTACAGCAAATCGAACGGACTGGCCACGGTAATACCCGGCCGGTTCAAGACATGCGTGTAGATCATCGTGGTCGATACATCTGCATGCCCCAGCAATTCCTGCACGGTACGGATGTCATGACCGGATTCCAGCAGATGCGTGGCAAAAGAATGCCGCAAGGCGTGTGAATTAACACGCTTGTTCAGCCGGGCCGCATTGGCTGCACGCTTGATGTATTTCTGCAGATTGTTCTCGTGGATGTGATGCCGGCGGGTTTTGCCGGACCGGGGATCAGTGGCAACCCGTGAAGCCGGGAAGAGATATTGCCAACGCAGTTCTTTCTCGGCCGCCGGGTACTTTCTGGACAAGGCATCGGGCAGATAGACACTACCCAATCCGCAGGCCAGGTCTTCCTCGTGTACTTTCCCGACACGGTCAATCTGCTTGTGCAACGCTTCGTTCAGCCGCCTCGGCAACGGAACCAGTCGGTCCTTTCCCCCTTTGGCGTTCCGGATCATGATCCGCTGATAGCCGAAATCGATGTCCTGCACACGCAGCCTCACGCACTCCATCAGGCGCAGCCCACAACCGTACATCAGCCCTGCCATCAGTTTCGGCACAGCATGCTGCAGTTCATTCAGCAGGCTTACGACCTCTTCACGCGTAAGTACGACCGGGAGCCTTCGCGGCTTTTTAGAGCGCGCGAACGCTTCAAGTGCAATCGATTCATTCTTCTGAACTTGCCTGTAAAAGAAGATCAGCGCATTGAGCGCCTGTTTCTGTGTGCTGGCTGATACATGGCCGTTCACGACCAGATCCTCCAGATAGGCGCTGATGGCCGGCCCCTCCAGCTCGGCCGGATCCCGGTACCCGTGAAACACCACAAATCGCACCAGCCAGGCCAGATATGCCTGCTCGGTCCGGATCGAATACTGGCGAACCCTGACCTCTGCAATGAGCCTTTCTGCATGTTGTGGAAATCGCGCACGGAACTGCTTGACCAAACCACGATCCGGCCGTGTTTGGTCATTCGGCAACCCTTCTGGGGCGGTTACCTTGGCCATGAAGCCTGAGTCGCGCGCCACCGTCGGGTGATCTGCACCCAGTTCGCGCGCTGCGTCTTTCCAATGTTCCCACGGGTAAGTATTGGCCCAGGGTGCCTTTACCACATCAACAAACAGAATTCGCAAGGCCTGAACCACCTGACTGAACTGCCAATCTTTCAGTCGTCCGTTTCTGCCTTTTGCGTTCAGATACGCATCGACGTCGTCGCTGTTGTGCATTGCCAACCGCCGCCCGGCGTGTGCCTTGATATAGGCCTCCGCATACAAAACGTGCCAACGAACGGTCGTTGGCTTGAGGCGATAAGCCTTTGCTTTCTCGATGTAATGATCCCAGAACCGGGACACCCTGGAGTCGTCCATGTGCCATCCATAGCAAATTAGAAATCGTTAATACGCGATCCTTGCGGTAAGCAATATGCCCCCGTTACACCCGTTGCGCAATATGGTGATAGGCAGAATACTGGATATCATTGGATACTAAGTATTCTGTCTAATTCACTGTTAGGGGCGACAAAGACATAATGCCTCGAAAGCATAAACAAAAAGTCACCCGCATCGCATTGTCGGCAGCGGCCGTGGTGATTGTGGCTTTGCTGCTAACACCAAAAGAGTCGCTTGTTGTTCCGGCATGGACGGTTCGTGTTGTCGATAAAGGCGGCAAACCTGCTGAGCGGGTTAACGTCGAACAAATCTGGAGGGACTATTCTCTGGAATCTCATGACAACACTGAGATTGTAGTCACCGGAAGTGATGGAATAGCTTCGTTTCCGAAGCGGTCAATTTCTGCCAGTACACTCTGGCGAATCCTTGGGCCTATCGGTAGTTTTTTGAGCACCGGAGTTCATGCCAGTTACGGACCTTCCGCGTGGATAATGGCCAGAAAAGACCACTGCCTGGGAGGAGAAGTTTTTTACAGCCCGGACGAAAAGATGCCAGAAACTATCGTTGTCGAACGCCTGAATTTCTTGTCGGAGTGTAAATGACAATCACCCCTAACCACCGCTTCCACGTGACGGCGTCGCTAACGCGCCGCCGCCCGTGAAGCGGGCCGTTGGGCGTCATAAGGAGAGTGAGTGAAAGTTCTCAGCATGGCCGTGCTGCTCCTCACCAGCACCGTGGCATTGGCGCAATCCAGCGTTTATCGTGCTCCGAGGGCAGTTCCAAGTTTGCCCGAAGCAATCCGTTCCGTATTGGAGAAACAAGGTTGCCTAATTCCATTTGGAATTCTCGATCATACCAATGTAGTTAAGGGCTCCTTTGCAAAACAGGGGCAAACCGATTGGGCCGTTCTTTGTTCAATTTCAGGCCAAACACACATACAAGTCTTTTGGGGCGGCCCCGCAAGCTGCCCAAATCAGATTGCCTCCCGTTCTGATACAGGTGATCTATCCCAATCTTCAAATGGCAAAACCGAGTATTACCGTGGCTTGGGTGTAGTTGGAAAAGAATACATTCTCAGTCACCATGCCGCTTATGGCGGCCCGACGCCGCCTTCCATAACGCATGACGGGATCAATGACATGTATCTGGAAAAGGCTTCAGTTGTGCATTACTGCCACCAGGGAAAGTGGCAACAACTAACAGGCGCAGATTAAATGACGCCCAACAACTCGCTCCAGCCGACGGCGGCGCTAACGCGCCGCCGCGTCTGAGCTTGGTCGTTA
>DKAU01000041.1 GCA_002450925.1 Thiobacillus sp. UBA6918 | reverse complement strand
CTACCACATTGTCTTCCAATGCCAGGGACTCAAGTTGCTGAAGGCGTTGAGGGTCCTGGTAATACCACTGCACAACCTCCTGCGGATCCTCATAACCCTGCGCATAGTCGTCTACCAGCGCACGGACTTGTTCCGGTTTCGCTGTCAGATTATTTGCCTCGACAATCTCAGCAATAATCAGGCCAAGGCGAACCCGGCGTTCAGCCTGTTCCTTGAACATATCGGCAGAAATCATGTCTTCCTTTACCTGCCCGCCACGGGATCTGATATCAGAAACCATCTGGTTGCGGAGCCGCTCCACTTCCATGTTGATCAGAGACTGTGGAAGCGCCACTTCAGCGTTGGCCTGAAGGATGTCCATCACCGCTTCCTTGACCCGGGCCTGAACACGGCGCTTGACCTCACGCTCCAGGTTGCCCTTTACCTCCTCGCGCAGCTTGGCGACATCACCATCAGCAATTCCGAGGGATTTTGCAAACTCTGCATCGACATCAGGCAGCTTGGGCTCAGAAACCTCTTTCATGTTCACATCGAAGTGGACATTTTTGCCGGCAAGATGTGCTGCCGAATAGTCGGCCGGAAAAACCATGTCAAAACCACGGGTTTCTCCCGCTGAAAGGCCGACCAGATTGTCCTCAAAATCCTTCAGCATCCGACCTTCGCCAACTACCGTAACAAAATCATTGGCCTCGCCTCCCTGGAAGGTCTCACCGTCCAGTGTTCCCTTGAAATCGAACTTGACCAGGTCGTCTTGCTGGCTGGCCCGTTCCACCTTGGCAAAGTCACGGCGCTGCTTGCGCAGGATTTCCAGGGTGGCGTCAACATTGGCGTCTTCAACAGTAGTGACGGGCTGTTTGAGCGTCGCACTGGAAAGCGCCCCGATTTTTACCTCTGGATATACCTCGAAAGTGGCGGAAAAACGGATTTCCGATCCATCTTCCGGGCCTGCCTTTGGCTCAAAACGGGGCATGCCCGCAACTTTCAACTGCTGATCGTGGACCGCTTCATAGAAGCTCTTTTGCAGCGACTCTCCCAGCACTTCCTGGCGCACCCCCGGGCCATGCAGTTTGTCGACATGGCTCATGGGCACTTTTCCGGGTCGGAACCCGGGCGCCTTCACATTTTTGGCCAGGCGCTTCAGGCGGGCCTGTACTTCGATTTCGACAGCAGCCATCGGAACGGCCAGTTCGATACGACGCTCAAGACCGTCGAGAACTTCAAGATTGGACATTTGACACTCTCTAAAACAGAAAAATAGCGAAATTGCATGCCTAATTGCCCGATTCGAGAAAACCCGCTCAGGCAATACAGCCAACCTGCCGATTTTACCGTGAATAAGGCCCCAGTAAAAACCAGTTAACAAAGCACTGCTATAGTTGACATAAGTTATGCCTATCCCCCATTACCTGCCCCATTCCTCCCTGCAACAGTTGTTTGAGGCCTTGACTGAGGACGGCTACGCCATCGTGGGGCCCCAGGCGAAGGAAAACCGCATCGATTTTGGGGAAATCCGCAATACGGCTGAATTACCTTGGGGAATTGGGCTCATTCAGGACGCTGGCGCCAGCCAGCTTGTTGATGGTCCGAAAAACAGGTGTTTTGCCTGGGCCAATGGACCACAGGCAATGAAACCCCTGCTTTTTGCGCCACGAGAACCGCTTTGGCAGATACGGCATGGAAAAAACGGTTATGTGGTCGATGCCATCAACCCCGAGACCAGGCGCCTGGCGGTAATTGGGCTCCGTCCCTGTGATTTGTCCGCCCTTCGAATACAGGACCAGCATTTTCTCGAAGGACAATACCCCGACTCACACTATGGCGCACGCCGAGAAGGCTTGCTGGTAATTGCAGTCAATTGCACTCACCCTGCAGCGACTTGCTTTTGTGCTTCCACAGGTGACGGGCCGGGAGCAAAGGAAAGTTTCGATATCGCACTCACAGAAGACGATAACGGGTTTGTGGTGGAAACAGGCAGCCCGGAGGGCGAACAGATATTGGCCAGGCTGGCATTGAAAGAAGCCTTATCTACCCAGATGGAAACTGCAGCAGACAATCTTCGCAATGCCGCCTCGAGTCAGCGAAGATCGCTGGTTTCTGACAATTTGCGCGATGTGCTCATGTCCCGGCTCGATCACCCGCACTGGGACGAAGTTGCCGAACGCTGCTTGGCCTGTGGCAATTGCACTGCCGTGTGCCCCACCTGTTTTTGCCATGCCGAAATAGAAGAAGCCAGTCTGGGCGGCAATCACAGCTTGCATAGCCGCGAATGGGATTCCTGTTTCGGCGAACGTCATGGCTATATCCACGGCAAGCAGCTGCGCCCTGAAATCAAACAGCGATACCGCCAGTGGCTTACCCACAAGCTTGCCACCTGGCACGACCAGTTCGGCAGATCAGGCTGCGTGGGGTGCGGACGCTGCATTGCCTGTTGCCCTGTTGGCATCGACATCACCGAGGAAGCGGCAGCCTTGTTGAAATGATCAATCCGCACCCGCCCCATCTCGCCAGGATTATCGATCGCGTCCAGGAATCGGACGACATCTTCACTTTGCGGCTGCGTTTCAACGACCCGTCAATCCAGTCTGCTTATGAATTCAAACCGGGGCAGTTCAACATGGTCTACTTGCCGGGCGCTGGCGAAGTCCCCATTTCTTTGTCCTCAGACCCGGATCAAAAGGATTCCTTTTTCCACACCATCCGCGTGGCCGGACGTGTCACCAAGGGCATCGACAAGCTGGGCATTGGCGATGAAATCGGCATTCGAGGTCCCTATGGCCAGGGCTGGCCGCTGGAATCGGCCGAAGGCAAGGATGTCATCATCGTCACTGGCGGCCTGGGCTGCGCGCCGGTGGTGGCGGTGATCCACTATGTATTGAAACGCCGCGAACGATTCCGGCGCCTTGTCATTCTTCAGGGCGTCAAGCATAGCCATGACCTGATCTGGCGCGCTTCCTATGAACGCTGGGCACAGGCGCCAGACACACAGGTACTGATTGCAGCCAATGCCACCGAGGCTATCTGGCCCTGGCATATAGGTACACCGATTGATCTGGTCCAACAGGCCGATTTTGATTCGGCCAATGCCGTATCCATGATCTGCGGGCCCGAAGGCATGATCGTGGCTGCAGCCAAATCCCTGACTGAGCGCGGACTCCCGGAAGCCGACATCCATGTCAGCCTCGAGCGCAACATGCAATGTGGATTGGGACTGTGCGGCCATTGCCAGTTGGGTGACAAGTTCCTGTGCAAGGATGGGCCGGTTTTTGCCTACCCTGAAGTCAAATTTCTGCTGGAAAGGGGCGGTCTGTGAAAAATACGCTTCCCCGTCTTGCTGTGCACAAGTTCTCCTCCTGCGACGGTTGCCAGCTTGCATTCCTTAACGCTGGCGAAGCCTTGCTGACACTTTCACGGCGCGCCGAGATCATTCACTTCTCCGAAGCTGGCTGGGAAAACCCCCTGGCAAAAGTCGACATTGCTTTTGTCGAAGGCAGCATCTCTACGCCGAAGGATCTCGAAAGAATCAAGGCCGTGCGTGAATCCGCAAACACACTTGTCACCATCGGCGCCTGCGCTACGGCTGGCGGGCTGCAGGCCTTGCGCAATGGGGTAAAACAATTTGCCGATTGGGTGGGAGATGTTTACGCCAGCCCGGAATATATCCAGAGCCTGCCTGAATCACGCCCGATCTCGGCACACGTCAAGGTGGACCTGGAGCTCTGGGGCTGCCCGGTAACTGGCAAACAAGTTCTGGATGCCTTGGGCGATCTGCTCAATGGCATTACTCCGGTCAACTCCAGCGAACCGGTTTGCTCCGAATGCAAACGCAGTGGCCATGTCTGCGTTCTGGTTTCAAAGAAAGAGCCATGCATGGGGCCGGTCACGCGTACTGGCTGCGGGGCACTTTGCCCGGCATTTGGCCGCGCCTGTTATGGCTGCTTTGGACCTGCGGAGCAGGCGAACACAGCCTCGCTGGCAAAGCAGTTTGAACACATGGGATTGAGCGCGAAAGACATATCGAGACGCTTTCTGTTCATCACCTCGGCCACGCAGCCATTCTCGGATACCGGCCATGGATATCTGGAGCAGGAAGATGTCTGAACGCTCCCTAAACATAAACATTCCAGTATTAACCCGAGTGGAAGGTGAAGGCGCGCTCGACCTCAGCATCGAGAACGGGAAGATCGGCGAACTGAGGCTGCGCATTTTCGAGCCGCCAAGACTGTTCGAAAAATTTCTCGAAGGCCGCAGCCACATGGAAGTGCCAGACATGGTCGCACGCATTTGCGGCATCTGTCCTGTTGCCTACCAGATGAGTGCAGTACAGGCGTTGGAAAGCATTCTTGGCCTTGAACCCGGCCCATGGCTGACTGACATGCGCCGACTATTCTACTGCGGTGAATGGATCGAATCCCACAGCCTGCATATTCACTTGCTGGCCGCACCGGACTTTCTCGGCTTTTCCAACGCGATCGATCTGGCTGGGAAACATCCTGACATAGTTCGGCGCGGGCTCAGGCTTCAGGAAGCCGGCAATGCCATCGTGCGTCTTTTGGGTGGGCGATCCGTGCATCCGGTTGGCGCGCGCGTAGGCGGTTTCTGGCGTTCCCCCACAAAGGCAGATGCCACGCGCCTGCTTGAAGAACTCAAAACGCTGCTGCCGCAAGCTGAAGCACTGGTGCGCTGGACTGCCTCACTGCCCCTGCCTGATGAAAAGCAGGACTTTGAATCAGTCGCACTGGGCAAGGCAGGCGAATACCCCATGAACCATGGCCGCATCATCTCCAGCAAAGGCCTGGATATAGATATCGCCGGTTTCGAAAAGGAATTCAGCGAAAGCCAAGTGCCCCATTCCACTGCCCTGCACTGCCATCACAATGGACAGGATTATCTGGTGGGCCCCTTGGCTCGCATGAACCTCAACCACGACACCTTGCCGGATTCCACACACAAGCTGGCAGAAGAGACAGGGATTTGCTTTCCATCTGCCAATCTCTTTCACAGCATCGTCGCACGTGCACTGGAGCTTCATCTTGCATTGACTGAAGCAATTCGCTTGCTGCAAAACTACAAGCCAGCCGACACGCCCTATCAGCAAGCCACGCATCGTGCCGGCATCGGCTTTGGTGCAACCGAAGCGCCACGCGGGATTCTGTGGCATCGCTACGAACTTGATGAAACCGGCAGCATTGTCAGCGCCCGCATCGTGCCGCCCACCAGCCAGAACCAGGCCCGAATTGAAGCTGACCTGCGCACCGCGCTCAACAACTTCGGCCTCGACAAGCCCGAAGCCGATCTGCGCCAACATGCAGAAACCATCATCCGCAACTACGACCCCTGCATTTCCTGCGCCACCCATTTCCTGAAACTCAAAATCAAGCAAACATGAATGCTCACATCCATCCTCCCGTTCGAGTCCTGTGCATCGGCTCCCCACAAGAGCCAGACAACCTTGGCTTTCTCATCGGACACACCCTGATCGGCCATTTCAATCCGGATCAGGTAGAAGTACTGGCACTGGACCGACCAGGCCCCCGCCTCATCGAACACATGCGCGGTGCCGATACGGTAATCCTCGTCGATGCAGTAAAGAGTGGCGCATCACCCGGCACTTTGCACAATCTGGAAGGGCACGCGCTTGATGGACTTGTTGCGCACCACACATCCAGCCACGGGTTTGGCCTGGCCGAGACACTGGCTCTGGCCGAAAAGATGGGGGAACTCCCCGCTCACCTGAAATTTGTTGGCCTGGAAATTGGCAGCGAATCACCCTCACCAGACAACATCATTCAACTTGTAAAGGCAATAACAGAAGCAGTTCGGGAAGCGTCAAGTGTCTCCAGCAAGCCTTGAGGGCGGTCACCCAACCTGTGCAACAGGAAACAACCGGGAGTAGGATTCAAAACACCAGCAGAACAACTCAAACCAGAGGAGACAATCATGTCGGAAACCAAGATTCTTCTTGAAGAAAAAGACATCCCCACCCATTGGTACAACGTTGTTGCAGACATGCCGAACCCGCCTGCGCCACCTCTCGGGCCGGATGGAAAACCTGTTACTCCCGAACAGATGCTGACCATCTTCCCCGGCAACATCCTCGAACAAGAAATGTCTGCCGAACGCTGGATTCCCATTCCGGAAGAAGTGCGCGACGTCTACAGACTGTGGCGTCCCTCTCCCCTGGTACGCGCGCTTCGCCTTGAGAAGGCGTTGGGTACGCCTGCCAAGATCTACTTCAAATACGAAGGCGTCTCGCCAGCCGGCTCACACAAGCCCAACTCTGCCATCCCACAGGCCTATTTCAACAAACAGGCGGGCATTACCCGGCTGACCACAGAAACAGGCGCCGGCCAATGGGGCTCTTCGCTCGCACTGGCGGGGCAACTGTTTGGCCTTGAAGTCCGCGTGTACATGGTAAAAGTCTCTTACTATCAAAAGCCCTTCCGCCGCTCCATGATGCAAACCTGGGGCGCGGAAGTCTTCGCCAGCCCCACCAACATGACCAATGCCGGTCGCAAGATCCTGGAACTCGACCCGGACAACCCCGGCAGTCTTGGCATAGCCATCTCCGAGGCGGTGGAAGAAGCAGCCTCACGCAAAGACACCAACTACGCCCTGGGCTCAGTCCTCAACCACGTTCTGTTGCATCAAACCGTAATTGGCCAAGAAGCCAAGAAGCAGTTCGAAAAAGTGGGTGACTATCCGGACATGATATTTGCGCCCTGTGGAGGTGGCAGCAATTTCTCCGGAATCGCTTTCCCCTTTCTGGCAGACAAGGCGGCTGGTGTAAAGCGTGCCCAGAATCTAAGGTGCGTAGCCGTAGAACCTGCATCCTGCCCAACCCTGACCAAAGGCGTTTACGCCTACGACTTTGGCGACGCCTCGGGCTACACGCCACTGATGCAAATGTACACCCTTGGCCATGACTTCATGCCGCCAGGAATCCATGCAGGCGGCCTTCGCTACCATGGAGACTCGCCACTGGTATCACAACTTTTCCACGAAAAACTTATCGAGGCACTGGCGGTACCGCAAATCGCCACCTTTGAAGCGGGTGTTACGTTCGCACGTGCGGAAGGCATCATTCCCGCGCCAGAATCGTGTCACGCTGTACGCGCCTGTATAGACGAAGCCTTGCGCTGCAAGGCTACTGGGGAACCTAAGACATTGCTGTTCAACCTGTCTGGGCACGGCCACTTCGACATGGCCTCCTATGACAAGTATTTCGCCGGCGAACTGGAGGACTTCGAATATCCCACTGAAGCCATCCAGGCCGCCTTGGCCAATCTGCCCAAGGTGGCAGCCTGATTTACTGCCGTTTTTTAAATTTCGTCGATCTTTCCCCGCCCCATCTTCACTGACGCGCGACGCGCCTTGCCTTCCAGGCGCTTTGCAACAGATGATTTGGTAGGCTTGGTAGGCCAACGCTTCTTTGGCATTACGGCAACGCTCTCGACAAGCTCTTGCAGCCGACGCAGTGCCTCGACCCGATTTTTCTCAAGGCTGCGGAATTCCTGAGCCTTGATGACAATCACGCCATCCTTGCTGATGCGCTGGTCACCAAGCGCCAACAGGCGCTCCCTGATAGTTTCCGGCAAGGATGACGCAGCAATATCGAAACGCAGATGCACCGCATTGGCAACCTTGTTGACGTTTTGACCGCCCGCCCCCTGTGCACGGATCGCGGTGATTTCAACTTCGTGTGGCTGGATAGAAAAATGGTGACGCATACGGAAAACGGGTGGTGCATTGAAATGCTATTGTAGAGCCCCCACAGAAAAGTCCTTGTCATGAAAATCCTGGTCGATGCTGACGCCTGCCCTGCGGTCATCAAGGAAATACTCTACCGAGCCGCAATCCGTGCACAGCTTCCGCTCACGCTGATTGCCAACAAACTGCTGCGAGTTCCGCCTTCCCCCTGGATACGTGCCCTGCAGGTACCGTCGGGTTTCGATGTCGCTGACCAACGCATCGCTCAAGAAGCGGAAACAGGCGATCTGGTTATCACCGCCGATGTGCCGCTCGCCGCTCAAGTCGTAGCCAAAGGTGCCATCGTGCTCGACCCGCGTGGCGAACTGCTTGATGCGAGCAACATCCAGGCGCGGCTAACCATGCGCAATTTCATGGAAGACCTTCGAGGCAGTGGCGTTGAAACTGGGGGGCCATCTGCTTTCTCAGCCGCAGACAGGCAGACCTTCGCCAACCTGCTCGACAAACTTTTGGCGAAACATGCCAGGCGCTGAGACGGCTGCTATCGACCCATATCGGTCGGTCAGGTATCAGAAGCTAATGTCCGCTTCTGGCCAATAACAGCCTTCCCTAACCTCCCCTCAACACCTTGATCTGGAACAAGGTGCTGCGCTCATCCTCTTCGAGTGCCTGTCGGATGTGCGACACCGTGGTTTTGTAACGCGGAATGATGTTGTACTTGAGCGCGTTGACGCGCTTCTGAGTTTTGCGCTGTTCGACCACGAAACGCATCAGGGCATTTTCGGCCTCGCCCAGTTGTGCAAGAAAAGCGACCAGCTCTGTCATCCTTGCACGAGCTTCATCAAAGCTTACATCCGTCCACATCAGTCCAACAGGCTGAAGGGGAAATGTCTTGGCCTTGACCGAAGAATATTCGACACCAACCGAAGACCGGTTGGTGATGTCAACCTCGACTGATGGGGGAAGACCGATGCTAGCCTGTCGCAATATCTGGCTGCCCATGCGCAGTTCGCAGATCGCCATCCAGCGATAGGCTTCCTGCAATTTTGCTTCGGCTTCGTGCCTGAGCTGGCGGTATTCCTTGAGCCTATCCTGCACCACACGAGTAAGCAGCTCGCGCTTTTTCTCCAGCATATCGTGGCCCTGGGTAAGAAACTTCACCTGCTTGCCCAGTTGCAGGAGTGTGTTTCTCGTAGGCGGAACCTTTAGTCGCTTCATTGCGTTCCTGTTGACAGGTAGTGCGCTTCGATGTCTTTTTCGGACAAACGTGTCAGCGCCTCTTTAGGCAGCAGCGAGAGTATCTCCCAGGCCAGATCCAGTGTATGGAAAATACTGCGGTCCTCGTGCTCGCCCTGACTGACAAAACGCTGCTCGAACGCCTCGGCAAATTTTAGATATTGGTTGTCCTCCTGGGAAAGCTCTTCCGCACCGATTATGGCGGCCAGGCTGCGAACTTCCTGTGCCTTGGCGTAAGACGCGAAAAGCTGGCTTGAAACACGTGCGTGGTCTTCTCGAGTCATGCCTTCGCCGATGCCGTCCTTCATCAGGCGTGACAACGAGGGCAACACGGACACTGGCGGCTGTATATTTGCGGCCATCAGTTCACGCGAAAGCACAATCTGACCCTCGGTGATGTAACCGGTCAAATCCGGAACCGGATGAGTAATGTCATCGGACGGCATGGATACGACCGGGATAAGCGTTATGGATCCTTTCTTGTTTCGGACGCGCCCGGCGCGTTCGTAGATTTCCGCAAGGTCTGAATAGAGATAGCCAGGGAAACCTTTGCGGGCTGGCACATCGCCCTTGCCGGTTGCGATTTCCCGCAATGCTTCTGCGTAGTAGGTCATGTCCGTCATGACCACCAGCACATGCATGCCCAGATCGAAGGCAAGATATTCGGCGCAAGTCAGCGCAACACGGGGAAGGATCAATCTCTCGATGGGGGGATCGTCGGCAAGGTTGATGAAATTTACTACCTGTCCCAGCACACCACTCTCCTCGAAGGACTCCTCGAAGAATTGCGCATCGCTGTGCGAAACACCCATGGCAGCGAACACCAGCGCAAAGCTTTCCTGCCCTTCTCTATTATCGTCGCCATAAGCAAGCAGTTTGGCCTGACGAACAATCTGTGCCGCCAATCTGTTGTGAGGCAGGCCCGATCCGGAAAAAACGGGCAGTTTCTGGCCACGCACCAGCGTGTTCATGCCGTCGATGGTGGAAATGCCGGTCTGGATAAACTCTCGGGGATAGGCGCGTGCTGCGGGGTTAATGGCCGCACCATTGACGTTGCGGGCTAGGCTGGAAATGATGGGGGGGCGGCCATCTCGCGGTTGCCCAACACCATTGAACACACGGCCCAGCATTTCCGGTGCCAGTGCCAGTTCAAACGGCTGATCCAGAAAACGTACCCAGGTGCGCTCAAGATCGAGGTTGTCCGTGCCCTCGAAAATCTGAATCAGCACCATTTCCGAAGAAGAACGGATGACTTGTCCGTTGCGGCGATTGCCAAGATGATCACGCACCGCCACGCGGTCACCCAACGCCACGCCGGGTACGTTGCGCATGGCCAGCAATCCGCCACGCGCCCACGCCGAACTGCGATATTCAAGCATGCTCATGACAAATCCGCCTTCGCGCCAGTTGACTGAACCGGGCTGGCATATTCGGTACGCAAGGCATCGAATGTCGGCTCTATGGCCTGAAGCTCTTTTTCAAGCCCTTCTATGTCTTCACTGCTATAGACAATCTTCCAGCGCCGGGCCTTGGCCATCAGGGGCTGGCGAAGCAATTCTTGCACCGGCATGCCAATCCTTAACATCTCGGCACCACGGTTATAGATTTCAATCATCAGCTTCAGCATCAGGAACTGTTTTTGCGGGGAACAGAAACTGTCCTGGGGTTCGAGCGCGCTTTGCTGCAGCAGGCCTTCACGGATCAGTTTTGCCGTCTCCAGCGTCCAGCGTTGCTGTCCGGACAAGGCCTCTACGCCAACCAGGTTGACGATGCGCGCCAGCTCCTCGGATTCCGACAACAGTCGCAAGGCTGCGTTGCGCAGCCTCATCCAGTCTTCATTGATGTTTTCATGCCACCATTTCGCGGCGGCATCCACAAACAGCGAGAAACTTTCAAGCCAGTCCACAGCCGGGTAATGCCGTGCATCGGCAAGGTCCTTGGAAAGCGCCCAGAAGGTCTGGATGATGTCCTTGGTATGGCTGGTGACCGGTTCGGAAAAGTCTCCACCCGGGGGAGACACTGCACCGATCAGGGTGACGGAACCATGGTTACCATTTAGCGTGACCACCCGTCCTGCCCGCTCGTAAAACGCAGACAGCGTGGAACCCAGATAAGCGGGATAGCCCTCTTCAACCGGCATCTGTCCCAGCCTGCCGGAAACCTCGCGCAATGCTTCTGCCCAGCGGCTGGTGGAATCCGCCACGATCACGACGTCGTAACCCTGGTCGCGAAAATATTCACCAATGGTCATACCCACGTACACGGAAACTTCACGCGCCACCACCGGCATGTTGGAAGTATTGGCAACCAGCAAGGTCCTTTCCATGAGCGGCCTGCCGGTGCGCGGGTCGGTTAGTTTTGGAAAGGTGTCCAGCACCTCGGTCAGTTCGTTGCCGCGTTCGCCGCAGCCGACATAGATCACGATCTGCGCATCGGACCAGCGTGCAATCTGCTGTTGCAACACTGTCTTGCCCGCACCGAAAGGGCCCGGGATGGCGCCCTTCCCTCCTTTCAATAAGGGGAAAAAAGTGTCCATGATGCGTTGACCCGTAATCAGCGGCTGCACGGCATTGTCGCGTTTGCCGAATGGACGCGGAATGCGAACCGGCCATCGACTGGACAGATGCAATTTGTGAATGTTGCCGTACCTGTCGCGCACGCGCCCGATCACATCGTCCACAGCGTATTCACCGGCTGGAACCAGATCATGCAATTCGCCTGCAATATCTGGCGGCATCAGGATGCGATGGGTAATGGTTTCATTTTCCGGCACCGTACCCAGAATGGTGCCGCCTGAAACCTGTGCGCCTACCTTGAGTTCTTCCGCAGGCACAAAAGCCCAGCGCCTGTTGCGATCGATTGCGGAAACCACCAAGCCTCGCTCTATGCGTTCGCCGGTCAGATCCAGCATTGTATTCAGCGGACGTTGCAGGCCATCGAAGATTCCGCCCAGAAGGCCTGGCCCCAATTCAACGGAAAGTTGAGAACCCAGCGCTGTGGCAGGTCCTTCTGGCCGCAGCCCTTCGGTATTTTCATACACCTGTATGATGGCCCGACCATCTTCGCGGGCGATCACTTCTCCCATCAACCCTTCGCTGCCAAGCTTGACCTGCTCGCCAATGAGCGCGGACGGCAACTGCGCAATAACGATGGGCCCCTGTATGTCGAGTATGGTGCCTTCGCTGTTCATGATTTGCCTTCGTTTTGCACGAACAGATTTTCCATGATGACGCCCAGCAACTCGTCCTGCATGCGGGACATGCGGCCTTCAAATGTATTGTCTACTCGCAGCCTTCCATCTTCACTGCGAACCATGATGCCGCCGCTTGCATGATCTGTCAGCGAGGCAAGTTTTATCTTTCGCCCCGGCGCGACACTTGCCACAATGCTTTCCCAGACGGGCTGCAGGTTCTCGATGTCACGCGGATTCAGTTCAACAACAAGCGTACCTTCAGGAATGACTGCTGACGCTTCCGACAACAATGTCGCCAGTACCTTTTGATATCGGGTCGGGTCTTCGTGAGTTTTCTCCAGATGTTTGTGAACGTCTGCAAGAACAGCTTGAACCAATGCCCAACGCAGACGGTCCAGTTCTGTATCCATATGGAGTTTTGAGGTCTGCAGCATCTGACGGCACAACTGCTCGGCTTCGTGCTGATAGCGATGCTCCTCGCCCGCCTTTAGCTGTTGCAACCTTGCCTCCAGTTCACTTGCGATCTGATCTCTCGCCTGCCGTCCTTTATCGATATGCTGCCCGGCAAGATCCATGGCTTGGGCATACAACAGACCTTCCAGCTTTTCGGTATGTTGAGTCACGCTATCCTCTCCTTGATCCGATTAGCGCGTCCACGTCAGAACGATACTTGCCGCCGCTGGCAAGAGAAGGTATTTGTACCACGACTATACGACCTCCTTCCGATTGCACATGGTGCAACCATTGGCCCGGCTCATCGATCAGCCCTGACTCTACCAGTATCAATGCCTTGGCCTTTTCCATCACCAGCGACTTGAGGAGGGATTCAAGCTGCTGCGCATCGGCATCTGGCACGACTTCCACACCGGCAAGCCGAAAACCGTCCATGAGCGGAACGGAACCAAGTGCGATGATGCGCGTGGCCGCAGTTGCCATATATTCTTTCTAGATTTTTCCAAGCAAAAGAATGGACATCACCAGCCCATAGATTGCGATGCCTTCAGCCAGCCCAAGGTAAATCAGGGTTCGGCCGAACATCTCGGGCTTTTCTGCCACGACTGCCAAAGCGGCCGAACCCACCGGACCCAATGCCAGCGCTGCGCCGATGGCTGCAAGTCCGGTTGGCAGGCCAGCCCCGATAATTGCGAGCCCGAGACCAAGCGAGATTTCGCCACGCGCAATCGTTGTCGTGGTCTCCGCCATCACCTCTTGCGCGGCCACGGCCAGCAGGGCAACAAGAGCAACCGCAAAGACGGAAAAGTTGCCGAACAACCAGTTGCGCACGCGGTGCGGCGCGGCAATTCTTCTTTCCGGAAACAGCTCCAGATACACACCCAAACCAATCAGGCCGACTATGGTCAGTGTCATGATGCCTACGATGAAAATCATGGTGCTCTCCATTTTGTTTGATATATCTCCATTCAAGTATGACGATTTTGTGACATGCCCGCCTTGCCCTTGATCATGAGGGGATCAAAGGCTCGTCCACCGCCGCTGAAGAATCGTGAAAACCCTTCATAGTATTCAAGACGCAGAACCTGAATGGCCACGATAGCGCCTTCCAAAACAAGGATGACAATGTTGCCAACCACATGCGTGATGATTTTTCCCGCGCTGCCCATGTTTTCCGCAATAGTCAGAACTGCAAGCGCAAGCGCAACGTGGTTAATGGAAAACGCAGCCACGCGCATGAAAGAAAGCGTATTGGCAAAAAATCCAATCAATGATTCGAAGCTTTCCATGACCACGGTCAGCAAACGCTCGGCGACAGGCCCGGAACTTTCCAGCCAGTTCCAGACCAGGATTGCACCAAGCCCCAGGCTTGTTACGAGTGCAGCGCCAAGTCCAAACTCGCCCGTGGTAGCAAGGTCATATGCAATGGCTACCGCGCCCAGATAGAGCAAAAGCCCTGCCACTCCACCCGCATCGAACAAGGCCTTTGAAACTATGCCGGACATCATGCGGTTATAGATGGTCAGCAATTGCGTGACCGTAATAAAGCCGATGCCCCACAGAACGGCCAGCTTGAGCATGCGGACCGGATCGTGCAGCGGCGAAATCCAGAATGGCTCTATAAGGTCTTCAAACCCGAAAATGCTGCCGTACGCAAAGCCGAATGCCATTGCAGATCCCCCGGCCGCAACGAACAGGCTGCGGAAGCGACGCGCCTTGCCCCTAAGGGAAAGGCCAATGATCCCGATAACAAAACCCTGTCCGATGTCTCCAAACATCATGCCAAACATCAGAGCGAAGGAAATCGCGAAGAGCCAGGTGGGATCAAATTCTCCATAGCGCGGAATCCCGTAGTTCCTGACCAGGTCAGCAAATGGACCCAGCCAGTCCGGGTAACGCATTGCCGACGGAACACTGTCCAGTTCCGAGACATAAGGAGGACGCAGCTGCAAAACATATCGATCTTCCAGTTTGGCATTCAGGGCCTGTCGCATACGCTCGACGTCGCGTTCTGTTATCCACCCCGTGATGACCGCCAGTCCGCCACGGGCCCTTAGCGTTTCGGCTGAGATGCGCACATAAGGCTCGGCAAGCGCCATGCCTTGCCTTAACACCTGCAATTTCTGAGAGACATCGCCAATTTTTGTGTGATGCCTTGAATCACAGCTGAGGTCCTGTTGTCGCAACTGCTCCATGACATGTTCAATCGACTCCCTGGCCTTTTCAGGGTGTGACAGCAGTTCCGGCTCGAGTGTTATATCCTGCCACCCTGCAGCATCGAGGGCGCCATGTATTTCCCTGTCTTTTCCGACCGGGCCGACAGCAACGGCATAAACCCGTCCCTCATGCGAATCGAAAACCTCGATCAGGAATCCGGACAATTCAAGCGCATCGCGCAACCTTGCCAGGCTGGATTCAGGCACCGTCCCGATTTGCGTGTGCAAAAAACGCTTGGGGCGGGCAAGCCATCCCAGGTCAACATCCAATGTCTTGAAGTGCTCAAGCGAGTTTAGGAGGCTGACATTGCGCTCAATGGATTCTTGTATGTGCCGTTTTTCTTCTTCGCAATGGGATGCAACATTCCACAATTCACCCAGCCAGGCATTCCACTCCTGCAATTGCTCAAGCGTTGGCGCCTCGGGAATGTCCGCCGTCAATTCCTTTTCATTTTCCGGAGCAACCTCCGGGGCAAGTGGGCTTGGGCCAAAATGATCAAGAATCTTGTTCAGGCGAGTATTGGCTTCGGCAAAGACCTCGGAATAGAGGTCGCCCGGCGTTTCAGGC
The DNA here is from genome assembly GCA_002450925.1 of Thiobacillus sp. UBA6918. GTDB lineage: Bacteria > Pseudomonadota > Gammaproteobacteria > Burkholderiales > Thiobacillaceae > UBA6918. Next base: position 29,261 of record DKAU01000041.1, on the reverse strand, counting down.
AAATCACGCTCCCATGCCTCACTCTTCTCGGGTGTAAATATCCCATAGGTGGCCAACAGCAAGGAGGCCTGTGGCGCATCATTCCGTAGCACCCAGAGCGAAACATGCTGCATGCGCAGTGGCTTGAACATGTTTACCCCATTCTCATCGCAATGGGTGGACTGGTCTCGACAAGCCCCAAAGCCTGTCTGATGGTGTCCGCATGCAGACCAATACTTCTGCCTTTGAGTACACTCCTGACGCGGCGCATGTCCTGCTCGCGCAGGACCAGATATGAAAATGCACGAGACAATCCATGAGCCGGTGAATGCAGGACCTTGCGTGCCGACAGGGCAAACCTGCTCTCCATGGTTGCCTGCACCTCGTTGATGTTTTCGGCCTCCTCCAGCCAGTTTCGATATGGCTGGGGCAGCGCTGCAAGAACCTGTTCGAAACGTTCCAGAACAGCAAGCTCCATCAATACACTTGAAGAAAGTCGATAACGGCTGGGGATCAGCAAGTAATAAACCTGGGACGGTGGCAGTTTGTAAACGAAGCGAAAGCGCAGCAACCATACGAGATTGATGCGATCGATCATTAGTCCAACGAGGTCATGGAAAGCCTTGCCCAGTTCGGACTCAAGCTGTCCGGCCAGGCCAACCAGGCCCTGATAGAAGCGGCGGTCAAGCGCGGCATCGAGTTCAAATAGTCGGTGCTGGGTCTCGAAAGCACTTCGAGCAAAACGAACGATGTCCGCATAACGTGTCGTCTCGAGTCGGCGCAGCAATTCTCCAACATCTTCTGTCCTGAGCAACTCATCAATGGGCAGAGAAGCCAGAAACCCCATGTCTATCAGCTCATGACGGATTTCCGATGGCGGAATCCCGCTCATCCTGGCCCTGATGATGGCCTTGAGGTTCGTGATTTCGAAGCGCAATACCCAGTACAGGAGAAACTTGCGAGCATCACCGGCAGCACGAAGCAGGATCACGATGTCTGCCAGTTGATTGAGAATGATGGATTGCTCCATGTAGCGGCCGCTCTTCATGCCTTCAACCATGGCGCCTAATCCGGCACGCTCAAGAACCGCTGCGCGTTGCTCGTCAGAACCTTCGGCCAGTATTTGTATGTCTTCGCTGCCAAGCAGCCTGGAGGCCATCAGGCTAACTCTGGCATCGAGGTAATGATTCAACATGTTTGCCGTCGGCTTTCCCTGAACGTTATTGTTGTTGCTGATCCTCCCCCAGGATCAACGCAAGTGCTGCCTTGACGGCAGCTTCCTCGTTGGCTGCCGCCCGTTCACGCAGATTTCGTTGATGCGCAGCAGCGGCCGCCTCATCTTCGGCAATTCGCCGCCGAGCCCCCTCTTCGGCCAGCTTCAGGAAAGGTTTGCGGCGGGTTTCGGCCTGCTCTTCGAATTCTGCCTCTGCCCTGCGCGCTTCTTCCAGGGCCCCCTGGATCATTTCCCTGCGCGCAGCATCGGCCTCTTCTACCTGTTTTTCCGCTTTTTGTTCCGCCTCGAGCAGGCGCTTCAGGATGTCTTCCATAGGACCCGCAAAATGGCGACAACAGCAATGGCTCCGATCACATAGACCCATAACGGAGCCGAGAACAACAGGTTCGTCAAACGGGCCAGCAATTCATCATCATGGGTATGAGCATAGACCTGCTGATGTGCCAAAGCCGTCGTGGCAGTTGATGCCAGGAGGGAAAAGATGATGGTTTTGATACGCATGTTGTTTCCTTTTCCTTATCTAACTTTGACTTTGACGAGTTCTTCGCCATCCGGGTCGGTCACATGCACCGCACAGGCAATACATGGATCGAAACTGTGTATGGTGCGCAGAATCTCGATGGGCTGCTTGGGATCGTGCAGAACATGGCCCTTGAGCGCTGCCTCGTAAGCGCCATCCTGCCCCATCGCATCACGCGGACCGGCATTCCAGGTTGATGGAACCACGGCCTGATAGTTGGCGATTTTTTCGTCCTCGATCACGATGAAGTGTGCAAGGCCGCCGCGCGGCGCTTCCATAAAGCCAGCGCCCTTGGCTATCTTGGGCCAACTCGAAGGCTCCCACAGTTTCTCGTTGAAGGTGCGTATGTCGCCCGCCTTGATGTTGGTCATCAGCTGGTCGAACATGCCCTGCATGGCATCGGCCATGATTTTCGACTCCAGCGTACGTGCCGCAGTACGGCCGAGTGTCGAGAACAGTGCCTGCACCGGCACATCAAGCTTGTTGAGCGTCAGCCCCACAAGCTCCCTGGTCTGTTCGTGGCCCTTGGCGTAGAGCATCAGCACACGTGCGAGCGGGCCGACCTCCATGGCATGGCCCTTCCAGCGCGGGGACTTGAGCCACGAATACTTCGCATCCACGTCGAGGTGCTCATAAGGCGGCTTGGGGCCAGTGTAGTTGAGTTCGGTTTCGCCCTTGTAGGGATGCAGGCCGGTCTCGTCCCCCACGCTGTACTTGTACCAGGAGTGGGTAACGTACTCCTGGATTTCGCCGTCCGCATGCAGGTCGACGGGATGGATGGTGGAGAGGTCGCGATTGAGGATGGCCCCGCGTGGAATAAAGAGGGAATCTGTATCCCACATGGTCTTGGTGGGCATGTCGCCAAAGGTCAGGAAATTGCCCAGGCCCTCGCCCTGTGAAGCCCAGTCCTTGTAGAAACCCGCAATGGCCAATGTGTCCGGCACGTAAACCTGATCGACAAATTCGCGCATCTGGTTGATGACGTTCTGAACAATCTGCAGGCCGGTAAGGTTGAGTGCCGTGCCAGACTGCCCTCCGCCTGTTTTTGCCTCACCCTGTACGCTGATGGCACTTGGTACGCCTCCCACCAGGAACATCGGGTGTGGATTCTTGCCGCCGAAGATGGCGTGGAGCTTCACAACCTCGCGCTGCCATGACAGCGCTTCCAGGTAATGCGCAACCGCCATCAGGTTGGCCTCAGGCGGAAGCTTATAAGCCGGATGCCCCCAGTAGGCGTTGGAGAAAATGCCGAGCTGCCCGCCTTCCACGAAGTTCTTCAGCTTCTTCTGTACGTCGCTGAAATAGCCGGGTGAAGACTTGGAATAGTTGCTGATGCTTTGAGCCAGATCCGAGGTGGCCTTGGGATCGGCCTTTAGAGCAGAAACCACATCGACCCAGTCCAGCGCGTGCAGGTGATAGAAGTGCATGACATGGTCATGAACATACTGCGCCGCAATCATGAGATTGCGGATCAACTCAGCATTGGGTGGGATTTCATACTTGAGTGCATCTTCCACCGCACGCACGCTGGCGATGCCATGCACGAGTGTGCAGACGCCGCATATCCGTTGCGTGAATGCCCATGCATCACGTGGGTCGCGGCCGCGCATGATGATCTCGATGCCGCGTACCATGGTGCCGGCACTTGAAGCGCGAGTGATCTTGCCGCCCTCGTCGGTTTCAGCCTCGATGCGCAAATGGCCTTCGATTCGGGTAATTGGATCAACAACAACACGTTGGGGTGCGTTCATGGCTTTTTCCTCAATCCTCCAGATGTTCGGCCAGCAACTCGGTCAGTCCTATGAGTTGCGTATTCATCTCGTAGTGGTCGATACCCTCTTCAAGCGTAATGCGGCAATTGGCGCAGAAGGTCACCATGGTGTTTACACCGGTTTCCTCCAACTGCGTTTTCTTGCGCTTGAATGCCTTGAAGCGAAGTTCTTCCGCCTCGGGCTCGTGAATGGCCGACGCTCCTCCCCCACCACCGCAACACCAGTTCCATTTGTTGCTGTCGGTCATGGGCCGGAACTCGACCACGACTTCCTTCAACAGGGTTTCAGGCGCATTCAATACCCCGCCTCGGCGCACGATCTGGCAGGGGTCATGCAGGGTCACCGGGGTCTTGAGCTTGTCCTTCATTTTCAGGACCCCCTTGCTACGCAACTCATCCAGCAGTTCCAGCACGTGCACGACTTCGAACTTGAATGGTCGCCCCATCAGGTTGGGACCTTCCCAGCGGATAGCCATGTACGCGTGGCCGCATTCGGGTGAAAGCACATTTTTAACCCTGAGCTTTTCTGCTGCATTGACGATGCGGGAAACAATTTCACGCGCCAGGTCGGATGCGCCTATCTGGATGCCTGCGTTGGTTGCTTCGATCGCTTCGGATGACAACGTCCAGGTTATGCCAGCCTTGCTGAATATCTTCGCCAGAGAACCGAGATACTCTGGATAGTTCACGATTTCCATCGAGGACATGAGCACGAGATAATCGACGCCTGCCTGGTCGACCGGGATGTACAGTCCGGAGTCTTCCTGTTGATGCTTGATCACATTCTGCACCGCAGGCCACTTGAGCCCCATGGGGCCACCCTCTTCCACCGTTCTTTTTGTTGCATTGATGATGCCTTGCGGAGCATGCCCGGAAACAGCCATGCCTTCGCGAAATTTGCGGATCATGTAAGTCAGGTCATTGCCTACGGGACACACCATGCTGCAGCGGCCGCACATGGTGCAACTGTCGTAGACCAGTTCGCTCCAGGACTCGAGTTCCTCATCCGTGACAGGTTTGGAGAGGCCAGCCATTTTGGCAAGGCGTCCAAGCAGTGTGTATTCCTGCTTGTAGACGCGCTTGAGAGGCTCCAGCTTGTGAATGGGTGTGTAACGAGGATCGCCTGTTTCCGTGTAGAAGAGACAGGCTTCGGCACACAGGCCGCAGTGCACGCAACTGCTGAAAAAGCTGGCAATGGGTGCATCGATCACTTCTTTCAGCGCGTTGATGCCTTTTTGCAAGGATGCTGTCATGCCATTCTCCTTACACTGGAACGCCGCGCTTGCCGCTGATATCGCCGTTGTACCAGCGAGAGCCTATCAGGGTAAACACGTGAATGAGTTTGGTGAACGGAAGCGCAACAAGCAGCAGTTCCACACTAAGGATATGCAGCGCCAGCATGGTCGTGTAGGGAAGCACCATATGCTTGACTGCCAGGTAACCGGTAAGAACCGGCAGGAAGGTAAGCAGCCAGGCAAGATAATCACCGAAGGTCGAAAGAAAACGCTTGACCGGTTTGTTGATACGGTCAGCCAGGATCAGCACCATGGCTGCCAAGGTGACCACTGCAACCGTATCGATAACCTGAGCAGGCAGGTTGGGCCAGGAGATGCCCAGCAGGCTATCTACGAGCTTGATGTGCTGAGCCAGGAAAAACACCACAACGAACAGACCAACATGAAAAATGTACCCGCCGATGTAACTGATTGGCGAACTCTTCATCATGCCTTGAGGCGGTAGTGAACGACGGAAAATGGTATGCCACCCGGATGCGCCTGCTGCACTTCGTGCGGGTGCCATGTCCTGCTTGCGTCCGAGTGAGTAGATTTCAATCAGACGCCACAGCATGCCCAGAACAAACAGCCCCAATGCAATGTTGAGTCCTGTGCTGCGCACCCAGGTCAGAAACTGGATTTCATTCATTCCTATTTCTCCAGGTCCGAAGTGGTGGCTGTTTCGTGTTCCGACTTGGCTTTTTGCTTCCTTGCCCGATTGGCAAACGACACCGCCACACCTGCTGCTGCGCCCGCGACTGCGGCAGCTGCAACATACTTGAGCGGGTTGGCAGGCGTAGACAGCGCCTTGTAAAAACCGCCGGCATCCCAGAAATCCGGCTCGGAACAACCAATGCAGCCATGGCCAGACTGGATCGGGAAGGAGGTGCCGTCATTCCACTTGCTGGTGGCACAGGCGTTGTAGGTGATCGGCCCCTTGCATCCCAGTTCAAACAGGCACCAGCCATTCCGTGCGCCCTCATCATCAAAAGTCTTGGCGAACTTGCCCTGATCATAAAATGGCCGCCTATAGCAGCGGTCATGAATGGTTTCGCCGTAAAACGCCTTGGGCCGGCCATGCTTGTCGAGTTCGGGCACCGTGCCGAATGTCAGGTAGTGTGCGATAACGCCGGTGATGACCACCGGGATAGGCGGGCAGCCGGAGATATTGATAATGGGCTTGTCCTTGATGATGTCGGATACAGGTACGGCACCGGTGGGGTTGGGATTGGCCTTGGGTATGCCGCCAAACGAGGCACAGGTTCCAAGGGCGATAATGGCTGCAGCGCCTTTGGCTGCTTCCTGCAGGCTGTCGAGGTTGCTGCGACCTCCAATGCAGGAATAGGCTCCATCCATTCCCGTCGAGACAGAGCCGTCAATGATCAGCACATACTTGCCGTAGTTCTCCTTCATGGCATTTTGCAGGGCTTCCTCTGCCTGAAAACCGGCTGCTGCCATCAGGGTTTCCTGGTAGTCCAGGGAAATCATGTCGAATATCAGGCCTTCGACACTGGGCGAATGTGAACGCGTGATGGACTCGGTACAGCCCGTGCATTCCTGGAATGGCAGCCAGATAACCGATGGCCTTCTTGCCTTGCCCAAGGCCTCTGCCATGGCAGCGGCTGCACTGGGCGGCAAGGCCATTAGCGAGGCTAGGGAAGCGCAGTACTTGAGAAATGTTCGGCGGGACATTCCCTGCCGTTCCATGTGTTCCAGTAAGGTCTCGCCCTTATCCATCTTCTGCTCCCTCAAGAAATTTGCTTCAAGCTTGATTGCAGTGTGTTGTACGACTTTTCGATGTCAGTTTTATGTGGCTGCACAATCTCAGGCATCGCAGTCACCTCGATCAGCTCAGCCACAATCCGTTCCTCCGTGTCGCGATGTTCGATCTTCCAGACACCCGCATAAGCCGTTTCGGTCACCACCGATCGACCGCCAGCATCTATGCCAATCTCCACTTCGCCTCTTCCTAGTTGCTCATCCAGCCAAATCTTGTCAGCAGGCGACAAGGGCAAGCTTCGCAGATCGATACTGTCGCCCTTCCCGGTTTCCAGAAACCGGCTGAGCATTTCGGCAATTTCGGTCAGCACCGCCTCGGCCTGTCCTGTCAATCCATCATTCGCTGTAAGTACTTGAACTGGAATCTGGCTAATGGACGACATGCCATTCCTCCAGGAGCGTTCTGATCTGGCGACAGGCTTCGGGAATAGCAAATTGCACCTGTTCGGTTGGTGCATCACCCCAATCAAGCTTTTCCGGCTGGATGGCCAAGAGTGCCCTCTTTTCCGGCCAACTCTCAGTCAGCCTGGCGATCGCCATCAGGTCGGTCAAACCCACTTCATGAACACTGGATTTGCGGTTCCCCAGCAGAAAACTGTCCATTTCCTCGCCTTTGAAAAGTTGAATGGTGCCCGGAGGGGATTTGAGTTGGGCAGCATCTACGACAACAAGGAAATCCGCTTCCTCGATGGGCACGGCCAGCGTAAAGGACAAGGTACCTCCGTCAACAAGTTCTACCTCGTCCCAGGGAAGATCCATTTTTGACAGCGCATCCAGAACGTGGATACCGACCCCTTCGTCGCTCAAGAGCGTGTTGCCGATACCAAGGATGACTGTTTTCATTATTAATAAATCTAGTCTTATTGACGGGTTATAACAACCAACTAAAACGCTCGACTAATTTTTTTTAGCAGAGAAACCATAATGTGCAATTCATGGCGCTAGACTGTTATTTCATAGATCAAACCACATACAGCCAAAAAACATGTGTCTTGCCATTCCCATGCAGATTGAAAGCGTCGACGGTTTCATGGCCCGCTGCCAGGCCAAGGGCATCTATCGCGATGTAAGTCTGTTCATGATGCAGGACGAACTGCCCAGGATAGGTGACTACGTTATGGTGCATGTGGGCTATGCCATCCAGAAAGTTACCGAGGCTGATGCCCAGTCTGCATGGGAACTGTTCGATCAGATATTGGAAGAAACTGGCTGATGCATGAACTCTCCGTCGCCCAGGCCCTGGTCGAACAGATTGAAAACCTTGTGCTAGAGCGGAATGCTGACAGCGTTACCTCCCTCCGTGTGCTTATTGGCCCACTCTCCGGCGTGGTGCCAGACTTGCTCGCCGGCGCCTTCCCCCTTGCCGCTGCGGGCACATTTGCTGAACATGCCACACTGGATTTGGTCGAGGCTCCCGTTCGTGTGCACTGCCAAACCTGCGGCGCTGAAACAGAAGCGGCCATGAATCGCCTGCTTTGCGGTACGTGCGGTGACTGGCACACGCAACTGGTATCGGGCGACGAATTGATACTGGAAAGCGTAGAGCTACAATTGTCTGAAATGAGCGGTGAGTTAACGAGGCCTGAAAATGTGTGACACCTGCGGATGCAATCTAACTCCAGGAAACCGGAAGTTTGCCTACAGGCCAGTTGAACCCGGAGCCACCACCGTTTCCGTGCTGCAAAACCTGCTCAAGAAAAATGACGATCAGGCTGCGCACAACCGGGCTCATTTCGACTCGCGCGGGATTCTGGCCATCAACTTGATGTCTTCCCCCGGTTCCGGAAAAACCGCTCTGCTGGAAGCTACCATCCGGGCGCTGAAGGGTGAATTCAACATTGCCGTCATCGAAGGCGATCTGGAAACCGAAAACGATGCTGAGCGTATCCGTGCCCAGGGCGTGCCGGCCCACCAGATCGTTACTGGCACGGCCTGCCATCTCGACGCCCACTTGGTGCATGAAGCACTACACCACATGAACCTTGACGGCATTGACGTCCTTTTCATTGAAAACGTCGGAAACCTGGTCTGCCCTGCTTCCTTCGACCTGGGCCAGCATGTCAACCTGACCCTGCTCTCCGTCACCGAGGGTGACGACAAGCCTGCCAAGTATCCGGTGATGTTTCGTGCGGCCGATGCCGTGGTGATCAGCAAAACCGACCTGCTTCCATTTCTCGATGATTTTGATCCCGCGCGCGCAACGAGCCATGTGCGCGATCTCGCGAACGTCGCGCCAGTCATGCAACTGTCTGCGCGCAAGGACATTGGCATGGAGACCTGGCATAACTGGCTGCGCGAACAACTTGCCGCACAGCGCTCATTGGCAGCAGGCGGCTCCACCCGTCGCCCCGCCATTCAACCGGATGGAGCAGCTTTGCACACCGCATGAGCCAGCCAGCCCATACAGCCAGGGACTGGCTGGAGAAACTGCGTGACCTCAATTTCAACCAGCCCATACGCATCATGAACGTGTGCGGCGGGCACGAACGATCCATCACCCAGGCGGGGTTGCGCGGCACGCTTCCAGCCAACGTCGAATTGATTCCGGGTCCTGGCTGCCCGGTCTGTGTATGTCCGGAGGAGGACATCTACCAGGCCATCCAGCTGGCTCAGCACGAGAAGGTCATTCTTGTAGCGTTCGGGGACATGTTGCGTGTGCCCGTCAACGTTGCAAAAGGCGAGGTTCGATCACTGGACGAAGCCAAGGCTGCCGGCGCCGATGTGCGCCCCATCGCCAGCCCATCAGAAGCCAAACAGATCGCGCTACAAAATCCGGACAAAACCGTGGTGTTCTTTGCGGCCGGGTTCGAGACCACTACTGCACCTGTTGCTGCGATGCTTGCCGAGGGAGTGCCGGACAACCTGTATATATTGTTGTCGGGTCGCCTGACCTGGCCGGCTGTGGCCATGCTGCTCGATTCCGGCAAACCAGGATTCGATGCACTGGTCGCGCCCGGGCATGTCTCCACCGTGATGGGGCCAGAGGAATGGCAATTCGTGGTTCAGCAGCACAAGTTGCCTGCCGCTGTTGCCGGTTTTTCCCCTGAATCCCTGCTTGCCGCTTTCTATTCAGTGCTGCGTCAATTGCAAAGTGGCGAACGTTTCCTCGACAACTGTTATCCGGAAGTAGCCCACCCGGGCGGGAATCCGACTGCTCGCCGGCTGCTGGAGCAAACGCTGGATGTTGTAGATGCCAACTGGCGCGGCATCGGCATTATCCCCGGCTCCGGTTATGCGCTAAAACCTGCCTTCTCAGCGCATGATGCACGCCTGCGTTTTCCCGATTTCAACGACAAAGCCCGCCGCCGTGCGGGCCAGATGCCCCCGGGGTGCGACTGTGCTCAGGTCGTTCTTGGAAAGATCTACCCCAATCAGTGCCGATTGTTTGGCGCTGCCTGTACGCCGCGCCACCCCATTGGTCCGTGCATGGTGTCGGACGAAGGTGCATGTCGGATCTGGTGGGCAGGCGGCGTGCGTGAACGCGCTGAAGCGGCTGTTGAATAAATGCCAGCGGGTTTGCCAAATGAAAAAATTCATGCACGGCATTTTCTGATCACAGGACAAGTGCAGGGTGTTGGTTTCCGGCCTTTCGTCTATCGCCTCGCGCATGAACTCAATCTGAGCGGCTGGGTACGCAATGTCACCGGCAGTGTGGAAATCCATGCTGAAGGCAGCGAAGAAAATCTTGGACGCTTTACCGATGCGCTTATCAGGCAGGCACCCGCAATCTCTCGCCCCAAGCTGGAAGTAACCACATCCGTTCCACCTGAACTTCACACCCTATTCGCCATCCTGACCAGCCGCGAGGGCGAAGCGCACATCCACGTGCCGCCGGATTTCTTCGCCTGCGAAGACTGTGTTCTCGAAATGAACAATCCGGACGACCGGCGCTATCGGTACCCTTTCATCAACTGCACACAATGCGGGCCGCGCTACACGCTGATCGAGTCCCTGCCCTACGACCGTCCGCGCACCACGATGAAAGACTTCCTGCTCTGCCCAGAATGCGAACGGGAATACATAGACCCGCTTGACCGACGCTTCCATGCCGAACCGGTTGCCTGCCCAGTCTGCGGTCCACAACTTATTTTCGTAGAACCAGGTGAGCCTGAAATAAAGGGTAATGAGGCCGCACTGGCAGCCGCAATCGAATACCTCAGGGACGGTTACACCTTGGCAGTAAAAGGCATCGGCGGATATCACCTCATGTGCGATGCACGCAATGACGAAGCCATAGACCGCCTGCGCATGCGCAAGCGTCGCCCTAACAAACCGCTGGCGGTAATGTTTCCCGCGGACGGGAGTGCATTGAACCAAAGCGTGGAACTCGATGAACAAAGCTTGTCTTTGCTGCAATCCCCCCAGCGCCCCATTCTGCTGCTGGCAAAGAAACATCCCGAATATTTGAGCAGTCAAATCGCCACCGGGCTCAACGAAATCGGCTGCATGCTGCCCTATAGTCCTTTGCACACGCTTTTGCTGGAAGGGTTCGGCGGACCGCTGGTTGCCACCTCGGGCAACATCAGCGGCGAACCGGTCATCACCAACAACGACGAAGCGCAAAAACGTTTACACAAGGTGGCTGATGCATTCCTGCATCACGACCGCCCTATCGCACGGCCTGCGGATGATTCCGTGTTTCGCATCATTGCATCAAAACCCAGGCCTTTCAGGCTTGGACGGGGAATGGCTCCGGTTGAACTCGAACTGCCCGTTGAACTTCCGGAACCGGTATTGGCCCTGGGCGCGCACACCAAGAATGCCATCGCACTGGCCTGGAAAAACCGCGTTGTGATCTCACCTCATATTGCGGATTTGTCCAGTATCAAAAGTCTGGAGACCCTGACAAACGTGGCGCACGATCTGCAGGTGCTGTATCAGATCAAGGCAGCGCGCCTGCTTGTCGACCGACACCCCAACTATGGCTACCGCCACTTTATACGCGAAGGCAGATTGCCGACATTCCAGGCCTGGCATCATCGCGCCCATGCCTCGGCGCTGGCCTGGGAATTCCCAGAGCTTAAAGAGTGGATCGTGTTCGCCTGGGATGGCGTGGGCCTGGGCGAAAATGGCGAATTGTGGGGTGGCGAGGCCTTTGCAGGGGCTCCCGGTCTCTGGCAGCGTGCTGCAAGCTTTCGTCCCTTTCGCCTTCCTGGTGGAGAACAGGCTGGTCGCGAGCCCTGGCGTTCCGCCGCTGCTCTGTTGTGGGAAAACGGCCATGCCGCCCCGTTTGCGCCGGAACTGCTGTTTTCCGCATGGCAAAAAGGCATCAACGCACCGCCTACGCGTTCAGCAGGTAGGTTGTTCGACGCCGCCGCCGCTTTGACCAGCATCTGCACCCATGCAAGCTTCGAAGGTGAAGGACCCATGAAACTGGAAGCCATGGCAGCAGAGCAAGCCGGAAAAGTTGATCCTGTCCCCTTGCCTCTTGAAAAAAATGAAGCCGGCTTGCTGGAAACAGACTGGGCTCCGCTTCTGGCGATGCTGACGGATTCTGGCCTTTCGCCCTCGCATCGCGCGGCGTGCTTCCATGCCAGTCTTGCTCGGGCCATGCTTCAACAGGCCATGGGACTGCGCGAAGAAACAGGCATCGACGATGTCGGGTTCACGGGAGGCGTGTTCCAGAACCGCCTGCTGACCGAAATGGCGAAAGCCTTACTGGAACAACATGGATTCAGGGTGCATATGCCCCAACGTGTACCCGTCAACGATGGCGGGGTATGCTTGGGCCAGGTGATGGAATTCCTCTATTCAAAACACAAACAATGAACGACGAACGCATCCTTCTCGCCCACGGCAATGGTGGCCGCTACATGCGCGAACTGATCGCAGAGATTTTTTCGAAGCATCTTGGAAACCCGACGCTCGATACCGATGCCGATGCCGTGCACCTGCCAGGCCTGAATGGCGACATCATGGTGACGACCGACGGATTCACCGTGCAGCCGCTGGAATTTCCGGGCGGAAATCTCGGCTCGCTCGCTGTGCATGGCGTCGTCAACGATCTCGCTGTGGCCGGGGCAGAGCCGCGTTACGCCACGCTTTCGGCCATTATCGAAGAGGGTTTGGAAATATCGGTATTGGACCGCCTCATCGCAAGTTTTGCCAAGGCTGCCAAGGGAAACGGTCTCCAAGTTGCTGCCGGTGACACCAAGGTCGTGCGCCGTTCAGAAGGCGGCGGGCTTTATCTGTCAGTCGCGGGTATCGGCCAGCGTGCCAGCAAGAACAAACTGGGCATGGGAAATATCGAACCAGGAGACATCGTTCTGGTATCCGGCTCCATCGGCGATCATGGCATTGCCGTCATGCTGGCACGCGAACAATTCGGCTTGTCAGGAAACCTCCAATCCGATTCCGCCTCCGTATTGCCGCTTGCGCGCGCTGCATGGAACCTGCCCGGCTTGAAATTCATGCGTGACCCCACCCGCGGTGGACTGGCCACCGTCACACATGAAATTGCCCGCGCTACCGGCAACGATCTCATCCTGCAAAAGATGAGCATTCCTGTGCGCGATGAAGTTCAGTCTGTTTGCGAAATGCTGGGCTACGATCCCTACTACCTAGCCTGCGAAGGGCGCATCGTTAGCGTGGCGAAACCCGACACTGCCGAAGCCATCCTGAAAGCCTGGCGCACGATGCCGGAAGGCAAAGAGGCTGCAATCATTGGACACATCCAACCTGGCCAATCTCGCGTGGTGCTGGAGACCGAATTGGGCGGCAAGCGACTGCTGGATGAACTGGAGGATGACCCTTTACCGAGAATTTGTTGATGAAGTGTAATTCAGATATCGCCCGATATCAGAAATTAGGAGCGTCCCAGCGTCCGATTTGGGTCTGACAGTGGCCCGTCCCGCTTTAACTCTTAGAGGCGTGTTTATGCCCTGTTACAAACATTTATAAGGCCTCCTTTGCGACTAGTCGGGGGTCAGGGCAAGCAGTGATGAATCTCGATTGTTGAGTGGACTATTTCGTCATGCTGAGCAAGCTGTTCCCGTACTCGTACAGGTGTTAAGTTAGTATCGTGAGTGACCACACTCAAGGCGCATGAGTACTTCCCCTTGCCAACACGCCAGACGTGCAGATCAGCGATCTTCGTATCTCCGTTCCCCGCTCCAGTCTCCACTACTTCGCGGATTTCATCCACGACGGGATGGTCCATTTCACGGTCAAGGAGAACTGTACCGGTTTGCCGAAGCAGATTCTTGGCCCATATCGCGACGAGTGCCGCGCCGACGATACCCATAACGGGGTCGAGCCATGACCATCCGTAAAGCCAGCCACCCGTCAACGCAATAATTGCCAAGACGGATGTGGCTGCATCGGCAACCACGTGCAGGTAAGCAGACTTGAGATTGAGGTCATGGTGGTGGTGCCCATGATCGTGGCCATGACCAGGCGCGTGGTGGTGACCGTTGTCGTCATGATCGTGTGCTCGGGCAAGGATCACGGCGCATACAATGTTTACGATCAGCCCGATCACCGCGATGAAGATCGCTTCCTGGTAATGAATGGGTTGCGGAGAGAAGATTCTTTCAACTGATGCCACAACCATCATCAGGGCTACCCCGAGCAGAAAGATCGCGCTGGCGAATCCACCGAGAACTTCTATCTTCCAGGTACCGAAGGCAAAACGAGGGTCTTTAGCGTAGCGACGTGCCGCTGCATATGCAAAGGCGCTCAAGCCAATGGCCACGGCATGGGAACTCATGTGCCACCCATCCGCAAGCAAGGCCATGGAGTTGAACCACCATCCAGCAAAGATTTCGATAATCATCATGACGGCGGTAATCCACATCACCGCACGGGTGCCGCGCTCCGCTGCATGGCTCCCCGAGTCAAATACATGCTCGTGAGTCCATTGCGAAAGATTATGTGTATGCATGTTTATTCCTGAGCATGTTTGGTGTCCGGCAGATTGGCAGGCGCGCGTCCGAAACGACCAGGGGGTTGTTAAATCGACAGCCGAAAGTATACTCCACCCCAGTATATTGGAAAGTATTCGTTGAGGATGAAATGGCGCACACAATAAAGGACAAGAAGGCGTTGCTGATCAGGGCACGGCGCATCAAGGGTCAGGCCGAAGCCTTGGAGAGGGCGTTAGATCAGGAAGTTGAATGCAATGCGATATTGCAGCAAATCACGGCGATTCGCGGCGCGATCAATGGATTGATGCTTGAGGTCTTGGAAGGCCACATGCGGGACCACCTCGGACCGCACGTCAAAAATACGAATCAACGTGAGGAGGACTTAGAGCAGGTCCTTCGCGTTATGCGCTCATACATGAAGTAGCCAGTCGCGTTTCGAGCGTTTCTGGCGTCAACGAAGAAGTCTGGATTAGTTCTGCTTAAAGACAACAGCGTGTGCCATGCAAATGGAAGTTATAGGTCGATTTCTGCCACCAGTTGAATCTAGTGAAATCTGTTGACCTTATTTCAAGGCCCTTGGGCTGACCATTTTCAAGGCGGAATCCACAAATCGGAATCTCAAGGTGGGCGGGTGCCATCCTGGAGCGGACTGCAATACCTTGACGACGGAATTGTTCATTTGCAGTTCGACACGGTAGCTTTGGGGCATGATTTTTTCAAATTCCGGTACAGCATCAACCAGGAATTCGAGTTCGTGTTCTTCCTTGTTGATGATCCCCATTGTTTCCAGAAGGTTGAGTTTTGGCCAGTATTCTCCACCCGGGCGTCCTCGAGTGGCAGCACGCATGAAAGTCTCAAAATCCGCGTAGTACGGGTCGGTCTTTCGCACCATTTCGCCATTTGAGTAAATTCCATCCATGAAATAGGTCAATGTCAGGTTTCTTGAAGGCTGTTTTGCCCATGATGTCAGCAAATCCTTCACTGTGGTGTACATGCATTTTTCAAGATGTCCTCCCACGATGTATACCTGCGATGGCTTGACATCGAATTTGAGTTCTCCGTTTTCTGAATAAACCCAATAATCCGGTGAGCAGTCGTCCATGAAATAGTCTTGTTCCGGACTGCGATCCTGAAGATAGACAACGGGTATTTTGCTGGCCTTTGCCAACTTGACGGCTTCGTCTATGCCTCGTTTTGAAGAAAGGCGCGCGTCATAAAACATGCTGGCATGGGTCACAAGCAGGACCGTGTCGCCACTAAGCGCAACCTTGTCCGGGTCTGTGAGTGGATGCGGGGGGCAAATTGCCAACGCAAGCTTTGAGCTCAGCACAAGCGCTAATACGACAAGAAACTTCATTAATTACGGCCCGGATGAATCAAACGCCACGTTTATTCTGCATTGAGAGTTCAACATGGCCATTACAATATCCAGAATCGTATTCAGCACGGCTTACGACAGCCTTACATCCAGAGAACGCCGTTTTTAGTCAAACCTTGTCTTCCCTTTCACAGGACTGAGGTTTGCAGGCGACACCCCCCTGCCTGGGCAGGGTCAAATATTTTCACAATCTGCCGCCCAAATCCCTTCAAAAAACGCCAGTTAATCCGATAAGGGTTGATACGTATAAGTTTTAATCTTCCAGCCAAACAGATACCTGCATGCACAAATGAACTCATCTGGCCGTCAAACAAACCATATGGAACCCGGGATTAGGGTATTTGCTGGCATTCTGGTTTTACTGATCTCGGCAGGTTTCTTTTTTGCGCCTTCGCTGGCCGAGTTATGGTTTGGCCTTTCGATACTTTTCTTCATCGGCCTAAGCGGGGCTGAAATCGTCCAGTTCCTCAAGACAGGCGAAAAATCCCGCCGTGTCATGGATACGAATGATCGGCGCAATATCGAGAACGCCGACATTGATTCCTTTGAAATCACCCACGACGAGTTGATCGAGCGGCCAAACCGCATCTTGATCGAGAACCGTATGGCCTATGACAAGGCACGTGCCGATCGAAGCGGAACGGGATTTGCCGTGTTTTGTGTCAGCGTGGACAACCTGCACCTGATAAGCAGTCTGCGTGGACATGACAATGGCGACAAGGTCCTGATGGCCGTGGCAAAAACACTTATTGGCAGTTTGCGCCCAACCGATACTGTTGCGCGCTGGAAGGAAGAGGAACTCGTCGTTCTGATTCCGGATCTGTTGACCATGGATGCCGCGCAGAAAGTAGCTGACAAGTTATCCAAATCTGCCCGCCGAATTTTCAGCGGCACCACGGCAGAAAACATCACTTTCAGTATCGGAGTGGCCGTCTATCCAAACGATGCGGATAGCATCAGCAAACTCTGCACAAAGGCAGACCGGGCGCTTCAACACGCCAAATCAATTGGGCATAACACCGTGCAGTTTGCTTCGGAGCCTAATGGCCCCATGATTTGGGGAACCTAGCAGTACGCCAGGATGACTGGTGCGGATGAAAGGACTCGAACCTTCACGGGTTGCCCCGCCAGAACCTAAATCTGGTGCGTCTACCAATTTCGCCACATCCGCCCGCTGACAGGGACAAGGACTTCGTCCTGAATCCTTCCGGGCTCGCAATAGTAATATAATCAAGCCCTTGATGTCAGCCGCTTCGTGCGCCAAAAGCCACTTTTCTTGCCATCCTTTTTCATTTTGATTCGTGCCGGTAGACCACTACGAAAACTTCCCCGTCGCGTCTTTTGTCCTGCCCAGGCACCTGCGTCACCCCGTAGAAGTCATTTACGCATTCGCCCGTGCGGCGGATGATTTTGCGGATGAGGGAGAAGCACCACCATCAGAACGCATTGCCTCGCTTGATGCTTTTGAAACCCAACTGGACAGGATTGAACAGGGAAAACCCGCTGAAGGCAGGCTGTTTGCCGAGCTGACAGACGTCATTCGCAAGCACAATTTGCCAATACAGCCCTTTCGCGATCTGCTGTCAGCTTTCCGCCAGGACGTAACCAAGAGTCGTTATGCAAACTTCGGCGAGGTCATGGATTATTGCCGCCGTTCTGCCAACCCTGTCGGACGACTGCTGATGGCCCTGTTCGAGGACGAAGATCCCCGCCACCTGGCCTATTCCGACGGCTTGTGCTCCAGCCTTCAACTGATCAATTTTCTACAGGACGTGGAAATCGATTTGCGCAAGAACCGCGTTTATTTTCCCCAGGATGAACTCGTTGGCGCAGGTCTTTCCGACTCCAGATTAGGCATGATGTGTGGCTTGGCCCCTTTGTCGTCTGACGCAGACACTGCATTCCCTACGTCATTTGGCGGCATCCCTGTTGTATCTGTGGTTTCCAGCAATGAAGACCGCTGGCGCGGATTCATGCTGGGCCAGATCAAAAGGGTACACAAGATGCTTCAGGCCAGTGCGCCTTTGGGACTCGTCCTGAAAGGTCGTATCGGGTTAGAGACACGCATGATCATTGCCGGAGGCGACCGGATACTGATGAAGCTGCACAACAACCCCATGGGACCACTTGAACGCAGGATTAAGCTCAATGTTTATGACTGGACTGTTATCATCCTGCGTGCCTTGCTGAAAAAATAACCATGACGCCAAACCAATACTGCCAGGACAAAGCCGCCGCCAGCGGTTCAAGTTTTTATTACAGTTTCAGGGCATTGAAGCCTAAGGTTCGCGATGGCATCACCGCCTTTTACGCATTGTGCCGTGAACTGGACGACGTCGTGGATGAGTGCAGCGACTCGAATATCGCCCGCATCAAGCTGGCCTGGTGGCGGAGCGAAATTGTCCGCATGTATGAAGGCCATCCGGAACATCCCGTCACACAGGCCCTTCACGCCAGTGTGCACGAGCGCAATATCCCTCTGGAATGGCTGGAGGAAATCGTCGACGGTATGGAAATGGATCTCGACCAGCAGCGCTATGATGATTACAAGACCCTTCTCCTGTACTGCCATCGTGCTGCTGGAGTGGTTGGACAGGTTGCCGCCGAAATCTTTGGATACCAGAATCGTCAAACACTCAAATATGCGCACGAACTTGGACTGGCATTCCAGCTCACCAACATCATTCGTGACGTTGGCGAGGATGCCGGGCGTGGTCGCATCTACCTTCCGGTCGATGAACTGGAACAGTTCAATGTAAAACCGGCCGACCTCTTGAACCGAAAACACACAGATGAATTTGAGTCATTGATGCGGTTTCAATATGAGAGAGCAACGCAAGCCTACGATCGTGCTCTCTCCTTGCTGCCTTCAGAAGACCGGAAATCGCAGCGTGCCGGGCTGGCCATGGCCGCTATTTACCGCGCCATTCTGGAAGAAATACGCAACGATGGTTTCCACGTGCTTGATAAAAGAACCTCCTTGTCGCCGCTGAGGAAACTCTGGCTGGCATGGAAAACCATGACTTTTGCATGAAACAAAGCATCGGGATCATCGGCGGTGGCTGGTCAGGCCTTGCTGCTGCTGTAGAACTGACCCTGGCCGGACATGAGGTCACAGTATACGAAGCTGGGAAACTGCTTGGCGGGCGCGCCCGCTGCATAACCGCAGCACCGCCTCTACTGGACAACGGACAACATCTCCTGGTTGGCGCTTACAGGGAAACTCTGCGCCTTATGGAGCTTGTCGAGCCCGGTAGCAGCCGAAGCGGGTTCAAACGGTTGCCGCTTACGCTCGAATACCCTGAGGGCGTTTCAATTCGCGCGCCACGACTGCCTGCACCCTTCCATCTGGCTGCAGCGCTGTTGTTTGCACAAGGTATATCGTTTGATGACAAGCTGGCTGCCATTCGTTTCATGAGGTCACTGAAGAAAATTAACTTCATGCCTGACAACTCGCTCACCGTAGCCGAGGCCCTGGCAAACCAGCCAGTTGCCATACGCCGCTACCTGTGGGAACCCATATGCGTGGCTGCCCTGAATACTCCCGTTGAGAAGGCATCATTTTCCGTTTTTGCACGTGTCCTGAAAGATTCGCTTACAGGAAGCGCGGGCAACAGTGATTTTCTTATTCCCACTCGCGATCTTTCTGCCCTGTTTCCCGAACCTGCCGCCGACTGGCTGACTGAAAACGGTAGCAGGACAAGAACGAGGACAAGGGTTACCTCGCTTCAGAACACCGGCAAGAAATGGAAACTCATTCTTGAGGACGGCGAGGTCACCCATGACAAGGTCATCATTGCAACAGCACCTGTTCACGCCATTCCATTGCTGGAGCAACTGGTGGGCTGCCGAGAAATTGCAGTAAAACTTGGCGCCCTGGAATACCAACCCATTGCCACCGTGTATGCAAGCTATCTTGAACCACTCTGGTTCAAGACACCCCTGCTTGGCTGGGTTGACCCTGTGCCGTTATTTGTTTTCGATCTTGACACCTGCAGGCCGGATATTGGCGAAGATGGCACTTGTACCGTCGCCGTGGTGGCCAGCGCAGAGGGCGAACATCTCGATTGGGATGACGCGCGCTGGATGGATGAAATCAACAGGCGCATGCGTCAGGCCTTTGGCCAGCTTCCTCCAGTCCGAATCTTGAAGCGCGTGACCGAAAAACGCGCAACTTTCTCCTGCACTCCCGGCCTTTACCGCCCGGATAACACCACGCCGCGTGACGGACTCTTCATCGCCGGTGACTACACAGCCGGCCCTTATCCCTCTACACTCGAAGGCGCGGTACGCAGCGGCGTACAATGCGCAAAAACCTTGCTTCAATCATCATGAATCAACCATCCCAAGCCTCTCCCGATTGCCTTCATGGGCGTGTCATTCTGGTTACCGGAGCCGGATCCGGTCTCGGGCGCGAAGCAGCCATAACCTATGCAAGACATGGCGCGACTGTGGCCCTGCTGGGCCGTAATGAGAAAAAACTTGAAGCAGTGTATGACGAGATTGCAGCCTCTGGCGGGCCTGAGCCTGCGATGTTTCCCTTTGATCTTGATGCAGCGGACGAAAGTGGATTCGAAAGGCTGTCGGGCACCATTTCCTATCACCTCAAGCATCTGGACGGTATTCTGCATAGCGCTGCAGCTTTCTACAGCCTGACTCCCCTGCACCTGCAAACCCTGGAGCAATGGAATAAGCTACTGAAAATTAACCTGGTTGCGCCCTTTGCACTGACAAAGGCCTGCCTTCCGCTTTTGCAGGCCTCTCCCGATGCCTCTGTCATTTTCACCGGCGAGACCCACGGTCACCATCCTTCTGCTTATTGGGGCGGGTATGCCGTTTCCAAATCCGGGCTGGAAACATTGACTACCGTTTTCAGCGAAGAATACGAGAAAACACCAAGCCTCAGATTCAACACACTGATTCCCGGTCCGGTAAATTCACCCTTGCGTCGCAAGACACACCCGGGCGAACTGCCAGAGCAGTTACCAAAAACAGCTGATCTGATGCCTTGGTATGTGTGGCTGATGGGACCTGACGGCCGCGAGGTGCACGGCCAGGTTATCGAGTGCGCTAAAAAAGCTGGCTGAGTGCTTCGTCGATACGATTGACTGGTATCACTTCGATACCGGAAATTTTTGCCTTGGGCTGGTTGGCCATAGGCACAATGGCATGGGTAAAGCCCAGCTTGGCAGCTTCCTTCAAGCGCTCCTGACCCCGCTGAACGGGTCGAATTTCCCCGGCCAACCCCACCTCGCCAAATATCACCAGTTTTTCTCGAACCGGTTTGCTCTTGAGCGAGGAAACAATGGCTGCCAGTACAGCCAGGTCTGCAGCAGGTTCGCCAATTTTTACGCCACCCACGGCATTGATAAATACATCCTGATCAAAACAGGCGACACCGGCATGGCGATGCAAAACTGCCAGAAGCATTGCAAGACGGTTGCTTTCCAGACCAACTGAAAGTCGCCTGGGATTTGCGCCCTGCGCACTGTCCACAAGTGCCTGGATTTCCACCAGTAATGGACGGGAGCCTTCCTGGGTCACCACCACGCACGTTCCCGGGACCGGCTCTCCATGTCGAGAAAGAAAGAGTGCGGATGGATTGGTCACATTCTTCAGGCCGGTTTCAGTCATGGCAAAAACGCCAAGCTCATTGACTGCACCAAAGCGATTCTTGAATGCCCGCACCAAGCGGAATGAAGAACCGGTATCACCCTCAAAATAAAGCACCGTATCTACCATGTGCTCCAGCACACGCGGACCTGCCAGCGCGCCTTCTTTGGTGACATGTCCAACCAGAAACAGGCAAGTGCCACTGCGCTTGGCGTAGCGGGTGAGTTGAGCCGCGCACTCGCGTACCTGAGCCACCGACCCAGGGGCTGACTGCAAGGCTTCTGAGTACACTGTCTGGATCGAATCGATGACCGCCACCTGGGGTTTCTTGTCATCGAGCACGGCGAGGATTTTTTCCAACTGGATTTCGGAAAGCAGCGGCAGGTCCTGGGCCTTTAGATTGAGGCGTTTCGCACGCAATGCCACCTGCCGGGCAGATTCCTCGCCGCTTACGTAAAGCGTGGGCAGTTGTTCTGACAAATGTGCCAGCGCCTGTAGCAAGAGTGTGGATTTTCCTATGCCGGGATCGCCGCCGATCAGGACGACTCCGCCACGAACAATGCCGTCTCCAAGCACACGATCCAGTTCAGAAATCCCGGTGGAAATGCGCTCATCCTCAACCGCCTCGACTTCAGCCAGCGATTTGACCTCACTGCTGGTAGCCAAGGATTGAAAGCGGCTGTTCGCGGTTTTCTCGGCAATGGTTTCAACCAGGGTATTCCATGCGCCGCAGGCCGGGCACTGACCCTGCCATTTCGGCGAACTGCCGCCGCACTCGGTGCAGGTATATATGGTTTTGGCCTTGGCCATCAAGCAGGGAAAACGCCAGTTGAAAGATAGCGGTCGCCGCGGTCGCAGACAATGGAAACTATGACAGCGTTCTCGACTTCATTCGATAGTTGAAGCGCCGCGTAAAGTGCACCGCCTGACGAGATGCCGGCAAAGATGCCCTCTTCCTTCGCCAAACGGCGTGTAGTTTCCTCTGCCGCCTGCTGGCTAACGTAGATCATGCGATCGATCTGGTTAAAGTCGCAGATCTTGGGAAGGTATTCTGCAGGCCACTTTCGGATACCGGGTATCTGTGCCCCCTCTTCCGGCTGCACTCCAATAATCTGGATAGCCGGGTTCACTTCCTTGAAGTAGCGAGAGCAACCCATAATGGTACCGGTAGTNNTCGAGCATGATGCCCTTCCCTTCGCGCACCATCTGATCGGCAACGTCACGTGCCATTTCCATGCTGCCTTCCTTGGGAGTCAGCACGAACTGTGCACCATAGGCGGCCATGCTCTGGCGCCGCTCAATGGAGAGGTGCTCGGGCATGACCAGGATCATCTTGTAACCCATCATGGCCGCCGCCATAGCGAGAGCAATACCGGTATTGCCGCTGGTGGCTTCGATCAGGGTATCCCCAGGTTTGATTTCGCCCCGAGCAGCAGCGCGCTGGATCATCGACAATGCGGGACGATCCTTCACTGATCCGGCAGGGTTATTCCCCTCCAGTTTGAGCAGGATCGTGTTGCTGGTCTGGCCCGGCATGCGTTTCAAGGAAACGAGTGGGGTGTTGCCAACAAAGTCCTCGATTGTTTTGTACATGCCGCTCGCTCCCGTTCCAATCAGTCCTTGCTGAACAGATCTCGGCTGTATACCTTGTCAATGACATCCTGGATATCATCGGTAATGCGATTGGCGATGATTACATCCGATTGCCTCTTGAACTCGGCCAGATCATTGACTACGCGAGAATGGTAAAACTCCGTCCCATCAAGTACGGGCTCATACACGATGACCTCAATACCCTTGGCCTTGATGCGTTTCATGATGCCCTGGATGCTGGAAGCGCGGAAGTTGTCCGAACCACTCTTCATGATCAGGCGATAAACGCCTACAACACGTGGATTCTTCAGGATGATGGAATCGGCAACGAAATCCTTGCGCGTAGTATTCGATTCAACAATGGCATGAATCAGGTTCTGCGGCACATCGCGATAGTTTGCCAGCAACTGCTTGGTGTCCTTTGGCAAGCAATACCCGCCATACCCGAAAGATGGGTTGTTGTAATGTCCGCCAATTCGCGGGTCAAGGCTGACCCCCTCAATGATCTGTTTTGTATCAAGGCCATGGGTCATGGCATAGGTATCCAGTTCGTTGAAGTAAGCCACCCGCATTGCCAGGTAGGTATTTGCAAACAGCTTGATGGCCTCTGCCTCGGTTGAGTCGGTAAACAGTACTGGTATGTCTTGCTTGATCGCGCCCTGCTTGAGCAGATTGGCGAAAACTTCCGCGCGTTCCGATCGTTCACCGACAATGATGCGGGACGGATACAGGTTGTCGTACANNATCACCGCGTCCGGATTGATCTCCATGACGTCGCGAATGACGGCCTCGATTGAACGGGTATTGAAATAATTGGTTTCAGGGTCGTAATCAGTAGGCGTGGCAATAATGACATAGCTGGCCCCTTCATAGGCCTCGTGCTTGTCCATGGTGGCTTTTAGGTTGAGCGGCTTGTGCTTGAGGTAGTTTTCGATTTCCTCATCGACGATGGGAGATTCCTTCCGGTTCAGCATCGCCACCTTCTCCGGCACGATGTCAAGCGCGACCACTTCATTGTGCTGGGATAGCAGCACTGCATTCGACAAACCAACGTAGCCGGTACCGGCAATAGCAATTTTCATCTTGAATGACCTACTAAATAACGCCTATTTCATCTTGAATCGATTTCAGTGCCGCAAGCGGATCGGGCGCCTGTGTTATGGGACGCCCAATCACCAGATAATCGCTGCCGGCACGGATGGCGTTGGCCGGCGTCATGATGCGCGTCTGGTCGCCAATCTCAGCACCTGCCGGTCGAATCCCCGGGGTTACCAGAACGAACTCCTTGCCAAATCGCGCACGCAGATCTGATACCTCCTGCGCCGAACATACCACTCCATCAAGACCGCTTCGTTGCACCAGTCCAGCCAGATTGAGAACCTGTTCTCGCGGACTCATGTTGATGCCTGTTTCATGTAAACCCGCCTCATCCATGCTGGTCAGCACCGTTACGCCTATGAGTAATGGCTTGTGCGAAGCCTTGTCCACGGCTTCGCGGGCTGCTTCCATCATTTTGCGTCCGCCGCTGGCATGCACGTTCAGCATCCACACGCCAAGCTCGGATGCGGCACGACATGCCGCTGCAACCGTGTTCGGTATGTCATGAAATTTGAGGTCGAGGAAAACGCCAAAGCCTTTACCGACCAGGTCACGAACCAGCTCGGGCCCGGCAATAGTAAACAACTCCTTGCCTACCTTGATACGGCAGGCTGCGGGATCAAGCTTTGACGCCAGCCCCAAAGCAGAGCGCGCATCAGGAAAATCTAGTGCCACAATGACGCGCAAGTCTTTTTGTATATTTGTCATTCTTCGTGTCGAGCCGGATCGAAACCATCCCAGCGCCCGCACGCCGGGCAGCGCCAGAAAAACTGGCTAGCCTTGAAGCCGCAACTTGCGCAGTGATAACGGGTCAGGCGTTGTACGTGGCGCTGAATGAGGCTTTTTGCGTTCTGAATCACTTCCCTGCGGTTCTCTGGGGCTGAAATCAGTTCGGCTTCTGCCAGTCGTTCAAGCGCATGCAAACTGGGATTACGCCGCAATTCATCACGTGCGAGTTGATAGGCCGCCTCCGCACCCCGGCTTTCCATGACAGCGTGATACAGCGTATTGAACATGTCCAGCGAGGGGTGGCGTGTCAGCAGGCTCTTGAGCCAGTCGAGCCCCTCTTCCAGTTTTCCGAGTTTCTTGAAATTTTCCAGCATGCGGTCCACGACCAGCACCATATGGGTCGGACTTTGTGACTCGATCAGCCGCCATGCAGCAATGGCCTCTTCCCGCTTGCCCTGTGTCGACAAGAGGTCGCCCAGCATGATATTGGCGCGGGTGCACTGACGGTGAGTAGAGAGCGCCTCGTCCAGATGTTTTTGCGCCGATGACAAATCGGCCTTTACCATGTCCAGGGCCGCAAGTTCGCAGTGAAAGTGCGCAATCTCTGCATTCATCGGGCGTGAAGATTGCTTTTCGAGTTTTGTTGCAGCCTGGATGGCCTTGTACCAGTCTTTTTCCTGCACAAAGATTTCCAGCAAATTGCGTCGTGCCTGACCGGAAAATGGTGTTTCGAGCAGGCGGGTAAAAACCTCTTCAGCCCGATCGAGCAAACCTGCTTTAAGGTAATCCTGTCCCAGTTCAACCAGGGCCTTCAGCCGGTCATCCTCTGCAAGGGTTTCGCGCTCAAGGAGATTCTCGTGAATGCGAATGGCACGATCAAGCTCGCCGCGCTTTCTAAACAGCGCACCCAAAGTGAAATGCAGTTCGATGGTCTCGGGATCAAGCTTGACCACTTCAAGGAAGGCATCAAGCGCCTTGTCCGGCTGTTCGTTGAGGAGGAAATTCAGGCCGCGGAAATAGGAATCCGGAACTGTACGTGACTCGGTGACAACCTGTTTGATATCAATGCGCGCAGCAAGCCACCCCAGCGCAAAAAACAGCGGAAAACCCAATAGCCACCAATAATCAAATTCCATTATCTGTCGACAGGCGGAAAGGATGTGGTTGTCGAATCAATTATGCTGTCCAGCTCCTTGCGGAGCTTTGCGCGCTCTTTGCGAATCCGGAACAGGGTTGGCAGCAGAGCCAACAGGCCAAGAAGCGAGCCCAACAACAATGCCGCCAGCAGCAATACCACCAGCGGCGCTTCCCAGATGTACCCAAGGAAATAATGCAGCGTGACCGGCTGACTGTTTTGCAGGGCAAACCCGAGCACTACGACAAAAATCAGGATTTTTAAAACCCAGCCCAGGTAACGCATGACGTTTCAGTTTTATGCATATGCCGTGATTGTAACCTCTTGAAAAGAAAAAACGGCGCTTGTCTGCGCCGTTTTTTCAACCAAACAACCACCAATCAGATCTGGTGATAATCCACCTTTTCCCGTAGCTCTTTACCAGCCTTGAAATGCGGTACATGCTTAGCAGGTACCTCAACCTTCTCACCCGACTTGGGGTTGCGACCCATTCTGGCAGGCCGGTAATTCAGGCAAAAACTGCCAAACCCTCGTATCTCGATGCGTCCACCCGATGACAAGGTGCCAATCATGGCATCGAGGATGGTTTTAACGGCAAGTTCGGCATCCGCAGCCTGAAACTGGGTGTGTCGAACCGCAAGCCGGGCAATGAGTTCGGATTTGGTCATACCGCTCTTGGCTTATTCCTGATCAGGGTCAATGTTCGATCAACTTATTGCTGATCCGAGCTCTTGTTGTCCATCTTTGCCTTGAGCAGGGCACCCAGATTGGTTGCACCACTGGCGGCAGCTGCAGACTCTGCGCTGAACTTCTTCATCGCTTGATCCTGCTCTGCTGAATCCTTGGCCTTGATGGACAGGTTAATGACACGGTTCTTGCGATCAACGTTGATGATCATCGCCTCAACCTCGTCGCCTTCCTTGAGGTGGTTGCGGATGTCTTCCACGCGGTCACGTGCAACTTCGGAAGCGCGCAGGTAGCCATCCATCTCGCCTTCCAGCGAAATCACGGCGCCCTTGGCATCCAGCGACTTGACAGTACCCTTCACGATACTGCCCTTTTCGTGGCTGCCGACGAAGGAGTTGAACGGATCGCCTTCCAGCTGTTTGATACCGAGAGAGATGCGCTCACGCTCGGAATCGATGGCCAGCACCACGGCTTCCAATTCCTGGCCTTTGCGGAAATTGCGCACGGCTTCCTCACCAGGAATGTTCCAGGAAAGGTCTGACAGGTGAACCAGGCCATCGATGCCACCGGGCAGACCGATGAATACGCCGAAGTCGGTGATGGACTTGATGGCGCCGGAAACCTTGTCGCCCTTCTTGTTGTTAATGGCGAAATCGTCCCAGGGATTGGCCTTGCACTGCTTCATGCCCAGGGAGATGCGACGCTTGTCCTCATCGATGTCGAGCACCATTACTTCGACTTCGTCACCCAGTTGTACAACCTTGCCGGGGCTGACGTTTTTGTTTGTCCAGTCCATTTCGGAGACGTGCNNCATGTCGGTGATGTGCAGCAGACCATCAATGCCACCCAGATCGACGAATGCACCGTAATCGGTAATATTCTTGACCACGCCCTTGATGATGGTGCCTTCCTTGAGGTTCTCCATCAGTGCCTCGCGGTCAGCGCCCATGCTTTCTTCCAACACTGCACGGCGAGAAACCACGACGTTGTTACGCTTGCGATCAAGTTTGATGACCTTGAATTCGAGTTCCTTGTTTTCATACGGTGTGGTGTCCTTGATAGGACGGACATCCACGAGGGAACCGGGCAGGAAAGCACGCAGGCCGTTCATCAGAACGGTGAGACCGCCCTTGACCTTGCCGGCAACCAGGCCGCTCACGATGCGGCCTTCGTTCATTGCGGCTTCCAGGTCGAGCCATGCGGCCAGTTTCTTGGCACGCTCACGCGACAGCTTGGTGGAACCAAAACCATCTTCCAGGGATTCGATGGCGACTTGCACAAAATCGCCGGTATTTACTTCGATTTCTCCGCGGTCGTTCTTGAATTCCTCGGTGGGAATCAGGCTCTCGGACTTGAGTCCGGCATTGACCACAACAAAATTGTCATCGACGCTCACCACTTCAGCAGTGATGACTTCGCCTTGGCGCATTTCCTGGCGATTGAGGGATTCCTCGAACAGGGCGGCAAAGCTTTCGTTGGAGGCAGCGGAGGTTTGAGTAGCAGACATTTAAATAAGGCCTTCTGTCCACTCTTGCGAGTGGGGTTAGTTGCAAATATGCCAGCCGTTTAAGGACTGGCGCCAATCACTTCAAATCTTGTTGAACGCGATAACGTTCAAGTACTGCTTCCACCACTTCTTCGATGCTCATTTGGGTGGAATCCAGCACCAGCGCATCAGGCGCCGGNNACAAGGTCGGGAAGATTAGCAGAGTTTCCCTTTTCGATCAACTGCTTATAGCGTCTTTCGGCCCTCGCCTCCGGGCTCGCAGTCAAAAAGACCTTGGTTTGGGCATCAGGAAACACAACCGTACCCATATCACGGCCGTCAGCCACCAGCCCCGGCGCCTCGGCATAAGCCCTTTGCCGCGCCAGCAGGGCCTTTCGGACAGAAGGAAGGGCCGCCACTTTCGATGCCCCTTCACCCACCTCTTCGGTTCGGATGATTCGGGTGACTTTCTCCCCAGCCAGCCAGACTTCACCCGACCGGAATTCGGCCGGAAGGGTTACGGCCAGAGCAGCCACCTGCGCTTCCTCATCAAGGCCAACTCCATGACGAATAGCATGTAGCGCCGTCAACCTGTAGAGCGCGCCTGAATCGAGGACATGAAAACCGAGCCTTTCGGCCACCCGTTCGGCAATTGTTCCCTTGCCAGAAGCAGAAGGCCCGTCAATGGCGACAACTGGAATGGTCATACGAGTTTGCAGGCGGCCGGCTGACCGGTAACAGTGGCCAGCACATTGAAGTATTCGGGAAAGGTTTTGTTCACGCATTTGGGGTCATTGATGCGCACGGGTATCCCACCCAGCGTTACCAGCGAAAAACACATCGCCATGCGATGGTCGTCGTAAGTGTCGACCGCGACGTTGGCATTGGGCTTTTTGGGCGGCGTGATTTTCAGGTAATCCGCGCCCTCTTCCACTCCAGCGCCGAACTTCCGCAATTCCGTCGCCATGGCGGCAATACGGTCGGTTTCCTTGACTCGCCAGGAACCGATGTTTCTAAGTGTTGAGGGCCCGTCTGCAAACAACGCCAAAACCGCCAGAGTCATGGCCGCATCAGGAATGTGGTTGCAGTCCATGTCGACCGCGCGGATGCGCTCGCTGCA
>DKAU01000044.1:11255-11395 GCA_002450925.1 Thiobacillus sp. UBA6918 | reverse complement strand
ACCCAGC
Organism: Thiobacillus sp. UBA6918; assembly: GCA_002450925.1. Taxonomy (GTDB): domain Bacteria; phylum Pseudomonadota; class Gammaproteobacteria; order Burkholderiales; family Thiobacillaceae; genus UBA6918. The sequence goes on along the minus strand of DKAU01000044.1, from coordinate 11,388 downwards.
ACACGAAGGTGTTCGCTTGCACCTTGCAGCTTTCGAATCTCTTCGTGTCCTTTGTGCAAAATTAAGGAATGAGCATGTCCAATATCGTTGATCAGTACCGCATCACCCAGGAACCCTACTATCGCCCCGTTGC
>DKAU01000044.1:0-11172 GCA_002450925.1 Thiobacillus sp. UBA6918 | reverse complement strand
CTACCAGAGCCTGATGAAGGATCTTAAGCAATCTACCAAGCAGCGCTTCGGCGGCCTGGACTTCACCTACCCCGAGCACGGCATCGAGACCGAGATCGTCGCCCACGAATCCGGCGTCAACGCCGACATCGCCGGCAAACTGGTGTCTATCGCCGAGCGTTCGCGCAACCTCAAGGGCCACGGTCTCGACGAAGGCCTCTCCACCCGCATGCTGATCTACGCAGGATCGCTGATCGCAAAGGGTGTTGCACCCCAGGCCGCCTGCCGTGTCGCACTGGTGCGTCCGATCACCGATGATCCGGATATGCGCGATGCGCTGGATGCAGCCGTGTCGACCTTCTTTTAAAGCCGACACACCACTAAAGGCACAGAGACAAAGAGGAATTGCTGCAATCCGGATTTCTCATGCTTGTCCGACCTTCTCTGTGCCTTTGCTTCTCTGTGGTTAAGGATTAAACATGAGCGTCAAACTCGAAGACTACGCAGAACTGCTGGAAGAACTGTCTCCGCACAGCCAGGAAGTGCTNNTACCTGAAGGGCGCGGCCGCAATTCGCGGCCTGGGGCGCGGCGACTCACTGGTAGAAGCCTGGCTTGAGAATGCGCCGCAGGTCGCCAAGGAAGTCGGCGAGGACGTAATTGGGGAACTCATCACCGCCTCGCTTTCCCTCGCCTCAAGAACCTCCGGTTCGGTAATTGAACTGCTGCTCGCCACTGCACCGACCGCCGCCAACCGGCTGGGCGATGCAGAACTTTTTCTCAAATACCTGCAATTCATCAATACCCTGATCGCGCAGGCACCGCGCGGTGTTCGCCCGATGCTGGATAAGCTGGAAGTACTGTTCCAGCAATTGACCCTGGGTGGCCTGCGACGTTGGGCACTGTGGGGCGCACATGCTCACCGCACCAATTACGAAGAGCAGATCAAGTACTTCGGCCTGGACTCGAAAGAGTCGCTGGCCATGCTGCAGAAGGAGCGCAAAGGCACCCTGCTGATCGATGTGCAGCGCCGCATCAACATGTACCTGCGCGCGCTGTGGGCGCGGGACTTTTTCTTGCGCCCGACTTCAGGCGACTTCGAAACGCGTGAAGGTTATCGGCCCTACATCGAGGATTATCTTCTGCATCTCCCCGATGCCTTTGACGACTTGTCCATCGAAGGGCAGGAACCGGTATCCGGATTAGAGCTCTATCGTGCCACCGCCGCACATTGCGCCGCGCATGTGGTCGAGACCAAGCAGCCGATTTCCGCCGAGGCACTCAACCCGATGCAGATGGCGGTAATTTCCGTGATTGAGGATGCGCGGGTGGAGGCCCTTTCCATACGCCGCTTCCCCGGCCTCAAGCAACTTTGGAGCAGGCTGCATACCGCCACGCCGGCGATGGAAAAAAGCATGGGCGATTATTTGAATCGCCTGGCACGCGCCCTGCTGGACGAAACCTACGTAGACAACGATCCATGGATTGCGGAAGGGCGCGCCCTGTTCACTTCCGCACAGGACCGTCTGGACAGCAACCAGACTTCCTGGGAGATCGGCGTGCAGTTGGCGCACAGCTTTGCAGAAAAGAAAATCCCGTTCAATCCACGCAAAGACCTCCTCGAAGCGCCTTACCGCGATGACAACCGCTACTTCTGGGAATTCGAGGAATTCGATTTCAAAAAGGCTGCCAACGCAGGCTACGAAAGCATCAAACAGGTGCGCAAGTATGTGAGCGTGATGGAGATGGCCAACGAGATCGACGTCGAAACTGCCGGGGATGATGCCGAGGAAATCTGGGTACTAGGCACGGAGCTTTATCCCTACGAGAACATCGGCGACGAAAGTAACGGCAAGAGTTACAACGAACTGGAAGGCAAGGAGCCCTTGTCCGACCCTTTCCATTACTCCGAATGGGACTATCAGATACAACTGGAGCGCCCAAGCTGGGCAACGGTGCAGGAAAAGCGTGCCAAGTCAGGCGACCTCGATGTCATCGATGAAATTACTTCCAAGTACAAGCGGGAAATCCACCGCATGAAGTTCCTGCTTGATGCCATGCAGCCGCAGGGTGTGCAGCGCATCCGCAAGCTGGAANNTTGTCCGAATCCACCAACGACACCGTGCAGGATCAGGAGTATTCCGTGCTGGAACTTACGCGTCAGGCTTGCGTGCTGTTGGCCGATGCCATCAACAAGGTCGGCGACCCTTTCGCCATCCACGGTTTCTGCTCTGACGGGCGCCACGACGTGGAGTACTACAGGTTTAAGGATTTCGACCAGCACTGGGACGAGACGCCCAAGGCCAAGCTTGCCGGCATGACCGGCCAGCTTTCTACCCGCATGGGTGCCGCTATCCGCCACGCCGGGCACCATCTGAAATTGCAGCGTTCCGCCAAGAAGCTGCTCATTGTCATCACCGACGGCGAACCGGCCGACGTGGATGTGCGCGACCCACAGTATCTGCGCTACGACACCAAGAAAGCCGTGGAAGAAGTCGCCAGGGACGGCGTGACCACGTACTGCATGAGCCTGGACCCACGCGCTGACAACTATGTATCGCGCATTTTCGGCCAGAAGAACTTCATGGTGGTCGACCACGTGCAACGCCTGCCCGAGAAACTGCCGATGCTCTACGCCGGCCTAACCCGTTAAAATCCCAGAATGACCAATACTTACGTCGGCCTCAATAACGACCATCACGGCATTACCCAACTGGGACGCATCGTGCTGGACGGTCGGGTATTTGGATTCATTCCAGATAGCGAAGACTGCGCAGGCTGGGATATGGGGCGCATGCAAATGCTCATGGACAAGGTCAGCGCGGAATGGGACAAGTACGCCAATTTGCCCAGTCGCCTGCCGCCGGAACTTCAGCAGCGGCATACCGATATCTACGCAAAAGCCATGGCACAGGCACGTGAAAAAGGTTGGGATCCGGAACTTGGCGAAGACGAATAGGTCTTGAAAGAGCGACTCGCGACACCATTTCACCGGATGTAACCACGCATCTTCTTGAGGAAGACACAATGAAACGGATTTTTCTGTTCCTGGCCACAAACCTTGCCATCGTGCTGGTGCTTTCCATCACCATGCGGCTCCTGGGCGTGGAACCCTATCTCAACGAACAAGGCCTGAATCTCAACGCCCTGCTGATTTTCGCTGCGGTAATGGGCTTCGGCGGCTCGTTCATCTCGCTGTTCATTTCCAAATGGACCGCCAAGAAGGCGACCGGCGCGCAGGTGATCGAGTCCCCGCGCAGTCAGGAAGAAATCTGGCTGGTGGAAACCGTGCGCCGTCAGGCCCAGCTGGCCAGCATCGGCATGCCTGAAGTGGCCATCTACAACGCACCCGACGTCAACGCCTTCGCCACCGGCTGGAACAAGAACAATGCGCTGGTCGCCGTCTCCACCGGGCTGCTGCGCAGCATGAGCCGCGATGAAGCCGAAGCTGTGCTGGGCCACGAGGTCTCCCACGTTGCCAACGGTGACATGGTGACACTCGCCTTGATCCAGGGCGTGGTCAACACATTTGTCATGTTCCTCTCCCGCGTCATCGGCCATTTCGTCGACCGCGTGGTGTTCAAGACCGAACGCGGCCATGGGCCCGCCTTCTTTGTCACGATGATCATTGCCGAAGTAGTGCTGGGCATCCTCGCCTCCATCATCGTGATGTGGTTCTCTCGCCAGCGCGAATTCCGCGCTGACCGCGGCGGTGCCAGCCTCGCCGGCCGCCAGAAGATGATCGCCGCCCTGCAAGCCCTGCAGCGTGCGCATCCCGCTCCACTGCCTGACAAGATGGCGGCCTTCGGCATCAGTGGCAGCGTGAAGGGCGGCATCAAGCGCCTGTTCATGACGCATCCGCCGCTGGAAGAGCGCATCGAGGCNNTGATCGGGCATCTGGATGATCTGGTGCTTGTTCCAGCCCTTGTCTGGCTCGCCCTCCGGCTCATCCCAATACACGTACTGCAAGAATGTCGGCGCGAAGCAAACGCCGCTAAATAAACCCGAAGCAAAACGTTATGGAACAAACCATGAGCAGTATTGGCGAGCCCTGGATGTGGGCCGCTTTCATCGCCTTCGTGGTCGCTATGATCGTAGTCGACATGTTTGCGCTGGGCGGGAACAAGCCGCGCAAAGTGGGTGTAAAGGAAGCTGCAGCATGGTCGGCACTATGGTTCGGCCTGGCACTCGCTTTCAATGCCTTGCTGTGGTGGTATCTGGATGGCAACGTGGGGCGTGAAATCGCCAACCAGAAGGCGATGGAATTCCTCACCGGCTATGTGATCGAAAAATCGCTGTCGGTCGACAACATCTTCGTTTTCCTGCTGGTGTTCGGTTATTTCGCGGTGCCACCGGAATACCAGCGCCGCGTGCTGCTCTATGGCGTGCTTGGCGCCATCGTCATGCGGGCCATCATGATCCTGGCCGGCGCCTGGCTGGTGCGTGAATTTTCCTGGGTGCTCTACCTGTTTGGCGCTTTCCTGGTCGTTACCGGAATCAGGATGCTGGTAATGGCCGAGCACGAGCCGGACCTGGCAAAGAATCCCATGCTGCGCTGGCTACGCGGGCGCCTGCGCATCACTGACGACTACCACGGTGAGAAATTCAGCGTAATGAAGGACGGCGTGCGCTGGTTCACGCCCATGTTCCTGGTGCTGATTTTGATTGAGGCGACTGACCTGGTGTTCGCGGTGGATTCCATCCCGGCCATTTTCGCCATCACCACCGATCCGTTCATCGTGTTCACCTCGAACATTTTCGCCATCCTGGGGCTGCGCGCGCTCTATTTCCTCCTAGCCGATATGGCACACCGTTTTCACCTGCTGAAATATGGACTGGCCATGGTGTTGACATTTATTGGAGCGAAGATGCTGATTGCACCCTGGTACCACCTCCCGACAGCAGCCTCGCTTGCAATTGTTGGCATCATCCTGGCCTCATCCATTGTGGCCTCACTGATTGCCACACGCTCAGACAAACCTGAAAACCAATAGGCTGTTGTTTCATCAACAGGTGAGACAGAAAAGAAAAATAAAGCGCAGCCAACTCAGGTTACGCACATCACACTGATGCCTGGTCCTGCTCTGATTCCTGCTCCAGAACTTCAAGCAGGCTGACAGTGACATCTTTCTGGCCCAAGCGCTCAAGCAGACCGAAATTCTTGAGCTTTTCATTCACGCGGCCACTTGCCTCGCACAGTAACACCTTGCCACCGCGTTTCTGGAAGTGGCGGGTCAAATCCTCCAGCGCACGCATTGCCGTCACGTCCATTAAAGGAACCTGACCCAGCCTGAGCACCAGGACTCGTGTTTTGTCATGCAGGCTGGCAAGTGTGTGTTCGAAGGTTGCCGCTGCACCAAAAAAAAGTGGGCCATCAATCGAATAAACCATGGTGTCGCGCGGCACCCCAACTGGGCAGACCGTGGCCAGATTTTCTTCGCTTTCTCCTTCTATCCTCACGGTTTCACTCATGCGCTTCATGAACAGCAGCGCTGCAAGAAGCACGCCGACGTTGACTGCAATGACCAAGTCTGCAAATACCGTGAGCAGGAAAGTCAGCCACAACAAAATGACATCGTGTCGGGGGGCATGGCGGGAAAGACCAAAAAAGTGCTGTGCCTCGCTCATGTTCCAGGCGACCACAAACAGGATCGCCGCCAGCACCGCGAGCGGAATGTTGGCGGCAAGCGGTGCGAGCAACAAAATGATGAGCAGCAGGGTCAGCGCATGTACCACACCTGCAACAGGGCTGCCGCCACCGCTGCGTACATTGGTGGCAGTGCGCGCAATGGCACCTGTGGCGGCAAAGCCCCCAAGCAAAGGTGAAACGATATTGGCCAGCCCCTGCCCAACCAGTTCCTGATTGGGATCATGTTTGTCGTCGATCATGCCATCCGATACAACGGCGCACAGCAGAGACTCAATCGCACCCAGCATGGCGATGGTGAAAGCTGGACCCAGGAGTTCCAGTACACGGGCAAAACTGATCTGTGGCAGGCCAAGTTCAGGGAGGCCGGAAGGAATGCCACCAAATGCAGTGCCGATGGTAGCGACCCCTTCAAACTGGAAATAGCTTTGTGCCAGTGTTGCAACGACCAAAGCAACGAGCGGAGCCGGCAATCTGCGTGTAACGCGTGGGGCAACAATTACGATCAGCAAGCTACCTGCCGCAATAAGTACAGTGGGCAAGTGGAAATGCGGCAGTGCCTGAACAAGGGCAATGACTTTCTCGTGGAAATGATGTCCGCTGTCTGCTGGCTGCAGGCCAAAGAAATCCTTCCATTGCCCTACCCAGATGATGACTGCAATGCCTGCGGTAAATCCGGTAATGACCGGGGTAGGGATGAAACGGATGACCCCACCCAGTTTGATGATGCCCATCAGCAGCAGGATGATGCCAGCCATGAAGCTGGCAATCTGCAGTCCGGCAATACCGTGCTGGGCCGTGACGGTGGCGAGAATTGCGATGAATGCGCCGGTCGGGCCGCTAATCGAAACCAGCGAGCTGCCGAATAGCGAAGTAACGATGCCGGCAACGATGGCCGTGTAGATGCCCTGCTCGGGCCGGGCGCCACTGGCGATGGCAAAGGCCATGGCAAGCGGCAAGGCCACAATGCCGACGACCAGGCCGGAAACAAGGTTGGAAGTTAAATGTGAGCGCTTCAGCAGGCCTGCTTGCCAGGCCCGTGCTACAGCCGTATGAGCAAACGCGTTAAAACTCATTGCGAATACGCTTGTATCCGCGAACCAGTTCATTGTTGGCCTGAGCCACGCTTTCCGAGAAACCGCTAACGTCCGGCGTCACGCGCTCAATTCCGGCCAACTCCGCATCAGAGTGAATGTTGGCCGTGGAGGGAATATAAAAACCCGGTGGCACGGTGCAACCCTCCACCACCGAGTTGTGGCGAACGACTGAACCGTCGCCGACGGTACAGTTGAACAACACCGAATTGAACCCCACGAACACATTGTCTCCTACCCTGCATGGGCCATGCACGATGGAACGATGCGCGATAGAAGTGCCGTTCCCGATGGTTACGCCACCGCCCGCCTTGCAATGAATGACCACCCCATCCTGGATGTTGGAGTTGGCACCAATGACGATAGCCTCCATTTCACCTTTTTCATCCACCTCGTCGGCACGAATGACCGCATAGGGGCCGATGAACACGTTTTCTTCAACGATGATCTTGCCGCACAGGATGGCGGTAGGGTCGACAAAAGCGGTTTCATGTACAACCGGAAGATGGCCGGATGGATTTTTGCGGATCATGCTTTACCCCAGATTGACTACAGACGAACAAAGAGCCGGTACGCAACCGGCTCTTGAATAATATCACTGGCAAGCCCGGGGAGTGTCGGGCTTGCGCCATTTCACGACAGCCTACTCCACGACGCCAACCGTTGCTATGTGTGGCTTGTGCTGGCGCTTGTGCTCCTTGATGCCTTTGATAAGTGCGGACAGTACAGTGTACGCGCCCAGGAACAGGGCCAGGGCCAGCACGCCATCACCAATCCACTTCAGGATGTTCATGGTTGTTTCCGACAAAGGCTCCATCATGTCCAGCTTCACCAGATATCCGGGAATATAGAAAAAGCGTGAGAACAATACTGTCAGCATGATCACTGCCATGGTGAACTTGACCTGATAGTCCTTGACGTACGTAGTGCCAATTGCGCCAAGTTGAACACCGAACAGCGAGCCGAGCAGAATCAGCATGGAGAGACGAATATCCACCACGCCTTCCAGGCCGTAAAAGATGGTGCCGCCCAGCCCCATCACGAAGGCGATGACCAGTTCCGTGGCCGAGGCCATGATGGCTGGCACACCCAGGATATAGATCATGGCTGGTACACCGATGAAACCGCCCACGGCAATGGCAGAGGCCAGAAAGCCTGTGGCAAAACCAATCGGCACCAGAAACAGCACCGAAACTTCTGCCTGCGCGCCCCTGGCGTAAATCATCGTGCCCGGGATTTTTACCGATTGCACCCAACGGGCGATTTTTGTCAGTTGGATGGTATCGGGCGCATCATGACCGAGTGCCCTGAGCTTGCGGTAATCACGGAAAACGAAACCACCGACAATGGCCAAAGTAACGATAAAGACCACGGACACGTAGAGGTCGGTACCCACCGCTCCAAAGGTGTTCTTGATGTCTGTCATGACATGCTTGCCAAACAACACACCCGCTTCGGCAAATACGCCCAGAACCAAACCCAGTTTGATATCCACCTGACCGTACTTGTTGCGCTTGACCGCGCCCACCAGGGCCTTGGGAAACTTGTGGCAAATATTGGAGGCCACTGCCACGATGCCAGGCGCCCCCAGAGCCATCATGGCGGGCGTCAGCACGAATGCGCCGCCCGAGCCGATGAATCCGGACACCATTCCACCAACAAAACCCACGAGGATGAGAAGAATCGCTACCGTGGGGGTAATTTCGACAAATTTGATCAGTTCCATGTGTTCCATGTCAGCCCCTTATTTCTTGGCCTTGAGGCCGACCACATCCCAGAACTGGCCGGTAAATATGCCGTGGGTGTAGGACAGCGCAAATGCCATCACAATGGGCGCAAACACATACCACCAAGTGCCCGCAACGAACTCGCCACCCTTCTCACCACATGTCTCAGGCGTGGCACCGTTGTAATAAACGGTCGTCATGCCCTCCTGAATGGCGCATGCGTCCAGGGTCGTGCGGGCAAAAACCCTGAAGCTTTCCGAATAATGAAACAGGAATCCGTACAGGATGGCCGTTAATCCACCCCACAACAGTGCCTTGCCAAGACCGGCTTGACTGGTGGCCATTTACATCTCCTTCAAAATCGATGGTATTTGGTTGAAAACTCAAACGCCCGGAATCGGGAATCAGATTTTGACGGAATTTTAACATTAAGCCGTCTAAACTTGCTTTTTCATGACACAAGTCCGACCCGCTAATGGAATCACAGACCCCACTGCATATACTCGTCATTGAGGACAATCCCGACCTGGCGGCCAATGTCTGTGATTTTCTCGAGGCCAAGGGCCATATCGCCGATGCGGCTGCGGACGGCATTACCGGCCTTCACCTTGCCATCACGAAGAAATACGACGCCATCGTCCTGGATATCGTCCTGCCGGGCATGGACGGCCTGACGCTGTGCAAGAAATATCGTGAAGAAGCCAAGCAAACCACGCCTGTTCTGATGCTGACGGCGCGCGACGCGCTGGATGACCGAGTGGCAGGCCTCGAGTGCGGGGCAGATGATTACGTGCTCAAACCCTTTGCCTTGCGCGAACTGGAAGCCCGACTCAAGGCGCTGGTGCGGAGGTCAAAAAGTGAAGTTACGACAGCCAAGCTGCAAATTGCCGACCTGGAGCTTGACCCGGCTTTGGTCAAAGTGCGTCGCGGCAAGCGAGTCATCGACTTGCCCCCCATCCCTCTCAAGCTGCTGGAAGCACTCATGCGCGCCTCGCCCAAGGTCGTCAAACGTGAAGAACTTGAACGCTCGGTGTGGGGTGACAGCCCCCCGGATTCCGATGCCTTGCGCTCTCACATGCACACGCTGCGTGCCGCGGTCGATGGTCCCGAAGAACCGCCATTGATTCATACTCAGCGCGGAATCGGATACCGCTTGGCCCCACCCGATGCGATTTAGCCGTAGCCTGCGTTTTCGCGTAGCGGTTGCATTCGCTACCGTTGGCGGCGTGATCAGCCTAGTCATGGCCATCGGCCTCTATCTTGGCGTGCGCGATGCCGGCGAAAGGCTGATCGACGAGACCCTGAATGCTGAAATGCAGGACTACCTCTCGCGACGCAGCCGCAATCCGCATTCGCTGCCACCTTCAACGGTAACCCTCCTGGGTTATGTTCTGCCTGCCAGCGAAAACGAACCTGCGCCCCCTGACAATGTTGCCTCCCTTTCACCCGGCTGGCATTCGATGAAGCTTGGTGAGATTCGCTATCGCATCGCCGTGGCGGTTCGTGGCGGCAACCGCTATTTCCTCCTTTACAACGAAACCCTCCTGCAAGAGAAGCAGTCCAGCCTGATCCTGTATCTGGCGGCCTTTGTCTTGATCATGACGCTGTTGTCCGGGGGCCTGGCGCTATGGCTTGCCGAACGCGTAATTGAACCCGTCAAGGAACTCGCGCGCCGTGTACGCGACGTACAGCCCGAGTCACACCCGGAGCACTTGTCCGAAGATTTTTCCGGAGATGAAGTGGGCGAACTCGCCCACTCCTTTGAGCAGGCTCTGGATCGACTGGCCGATTTCATTGACCGGGAGCGCGCATTTACTGCTGACGTCTCCCACGAGCTGCGCACCCCTCTGGCTGTGATACGTGGCGCAGCTGAAGTCATGTTGACCGATCCCTCCCTGCCAGACTCTTCACGCCTGCGGCTGGAACGCATCGAGCGCGCCGCCGCAGACATGGCCGACTTGTCCACTGCGCTACTTGCCATGGCGCGAGAAAAGGAATGCACTCAGCGTGATCTTGTGGACCTTGCCCAGTTACTGCATTCAAGCGTGGAAGAACATCGTCATTTGCTTGGCGATCGCCCGGTCAAGGTAATCATGGAAATCCAGTCCAGCCCAATGTTACAGGCCGACCCGCGTCTGCTCGCCATCGTTGTCGCCAATCTGATCCGCAACAGTTTCACCTACACCGAGCGCGGTCACGTCAGGATTCGTCTTGATGACTCAACTCTGGTCATCGAAGACACCGGGCTGGGCATTCCTCATGAGGCGCTACAGAAGGTTTTTCAACGCCTCTACAAAGGGCCACAAAGCAAGGGTGCAGGAATCGGCCTGTCACTGGTCAAGAAAATCTGCGATCGCTATGGCTGGAAAATCGAATTAACCAGCGAGCACGGTCAGGGCACTCAAACCACGTTGCGTTTTCTTGACGGAAACATGACAAAGCTTTGACGCATTACAAACGCAGTATTGGCTAGGCTTCTATGGATTTCATTCAAGCCTGTTGCCCACCATGTATTTGCCCGCTTTACAAACTGCGCCTACCTGGCTCAAACCCTTTCTGTCATTTCAGCTATGGTGGCCTCGTGTAAACCGCGAAACCGGCCAAGCCGACCTGATTGCCGGATTGACCGGCGCACTGGTGGCGCTGCCCCAGGGCGTGGCCTTTGCAACCATTGCAGGCATGCCGCCCGAATATGGCCTCTACGCCGGCATGATCCCGGCCATCATC
>DKAU01000126.1 GCA_002450925.1 Thiobacillus sp. UBA6918 | reverse complement strand
ACGTTAGCCCCTGTAAGCGCAGAAAGGACAGCACCATGAGCAACGAACAGCTTGTACCTGAGACAAAGGGTGTTACGGTGGAGTTACTCACAACGGTTGACCTTGGCCCTGAGATTGAGGGCATGGCTGGGCGCCAACTTCGAATGCGCATGGTAACCATCGAGCCTGGGGGCGTCTTCGGCCCAATTCACGACCACATTGGCAGGCCCGGCACCGTCTACATATTGCAAGGAACAATCACTGACCATCGAAACGGTGTCGCTACGGACTACGGGCCGGGAGTGGGCTGGCCAGAGGACAGGAACACTTTACACTGGCTGGAGAACAGAGGAACGGTTCCGGCGGTGGAGATTTCGGTCGACATAGTCAAACAAGGGTAAGCTCAACCCGACGCGCTTCAGCGGCTTCGGCTAATTTGAAGTACCTGTTAGACACTGCGTTCTGAATCTACTTGCAAATCCACACTCGGCGCCACTTTTGCAAATGGGTTTATACGAGCATCAGTTGCAATGGACTCCATTCTTTACTTCTCATATGGTTCAAACATGTCAACGCCCCGGCTTAGGGACAGGGCGCCATCAGCGCGTGCGTTGACCGTTGCACGACTGCCAAATCATAAATTGCGGTTTCACAAGAAAAGCAAGGACGGTTCCGGCAAATGCGATGCCAAGTTTACAAACAACGAAAGAGATGTGGTGTATGGAGTCGTGTTCGAAATAAAGGCTTCAGAAAAACCAGTTTTGGACAAGGCTGAAGGATTGGGGGATGGTTATGAAGAGAAGTGCATTTCAGTTTACACACATGACGACAGGGAAATGAATGCCGTTACCTACTACGCAACACATATAGACCCCGAACGAAAACCCTATGAATGGTACAAGGAGCATGTTGTTCGAGGCGCCCGCGAGCACGGCCTGCCTGCAGACTACATTCTTGCCATTTCTGAAGTTGAAGCCCTACCGGACCCAGACAAATCTCGACACGAAAGGGAACTGTCCATTTACCGCTAAAACGGTAGTCAACATGGGAGCACATCCAGATGACAGCAACACTTCGTGCAATACAGGCTGACATCACGACACTTGATGTCGATGCAATTGTGAATGCAGCGAATTCGTCGTTGCTTGGGGGTGGCGGGGTCGATGGCGCCATCCATCGTGCAGCCGGGCCTGAACTGCTGGCAGAGTGCAAAACGCTTTACGGATGCAAGACAGGCGATGCCAAAGCCACTCGTGGGTACCGGCTGCCTGCCCGATATGTCATCCACACCGTTGGGCCTGTATGGCATGGAGGCAACGCTGGAGAACCGGGGTTGTTGGCCTCTTGCTACAGGCGCTCTGTCGAGCTTGCAGCAGGCCTCGGCGCAAAGTCCATGGCCTTCCCTGCCATTAGCACAGGCGTTTACGGATACCCCAAGGAACCCGCCGCCAGGATCGCAGTCTTTACTGTACGCAACGCGGTGCAATTGCAGGGTATATTGGAGGAGGTCATTTTCTGCTGCTTTTCCAATGCCGACCTCGTTATTTACAAGGCTATACTCAACGAATCTGCCTAGTTGCCAGAAAACCTCGGGATTCCACATGAAACGTCGAAACGCGGTTCTTTCAATTATCTTTTTCTCTGCATTGGTCTTTTTCGGACAGAGCCAAACGGTTCAAGCAGCCGAGCAAAAGTATCCGGACGTGGTTGGCGCAAGCGCGAGGCCAAGCGGTGCCAATCGCTATGATTTCGATGTGACTGTTTCTTCTCCCTACGATACGCCAGATCGGTACGCAGATGCTTTCCGGGTGATGTCGCGTGACGGCAGAGTGTTTGGCGAGCGCAAGCTTTGGCACGACCACGCCGGCGAGCAGCCATTTACAAGGGATTTATACGGGGTAACAATCCCGAGCGACATCAATGTCGTGGTCATACAGTCGCGCGACCAGAAGTACGGTTATGGTGGAAAGACTTTTGAGCTTGCACTGCCAGGGCGCAAGCAGTAAATGGTTTATTGATCGGTTCTTGCCAAGGAATATTTCATGGTTGCTGGAGAGAAAATCAAGGTTTGGGACATCGCAGTGCGCCTGTTCCACTGGAGCCTGGTTGTCCTGTTTACGGTCGGTTATCTCAGCGGCGAGGATGAGAGCATGCTGCACATTTATTCGGGTTACGGGGTAATTGCGCTGCTCGTGTTCCGAATCCTCTGGGGGTTTGTTGGAACAAAGTACGCCAGGTTTTCCGACTTCGCCTATGGGCCAAAAGCAGCAATTGAATATGCCAAATCGATGCTCTCGGGAAATCCCATCCATTATATTGGACACAACCCGCTGGGGGGCTGGATGGTTTTTGCACTGCTGCTTTCCCTTGCAGCCACAACATGGAGTGGACTTGAGGCATACGGCGCAGAGGGGCACGGACCGCTTGCAGGCAAGGAGTCCACGCTCATCAAGTCTGCATACGCCCACGGCGATGAGCGTGAAAACGGAAATAACAAGGAAAACGGCAACGGCGAACACGAAGAAGACGAGTTCTGGAAAGAAACGCACGAGGCGCTTTCGAACCTGACGCTGCTACTGGTCTTTTTGCACATTGCGGGTGTTGCCGTAGCCAGTTTTCTGCATCGCGAGAACCTGGCCAGATCCATGGTGACAGGCTACAAGAAAGGCGAATAGCACCTGGAACATGTAACGCCCCAGCACCCCTGGAATACTTGATCATGGATGCGCCCAACATCCATCAGGTATTCGATTGGTTGTGGACTTCTGGCCAGCTGTCGGAAGCCGACATCAGCCGCCTGCCAGAGCAGGACATTGAAATCGTCATCAACCTTGCGACACCAACATCTTCCAATGCGCTGGCGGGCGAGGCGGAGCTGGTGGCCCGAGAGGGAATTTCCTTTTGCCAGATCCCGGTAGAGTGGGAAAATCCACAATTGGACCAGCTTGAGCAATTTTTTCGTTTAATGAACGCGTTCGAAGGAAAAAACATGTGGGTGCATTGCGCCCTCAACATGCGCGTATCGGCATTTGTCTACCTGTATCGCCGTCTGGTGCGCGACGAAAACGAGTCAGCCGCATCCTGGCCGATGAGAGAGGTATGGGAGCCCAACGACATCTGGCGCGTTTTCATCAACAAGGCACTTGCCGGAGAAACATTGTGATCGCGCGCCCGCTACGCCAGCTCATGCTCAATCTTGGCCTGGGCTTTGCCGTTGCCATGCTGCTGCTCGTTGGCGTGATCATCATGTCCGTCACCCAGATGGCGGAAATCAATCAGCAGCTGGAACGCGTTGTGACGATCAACAACGTCAAGACCAGTCTTGCCAGCCGCATGCGCGACACTCTGCGGGACCGTGCCATCGTCATGCACCATATCGTGGTATCGATCGACCCATGGGAAAAGGACGACCTGTTCCAGAAGTTCATGGATCTGGGTGAACGCTACTCCAAGGACCGCGCCCAGTTGATCGAGATGCAGGAAGCCGCCAGCGAAAAGGAATTGCTGTCCAAGGTGGACGAGATCACGCGCGTCAACCAGCCGGTGATGTTCGAGGTAATCAGTTCGGCCATGGACCAGAACAACTACGGTGCGCTTACGCTGTTGCAGGAAAGAGCCATCCCCTTGCAGAACCGCCTGGTCGAAGCCCTGGACCAGATGACGCATCTGCAAAGACAAGCCAACCAGGAAGCCCTGAAAAAAACCTACGCCGGGTATATCGCAACCCGGAACTTCGTTCTGCTGCTGGGCATTATTGCCGCAGCGCTGGTTCTTGCCGTGGCCATTGCTGTTTCGCGCAGAGTGGCTTCTCAAACACTGCAGCTGGACAATGAAAAAATGAAGTTCCAGACCCTGTTCGAATCCAATTCGGACGCGGTCGTCATTCTGAACGACAAGGGGTTTCTGGACTGCAATCCTGCAACCTTGCAAATGTTTGGGCTCAAAAACGTCGAAGAGTTTCTCAAGATGCCGATCGCAGAACTTGGCGCCAGCGTACAGGAAAAAGGCTTGTCCGCTATCGAATATGCACAGCGCCATATTGATCTTGCGCGCATGAATGGCCATGCCTTCATGGAATGGATCGGACGACGATCGGACGGCAGCCTGTTTCCATCCGAGATTGCGCTGCACGCCATGAGGGTGGGTGGGCGTCCGGTGATCCAGGCGATCATGCGCGACATTTCCGAGCGCAAGAAAAACGAATTTGAATTGAAAGCAGCACGTGACGATGCGCTTGCTGCCGCCAAGGCAAAGAACGAGTTCATCGCAAACGTCAGCCACGAGATTCGCACACCCATGCACGGCATCATGGGCATGGCCGATCTGCTGATGCGAGAACCGCTTACCGGCATTCAACGAGAATATGCACTTACGCTAAGGCAGTCTGCGCAGGGCCTGCTGGCGGTAATCAACGACATCCTCGATTTTTCCAAGATCGAAGCCGGAAAACTGACCGTCGAGGACGTTGCCTATATTCCGACACAAATCGTGCAAAGCGTGGCCGATCTTTTCCGGCCCCGCATACTCGAAAAATCCTTGAGCATGGACCTGGAGATCTCCCCTGCCTTGCAAACCGCCATCATGGGTGATCCTCACCGTATCCGTCAGGTTTTGCTGAACCTTGTAGACAATGCCATCAAGTTCACCTCACGCGGCACCATCAGAATCAGCGCCCGCCTGACCGGGAATGGACGAAGCATGAGAATCGAGGTCCGCGATGAGGGCGTGGGCATTGTGCCCGAGGCAAAGGCCAAGCTTTTCAGCGCCTTTTCTCAGGTGGACGCTTCAACCACCCGGCACTATGGCGGCACAGGCCTTGGTCTGGCCATCTGCCGCCAGCTTGTACATTTGATGGGTGGAAACATTGGCGTTCAAAGTCCGCCGCCGGATGCAAACAATGGCGCGCTCTTCTGGGTTGAACTTCCCTATCTTGTGGCCCCGCCCGGGGTTGAGCCGGTGTCCACCATTCCGCTGAAGACCGAGCATTTCAAGGGCCGTGTGCTGATTGCGGAAGACCATCCAGTGAACCAGAAGGTGCTGTCGTACCAGCTTTCGTCGCTAGGCCTCGAAATAGGCATTGCTTCAACTGGCAAACAGGCGCTGGAGCGCGCCACGAGCGAACCCTGGGACCTTGTGCTGATGGACTGGCAAATGCCTGAAATGGACGGCCTGTCTGCCGCACGGGAAATTCGAAAGCTGGAGGGCAAGCCTGGACAGCTACCAATAGTGGCGCTTTCTGCCCAGTCCAGCGATGATTTTCGCGAGCAATGCGTCAAGGCAGGCATGAATGACTACCTGACCAAGCCTTATGAGGAGGCGGCGCTTATCTCGGTACTCTCGCGCTGGCTGCCTGGCTCAGCCATCGAGATGCCACCGCCCATGGATACAAGCAGGCTTGCCGGAAACAGGCGCCTGACTCCGGAGATGATCGAACTCTTCCTTGAAACAACTGAAGATTCGCTGGACAAACTCCAGAACGCATGGGAAAACCGTGACTGGGAACAAGGCAAGCGCGAATCACACAGTTTGCGGGGCGCCGCCGCCTCCGTTTCAGCAGATGTGCTGTTTCAGTCTGCCAGCCAGCTTGAGAAGTCTTTTGCAGACTCAAACTGGGCCGAAGCAGAGGTGTTGATCGATGATTTGCAGGCTGAATACCTACGTCTGCGAAACTTTCTGCACGTCAGGCATGAATTTCAGGCCGCGGATTGACGTAATAGAACTCAGTTCATAGCATTAAGCATAGTCACTGGAGATTCATCATGAAAACCACCGCAGCCATCCTTGCCATGATTGCAAGCATCAGCGTTCTTGCCGCCGATCCTGCTCCTGCAACACAGCCGGCACCCGCACAGGCCGCGCCTGCACCTGTTGCCCGACCCGCACAGGTTCCCGTTAACCCCTATCTGCCCCAGGGCGGTGGCTGGTTCGCACCCATGCAAACACCCTATGGGCCCGTCATGGTTCAGAAAAACATGATGCCCGCCTATGTGAACTACCAGATGAACCGGATCGTTCCACCCGAAGAGAAAAGGCGCTACATGCAAATGGCCATGCCGATGATGGCCAACATGATGCAACTGGATGCGCGCGAGGCCATGAACTACATGGTGGTGAAATACAAGGCCAAGCCCGGCCTGACTTTCGATGATGTTGTTGAATCGCTGAAGCTGCGCGCCAACCAGCTCAACTTCAAGAACGTTGGCGAAAACCTGATGTGGAAGGATTTTCGCGCCGTACTCAACGACAACGACGCACCGCGCGTGGAAGTCTTCAGTTTCTGCGATATTGCCGTCGGACGCGAACTGTTGAAAATCATTCCCGAATCAGTGGTGTTCCTGCCCTGCCGCATTGCCATCATGGAAGACGCACAGAAAAACATCTGGGTGCTAACTCTGGACTGGGATGTGACCTGGCTGGACTACGCAAACAAGTCCATGGGCATTACACCCGAGCTCCGGAAAGGCGCCATGGAAATCCGTGAAAAAATGGACAACATGATGCGCGCGGCAGCGAACGGAGACATCTGACATTCCGTAAAACAGCAACGGGGTCGCCAGACCCCGTTTTTTATGTTGTATCCTGAAAGAAATACACCAATCTTCTTTATATGAAGAAAACAACAACGTTCTTTCTTCTTTTTCTTGCTGGCTGCAGTTCCCTGCTGCCCGAAGGCGACGTCAAAGTCGAAGGCCCGTGGCACAGCTTTGAGGAAGCCCAGGAAGCTTTCGACAAGATCATTCCCTACAGCACGACCCTTGAAGACCTCAAGGCAATGAAGCTGGATCCACGCACACAACCAAACATTGCCATCCTCAATTACTCGGATGTTCTGCAGCGGTTCGCGCCCAATGCATCGATCGGTATCGACCATCTCGATGCAGGAGTATGGGAGTGCATCCAGGCTAAAACCGCTTGCCAGGGATATGAGGTAACCCAGAAATCACTCAAACGCGACCGTACCGGAAATTTCTTTTCCGACTTCCTTAATTTCAAGCGTGAGGTGGAAGTTACCGGGTGGAGTTTCAACGGAGTGCTACTGGTTAAAGAAAACCTTGTTATTTACAAACTGGTTAGCGGTCAGCCCCTGATCCACGAACAAGAGAAAAACAAGAACCCGCTTGGCCCACTTCAGGGCGCAGGCGAAGCAGCAGTAAAAAGCAGCTTCTGAAGAGACCGCTTACTCTTTCAATATCCTGAAACTTCTCCCAGGATCACTTTCAGTTCCCGTTGCCAACTATCTATCAGTTTGCCCGTTTCCGGGTCTGGAAACATTTCCTTCCACATTTCGAGGTCGTCGCTACTCACCACAACCCCACCCTCTTCGACGATGAGGGTAAGACGCAACGGAAGAACGCTCAACAACCTGGGATTTGTCCTGATTGCCTGTTCGAACGATGACGGCTTGCCGATGAACAGAATACGCAGGCCAGGATCAGGAAAGCCGCGTTTGACCAACGCCTTGTCGACCGGCTGGACCTTTACCAGTTGGTAGCCGCTGTTCTGTGCAGCAATGGTCAATTCATCTATCGCACCGGACATGTCGGCCCCGATGCTGGTAGTAAGCGGACTGGCCTGGGCAGTTAGTGCCCAGGCCAGCACCAAGATTGCACAAGAATGTTTCATCATAGTGCTGCCTCCTCCATGATGCTCTGGTAATCCTTTTTCATTTGCACGCAATATTCGTGTAGTCGATGGTTGCCCAATCGAGCTGAAACCCATGCCGGATTGACTGCAATCATGTCCACGCCCTGTGCGGTCTCGATCAACGTAATCCGGCAGGGCAGAAATTCAGATGTACGCGTATCCAGGGCCAGCGCCTTGCTCATGAGTTCGAAATTGCAGAAGTAGACAATCCGAACAGATTTGGCCTTCCAGCCAGGCGGGACAAGGCGATCGTCAACATCCTGAAAGCGAACAAATGTGAAATTGTTGCTGTTAATTGCCTGAATCAGCCTCTCTGTCGCCTGTCCGATATTTCTTCCTTTAAGTGAACCAACTAACAGCGCTTCCTGCTCCTGCGCAGCTACGGGCATGGTGACAAAAAAGATGACCCACAGGATCATTGTCACTGTCCAACGATGATTTTTGGACATCATCTACTCCTTTCTGGAGTGTTACCCATTCAGAACAAAAGCAATAACCATTCCATGTATAAGTATTTCTTGGTTTGATGATATTGATGCCGTGTGTCAGACCGATGAACTTGTGGATACAGGGATGTGCATTTGTGGGTATAAAAAAACGGGGCTTATCTGCCCCGTTCTATATCGCCCGACTGCTTTACAGATTGTTATGCCGCTTTTGCATCCTGGGACGATTTATCAAACACGATCCGGCCATCACGCGCATCGACTTGAATGACGTCCTTGGCGGCGAAATGCCCTGAAAGAATTTCCTTCGCCAGCGGGTTTTCGATTTCGCTCTGGATGGCTCGTTTCAAGGGCCGTGCACCGAACAGAGGATCGAAGCCTGCCTTGGCGATTTCTGCCACGGCGGCATCGCTCACTTCAAGCTTCATTTCCATGCGAGCCACACGCTGCTCGAGATATTTGAGCTGGATGCGAGCAATCGAAGCAATGTGCTCCTGTGCAAGCGCATGGAACACGACCACCTCGTCGATGCGGTTTATGAACTCGGGGCGGAAGTAGTTCTTCACCTCGGCCATCACGGCCAGTTTCACCACCTGGTAATCATCACCTGACATCTCCTGGATCATCTGACTGCCCAGGTTGGAAGTCATGACGATGACGGTGTTCTTGAAGTCCACGGTGCGGCCTTGTCCATCAGTCATGCGGCCATCATCCAGCGCCTGCAGCAGCACGTTGAATACGTCAGGGTGCGCCTTCTCGACTTCGTCCAGCAGAATTACAGAGTACGGCTTCCTGCGGACGGCTTCAGTCAAATAGCCGCCCTCTTCATAGCCGACATATCCCGGTGGCGCACCGATCAAACGCGCGACTGAATGCTTCTCCATGAATTCGCTCATGTCGATACGGATGATGTGTTCTTCCGAATCGAACAGAAAACCGGCCAGCGCCTTGCACAACTCGGTTTTACCCACCCCAGTCGGGCCCAGAAACAGGAAGGAGCCATAGGGGCGATTGGGATCCGAAAGGCCCGCCCTTGACCGGCGTATGGCGTCGGCCACGAGACGTACGGCCTCGTCCTGCCCGACCACGCGCTCGTGCAGCTTTTCTTCCATGTGCATGAGCTTGTCTCGCTCACCTTCCATCATTTTGGAGACGGGAATGCCGGTGGCACGTGAAACCACCTCGGCGATTTCTTCAGCTCCAACCTGAGTGCGCAAAAGTTTCAGGGTGGTACCTTCACCGCTGGCCTCGGCGTGCTTAAGCTGCGCTTCCAATTGCGGTAACTTGCTGTACTGAATCTCCGCAAGCTTGTCATACTGGCCCTTGCGCTGCAGTTCGGCCATCTCGATTTTCAGTTGCTCGATTTCTTCCTTTATGTGCGCACTGCCATGCACCTGGGCTTTTTCCGCTTTCCAGACTTCTTCCAGGTCGGCGTATTCCTTTCCTAGGCGGGCAATTTCGTCTTCGATCAATCCAAATCTTTTTTGCGAGGCTTCGTCCTTTTCCTTCTTGACTGCCTCTCGCTCGATCTTGAGCTGAATCAGGCGGCGGTCGAGCTTGTCCATCGACTCCGGCTTGGAGTCAATTTCCATCTTGATGCGGGAAGCCGCCTCGTCGATCAGGTCGATNNATGGCGCCTTCGGCCTTGCCGGCGCCAACCATGGTGTGGATTTCGTCAATGAAAAGGATAATGCGGCCTTCGTCCTGGGCGACTTCCTTCAAAACGGATTTGAGGCGTTCCTCGAATTCGCCGCGGTACTTGGCACCCGCCAGCAGGCCGGCCATGTCCAGCACCAGGACTTTCTTTTCCTTGAGGGTCTCCGGCACTTCACCATTGACGATGCGCTGGGCCAGACCTTCAACAATCGCAGTCTTGCCCACACCCGGTTCACCGATCAACACTGGGTTGTTTTTGGTGCGGCGCTGTAGAACCTGAATAGCGCGGCGAATCTCGTCATCACGGCCAATGACCGGATCAAGCTTGCCCTGTTGCGCGCGTTCGGTCAGGTCGAGGGTGTATTTTTTCAGCGCCTCACGCTGGCCTTCGGCTTCCTGGCTTTGCACGCCCTCACCGCCCCGCACTGCCTTGATGGACGCTTCCAGCGCAGCCTTGGTAACGCCGTTTTCCTTCAGCAGGCGGCCCAATGCCCCCTTGTCTTCAAGCGCAGCCAGCAGGAACAGTTCACTGGCTATGTAGGCATCGCCGCGTTTCTGGGCTTCCTTGTCCGTGAGATTCAACAAATTGTTGAGATCACGAGAAATCGTGACTTCGCCACCGTGGCCCTCCACCTTGGGCAGGCGTGCAATGGCTTCCTCGATTCCGTTTTTCAGTGCCGGTACACGAGCACCGGCCTTGGCCAACAGGCCGGAAGCACCGCCGCCTTCCTGGTCCAGAAGGGCGGCCATGAGGTGCAACGGCTCGATGAATTGCTGGTCGGAACCGACTGCATAGCTTTGGGCGTCGGCAATGGCCTGCTGGAATTGTGTGGTCAGTTTGTCGAAGCGCATGGATTTACCCGGCAATAAATTGTCATTACACCCAATGTGGGGAAGACTGAGGCTTTTTCAAGACCTTGAAGTCTCGTAAGGCATAATGTCGCCATGAGTATCCACCCCTTTATTACCGGGTTATCCAAGGAGGAAACCCGTCGCTTGCAGGAAGCCGTACTGGTCAACACCGCCGCTGCACTGACCGAAGACATCGGAAGCGGAGACCTGACCGCCAGCCTGCTTCCTGCCGAGCTCAAAGCGCATGCACGGGTCATCAGCCGGGAGGCTGCCGTTTTGTGTGGGACAGCATGGTTTGAAGCCTGCTTTCACGCCCTGGACACCAACGCAAAAGTGCGCTGGCATGCAGCAGATGGTGATGTAATTCGTTCTGATCAACTGCTTTGCGAAATTGAGGGCAATGCACGCGCCCTGCTATCAGCCGAACGCCCGGCGCTGAATTTTTTACAAACGCTCTCCGGCACCGCAACCGTCACACGACACTATGCCGAAGCGATCAGGGGAACGGGCGCAGTGGTGATGGATACGCGCAAGACTTTGCCCGGGCTGCGTCTCGCACAAAAATATGCAGTGCGTGTCGGCGGCGGCGCCAACCAGCGCACGGGGCTGTATGACGGCATCCTGATAAAGGAGAACCATATCACTGCAGCTGGAGGTGTCACCCAGGCGTTGAAAGCGGCTTTCTCACTTAACGCCAGCGTAGCGGTTCAAATCGAGGTGGAAACTCTGGACGAACTGCAGGAAGCGCTGGAAGCCGGTGCGAATCTCGTACTGTTGGACAATTTCAACACCGGCAAGCTACAGGAAGCAGTTCGGATTTGCGGTGATCGTGCCATTCTCGAAGCTTCCGGCAACATCACGCTAGACAATATTCGGGAAGTCGCCGAAACCGGAGTTCAGCGCATTTCCATCGGCAGCCTGACCAAGCACGTGCAGGCCGTGGATCTGTCTATGCGTATCGAAATGCAGGCCTGATCAGAGGCTGAAACACCCCTGTTCCTGTCAAATCCTCGATGGCTCGAACGTGCCGTCAAGATTGAGTTCGTCGCAATAGTCAAGAAAGTCGCCGCGCAAGGAAGCGAAGTGCGTGTCGGCCGGAATTCCTACCGTCATCTGCACCGAGAACATGGGCGTCCCTGTGTGTGCTGCCGGATAGGTGCTGGTGTTCAGCTCTTCAATATTGATGCCGCGTTTGGCGAAGAAACTGGAAAGCTTGTTGACGATGCCGGGATGGTCCATGGCCACGACTTCCACATGGTAGGGCACCATGGGCTTGACAAGCGCGCGTTCGCGCGTGCGGTTGCAGACAATGGAAAGCTTCAACTGCTCGCCGATGGAAGGAATCAGGTCTTCCAGCTTGGAAAGCGCATTCCATGGCCCGGATACAAGCATGAGGATGGCGAACTGTCCCCCAAGGACTGCCATGCGACTGGCTTCGATGTTGGCCCCTGCATCCAGGATGCGATCGGTGAATTTTTCGACGAGTCCGACCTGGTCTTCGCCGTTGGCCGTGATGACAAGATATTCTGGATTTGCGGAAGTGTTCATGTATTTATGTGATGTTTAAGCTTGCTAATTATACGTTCTCAAGGGCTATCCTCTACTCTCCGCGCCTGAACCATTTGTCCATATCTGCCATGCCGAGCTGAAACCAGGTCGGGCGGCCATGATTGCATTGACCAGCCCGCTCGGTCGCTTCCATTTCCCGCAACAGTGCATTCATTTCCGGTATTGAAAGCTTGCGGTTGGCACGGACAGCGCCATGGCAGGCCAGGGTGCCAAGCAACTCATTGCGACGCTCGGTAATCAGGCGTGTCACACCATACTCGCGGATTTCGCGCAACAGGTCGCGCGTCAGCCCCAATGGGTCTGCATCCTTGAGCAGTGCAGGAACGGCTCGCACGGCAACGGTGTTGGCTGCCATGGGATGGATATCAAAGCCGATGCCGGAAAGCGCTTCGGCGTTATCGCCGATGGCTGCAACATCGCGCTCGTCGGCAGTAACGGTAACGGGAATCAGCAGACTCTGTGTCGGCACATTCCTGGCGTCAAGTGCGCACTTGAGCTTTTCGTACACCACTCTTTCGTGCGCGGCATGCATGTCGACAATGACCAAACCTTTCGCGTTTTGAGCCAATACATAAATGCCGTGCAATTGGCCCAGCGCAAATCCAAGGGGATAGTCTGCTCCATGCTCGTTTTCGGTTTGCGGGACTTCAGGTTCCCTCGAAAGCGTTTCATAAAAAGCCAGCGCTTCACTGGCCTGCAATGAAATCGATGATTGTGAAAAAGGAATTGGCGTCTGTGAGGCGCCGTAAGAAACGTTTCCCTGCCTATGCTCAATCGGGGCCTGATGAACCGCCTCGCGGCTCTCCCCAGCACTACCCGAGAGGGCACGTTCGATGGCATGGAAAAGAAACTGGTGAATCCCCCTGGAATCTCGAAAGCGCACCTCGGTCTTGGCCGGGTGCACATTCACGTCTACGCCTTCGGGCGGCATGGTCAGAAACAGCGCATAAGCCGGATAACGGTCATGATGCAGCACATCGCGATAAGCCTCGCGCAAGGCGTGGGCCACGACCTTGTCGCGCACAAAACGTCCGTTGACGAAAACATACTGCGCATCGCGCCCACTTTTGGAATAAGCCGGCAACGCAGCCATGCCCTTCAAGTGCAAAGGGCCGCCTTGTTCATCAACCGCTACCGCAGCTGCCACGAAATCTTCGCCCAGTACTGCACCGATGCGTTCGTCCAGGCTTTGTGCCGGATAACGCAACTGGACACGCCCATTATGGGTAAGCGTAAACGCCACATCGGGGCGTGACAACGCCATGCGCCGCACGACCTCGGCGCAGTGCGCATATTCGGTTGCTTCGGACTTGAGAAACTTGCGCCGCGCCGGCGTATTGAAAAAAAGATCAGCAATGGCAACCGTCGTGCCGCCTGCCAATGCTGCAGGTTTTACAGCACTAGGTGCGGCACCCTCTGCTTCTATCTGGCTGGCGTGCGCATCGCTCCGCGACCGACTGGCAAGACTGATACGTGCAACCGACGCCATGCTGGCCAGCGCCTCGCCACGGAAACCCAGACTCGCAACGCGTTCCAGGTCTTCCAGCGCACCGATCTTGCTGGTTGCATGGCGCGCGAGCGCCAGAGGCAATTGATCTGCGCTAATGCCAACACCGTCATCCTGAACAGAGAGTAGCTTGGCCCCGCCCTGCTCCAGCTTGATGTCGATGCGTGCTGCGCCTGCATCAAGGCTGTTCTCGATCAGTTCCTTGAGTGCCGAAGCTGGCCGCTCGACCACCTCGCCGGCTGCAATTTGGGAAATGAGGATGTCAGAAAGAACTTGAATGGAGCGCATGCCGAATTATATTCGGCCGCGCCCCTCACTGCCGGCTTACATTTCTCGCGCGACCTTGGCCCTGCTGACCGGGGGATGNNTCCGGGTTGGAGATGAAGGCGGTTTCGACAAGGATGGAGGGGATGTCCGGCGCCTTAAGCACCGCGAAACCGGCCTGTTCGACCTGATTCTTGTGCAGGGTATTCACCTCACCAATTTCATTGAGCACATAATTGGCTAGCCGCAAGCTGTCATTGATGGTGGCAGTTTGCGAGAGGTCGATCAGCGTGCGCTTGAGGTACTGGTCCTTGACATCAATATTGATGCCACCAATCAGGTCGGCATCATTTTCCTTCTTCGCCAGCCACCTGGCAGCAGCCGAAGTCGCACCATTTTCAGACAGCGCAAAGACGGAAGAGCCTCGGGCCTCGGGCTTGATGAAGGCATCGGCATGCACGGACACGAACAAATCGGCTTTCACGTTGCGCGCCTTCACCACTCTCTCATGCAGCGGGATGAAATAATCGCCGTCACGTGTCAGGTATGCCCGCATGTTGGGCTCGGCGTCGATTCTTTCCTTGAGTTTTCTTGCCACCATCAGCGTGATGTCTTTTTCACGACTACCGCTCGCACCTCTTGCACCGGGATCTTCGCCGCCATGGCCGGCATCAATGGCGACCATCGTCAAGCGTTCGTACTTTGGTGCACTGTTGTTGGGTTGTGGCCTGGAAGGTGAAGTCTCTTTGTCTTGCGAACTGTCCGAAGGCTGTGCCATGGCCAATGACTGAATGGCATCCACTGAGGCGGCCGAGTAGAGGTCAATGACCAGCCGGTGGCCATACTCCCCCAGCGGCTTCAAGGCAAACACCGAAGGTTTTACAGGTGCCTTGAGTTCGAAGACCACCCGTGTAATTCCTGGGCGATTGAGCGCACTGCGGACGTTTGAGACAAGCGGATCACTGGAATTGACCATCCCCGGAAGGGCTGCAAGCGCCTCATTCTGGGTAAGCCCTTCCAGATCAATGACCAGACGGTCCGGATTCTCGAGGGTAAAGTGCTTGAAATTGATGGGCGCGTCGGATTCCAGCGTAATGCGTGTGTAATCCGGAGACGGCCACATGCGCGCGGCAGTCAGTACACCGGCCGAAACGCCCGTTTGGAACATCATCAGCCCCAGACAGACAATCAGTGATTTGAGCGATCTCATCCCTGCCATCTCTGCACCTCCTTCCTGCCTTGTGCGGAAAGGCCCTCGATACGTACGGTTCTGCCTTCACCTGCCACTTCAAGCCGAATTTCCAGATCCGGCCTGGGTAACAGGCCCTGAGCTTTCTCGGGCCATTCCACCAAACAAAGCGTGCCGGCATTGCAGTCATCACGAAATCCTGCGTCCAGCCACTCTCTAGGATCCATCATCCTATACAAATCATAGTGTTGCAAGATAAATCTAGACAATTCATAAGATTCGAGCAAGGTATATGTTGGACTTTTGACACGCCCCTCATAACCAAATGCCCTCAACAGCCCCCGAACTAGGGTCGTTTTGCCTGCACCGAGGTCTCCTCTGAGATAGACCACCCAACCCGGCTTCAGCAGGGCGGAAAGCTTCGCGCCCAGGCCAAGCGTTGCCGCTTCATCCGGCAGTGACAGGGTAATTACAGCGGTATCATCGGCTTTATGCATGATTCGATCGACTACTTTCAGCTTGCTCGTGACGTAACCACATGGGGTCGTGAGCTTGGTTTTACTGATATCGGCATTAGCGGCACTGCGCTGGAGCAGGCTGAGGTGGATTTATTGCAATGGCTGGGAAAGGGCTACCACGGTGACATGGATTATATGTCCGCACATGGCACCAAACGCACCCGGCCGAATGAACTGGTGCCCGGCACCCTCAGCGTCATCAGCGCGCGCCTGTCATACTGGCCAGAGGAAGCTGCGCCAGCAGACAAGGTAATTAACTCCCCTCAACTTGCGTACATTTCCCGCTATGCGCTGGGCCGCGATTATCACAAGGTTTTGCGCGACCGCCTGCAAAAGCTGGCCTCGCGCATTGAAGAAGCCATCGGGCCCTATGTCTATCGGGTGTTCACTGACTCCGCCCCCGTCATGGAGGTGGCGCTGGCTTCGCAGACCAAACTGGGATGGCGCGGCAAGCATACACTTCTGTTGAATCGGGAATCGGGTTCGTATTCATTCCTGGGTGAAATTTATGTCGGCCTGCCACTGCCCGCGGATGAAGCCGCCTCGGCGCATTGCGGCACTTGCACTGCCTGCCTGGATGCCTGCCCTACGAAAGCGTTTGTTGCTCCCTATGTGTTGGATGCACGACGCTGTATTTCCTACCTGACCATCGAACAGAAGGGCAGCATTCCGGAGGATCTGCGCCCCTTGTTGGGCAACCGCATCTATGGCTGCGATGACTGCCAGTTGGCCTGTCCATGGAATCGTGATGTCGCTCATTCGCCCTTGCCCGATTTCAGCCCGCGCCACCATCTCGATTCGTCTTCGCTCATCGAACTTTTTTCCTGGGATGAGGAAGCCTTTCTCAAGCGCATGGAAGGTTCGGCCATTCGCCGTATCGGCCATGAACGCTGGCTGAGAAACATTGCGGTGGCACTAGGCAATGCGCCACATTCACCAGCGGCCATCTCAGCGCTGGAATCGCGCCGTCAACACCCCTCGGAAATGGTTCGCGAACATGTAGAATGGGCGCTTTCGCGACAGCAGACAACATGAATCCCAAAGCTCCCATCGGCGTTTTTGATTCCGGCATCGGCGGCCTTACCGTCGTGCGCGCGCTCATGGAGCGACTGCCGTTCGAGAACATCGCTTACTTTGGCGACACCGCACGGGTGCCTTATGGCGTAAAATCGGTCGAGACCATCTCCCACTTCACCACCGAGATCGCACAGTTTCTCCTGGAAAAAGAGGTCAAACTGCTCATCATCGCCTGCAACACCATGGCCGCGGTTGCCGCCCAGGTGGTGCGGGATCTTTCTCCGGTACCCGTGCTGGACGTTATCGATGCCGGCGCCGTAGCGGCCAAGAATGGCAAGCGCATCGGTGTCATCGGTACGCCCACCACCATCAACAGCAATGCCTACGCGCGCGCCATCCACGACTATGCGCCGGACTCGCGCATCCATTCGCAGGCTTGCGCCATGTTTGTTCCACTGGTGGAGGAAGGCTGGCTGGAAAATGAAGTGACACGGCTAACCGCCAGGGAATATTTGCGCCCGTTGCTGGCCGAACAAATTGACACCCTGGTACTGGGCTGCACGCACTATCCGCTGTTGAAACCCCTGTTGCAGGAAGTGAGCGGGCCAGGAGTGAAACTGGTGGATTCTGCCGAGGCCATGGCCGAACAGGCTGCTGTAGTGCTGCGCGAAAAGGGCCTGGCCAATCCTGGCCCTGCCTCACCGCACTACGACTTCTACGTGACCGATGTGCCGCTCAGATTCCAGACCATTGGTGAACGCTTCCTCGGCCGCACCTTGACCAACGTACACGTAGTCAAGATGTAGGCGCGCTCAGGCTGGTGGATTCTCAGCCAGCCATTCTTCCGCCATTTCGCGAATTTCAGGATCCTTATCCTTTAGACAAGCCAGCATGTATGAACGGATATCCTCACCACTGATCAAAGTGAGGAAATGACATGCATCCGCACGCACCAGCCTGTCGACATCCCTGAGCATTTCCCCAAATGCCGGAACCAGAGGTTTGGTCAAGCCGGTTGTCTGCAATTCTTCGAGAATGGCTCCGATGCCAAGCCGAATCATCATGCTGGATTCTGGATCATTCATCAGCCGTGCCAGTGAATGAATACGCTGCGGTTCCTGCTTTACCAGGGCCTCGAATTTCTGGCGCTTGCCAGTCTTCAGCATTTCCAGCAGCCAGTTGTCGAACACGGCGTCATCATTGACGCCCTGAGCCAGTTCGCGAAGTTTTGCCGGTGTGACGACCCCATCAATTTCAAAAGGACCGATCTTTATCCAGGGTACGGATTGCACGCCGCGCGATTCCGCTTCTTCGGTATGGATTGCCACATTGACGACTTGAAGGCGCCCGATGGAACCTTCCTTCAGCAACACGGATAAAGCTTGAAGTGCCGCAGGACAATGGGGGCAGCCGCCTGTCATCAGCAACAAGGCGTCTGGAACATCCTTTACCACTCGATTGACTGACCCTGCTTGAGTTGCATGACCTCGCGATCAGGAATGCACTTGTGGAGTTCTTCCATGATGGCTGGTTCGTTGCCAGGTTTGAGATGGGTAATCCAGATTTTGGGTCTGGCTTTCAGGTGCGTGAGTTCCTGTGCGAGCGATTCGGGCCAGTGATGTTTGGAAGCGATGGCCACGTCGATCAGTTCGTTCTCAAACGAAGTATCGATGATGAGATCACGCAAATCCGACATTTCGTTCAGAGCATTCATCAGCGCATCACTGTGCGTGGTGTCGCCCGTGAAAACGAGGCTTCCGCCTGCTCCTGCAAGACGATAGCCGCACGCAGGAACGGTATGGTGAACCGGGAGACTGGTGATGGTTCTGTCTCCCAGCTTTATTGAATCGCCTAGCGTGAAAGGCTCGAACTTGAGCCACGGCCTGGAGGCGTCAGGAATGCGCCTGAAATCTGGCCAGATTTTCCAGTTGAAGACATGCTGCTCAAGAATTTCCAGCACTTCCGGCAAGGCGTGGACAACAACCGCTTTATTGCGTCGATCGCCGACAGCATCCAGCATGAGTGGCAAACCCAGTACATGGTCCAGGTGGCTGTGGGTGATGAATACGTGATCGATGCAGGCAAGCTGTTCCAGACTTAAGGAAGTAATGCCACTTCCGGCATCTATCAGCACGTCCTCGTCAAGCAGGAAAGAGGTGGTATGGTGGCCGCTTCCGATGCCTCCGCCGCACCCCAAAATGGTGAGCTTCATGTGTTATTTGGTTGTGTATACAAACACGCCATCCCAGTCCTCTGGTGGAGGGTTTTCCCGGAAATGCGCGATCCGTTCCAGATAGATATCGTACAACGGTCTGGGCGATTCCGTATTCAATGTTTTGAGTAGGGTTTCTGCTTCAGCCCATTTTTGCTGCTGGTAAGCCGAAAAAGCCTGCTCAAAGCGTTCCGCCTGACTATTCACGGCAGGATCAATGGCCCCCTTTAGGCCAAGCGGTTCGTAAATGGCCACGGGTTGTTCTTTCCCTTTGACCCTCACATCGTCGATTTTCATGAAAACATGCTTGCTGTCGGCCTCGACAACGGTCTGCGTAGCCAGAATACCGACCCCATATTGCTTGGTAATGCCCTCAAGCCGTGAGCCAAGGTTCACCGCATCCCCCATGACCGTATAGGACATGCGGAATGTCGAACCCATGTTGCCCACGCTCATCCGGCCCGTATTCACCCCCACCCCGATCTTCACGTGGGGCCAGTTTCGAGCGGCAAACTGCTCGTTCAGGGCCGGCAGTGCCGCCTGCATGTCTAGCGCGGTCTGAACGGCAGCTTCGGCGTGGTTGGGCATGTCTAGTGGCGCATTCCAGAAGGCCATGACCGCATCGCCGATGTACTTGTCGATGGTTCCCTTGTTCTGCTGCACAATCGCCGTCATGGTGCTGAGGTAGCTGTTAAGCACCTCGGCCAGTTCCACAGGCGGCAGTTTCTCCGAAAAATTGGTGAAGCCGCGGATGTCTGAAAACAGTACCGTCATCTCTCGCGACTGGCCTTCCATGCTGTAATTTTGGGGGTCGCGGCTCATTTCCTCGGCGAGTTCCGGTGGCACATACTGTCCGAAAAGCTTGGTGATCTGCCTCTTGTTGCGGGTCTCGGCCAGAAAACCGTATGCCGTGGAAAGCAGGTACAGGCCGATTGCCGTGACCAAAGGCCCGGCAAGCGGCAAAACCAGATGTTGCTGCCAGGCTGTGTAATAACCGGCCATCATCCCGGCCAGCAGCAGCAATGTCAGTCCAAGACCGTAGACCGGCCCGATAATCGGCAAAGCGATCGCCAGAAGCAGGCCGGCAATCAGTGTAACGCCCAGTATTACATCCCCTCCCCAGGGCGGCGTATACCGGGCATCGCCATCCAGCATGCCTGCAATCATGTGGGCATGGATTTCCACACCCGGAAATGCACTTGAGAACGGCGTTACCCGAAGGTCGGCCAATCCAGGCGCAGTGGAGCCGACCAATATCACGCGATTTTCCAGTTTGCTTATGTCGGTTTTGCCTGAGAACACGTCCTTTGCCGAAACGTAGGGAAACGGTGCTCCGGTCCGGTATGGCACCCACGCGCTGCCATCAGCATTCAGATTCAAACGGATGCCGGCAATCTCAACCCAGGGCTGGTTATAGTCACGGCCGAACAAACTTTTCTCATCGACGCCGGCTGCCAGGGGCTCTCCTCCGAACGCTGCACGCAACGTAGCGGCACTAAAAGCTTCATATAACCACCCCTGATAGCGGGTCAGCAGATGCACCTTGCGGATGGTGCCGTCTTCGTCAGGCAAAACCGAAAAATAACCGCCTATGCCGGCGGCTTGCTGAAACGCCTCCAGGTTTGCTCCATAACCGATCGCTTCGACAAGACTCTGTTCATGATTCTTGAATATGGATGCAGATAGCGTTGCCTGAGGCAATGTGCCTGTCGTTCCCGGCGGCAAACCAGGTGTAATGAAGTAGTAGCCCAACGCAATGGTTTTGCCTGCAAGTGTCTCAGCAAAGCGCCCATCGAAATCAAGCGCTGGTCGCAGTTTGGCGTAGCGATTGGTGAATTGCGAATCGCCAGCCAGATCCTTTTTTGCCAATTGATCCAGTGTGGCAATACCGGAACTTATATCCGGCTCTGCAAATATGACATCGAAGCCCATCGCAGCGACGTAGTATTTGTTGTATAGACGGTCGACAAGTGCAGCCATCTTGTCGCGACTCCACGGCCAGCGACCGATTTCCTTCAGGCTTGCTTCATCAATATCGAGGATAGTGATGCGATCATCCAGCACGCGCGGGGAGGCACGTTTCAGGCTTAGATCGTAGATTGTGTCGTTGAGTCGCTCGACAAACCCGAGCCGAACAACCCCGGCCTGATTCAGCACGAGAACAGCCAGCCATACCGCGGCCAATAACCACGGAATGGCCAGCTTGCGCGGCTGTATCGTCACCGGATGCGATAGAAGCGTTCGGGGAATTCCTTGCCTGCGGCAAGGCTGTCAAAGCGATCGCCCACCGCATCGCCCAGCTTACTCAAACGGTCTGCTGCGGTGGGGTGAGTCTTGTACAACAAGGCAAGACGGTCATCCTTGGTATTGAGCGTCGCCATGTCCTGCAGGACGGTTGGCAGACCCCATGCGTCATAACCCGAACGAGCCGCATAAACGATACCGATGCGATCCGCTTCGAACTCGGCGTCTTTGTCCAGGCCTCGTGCCATCATTTCAGCGCCGTTACCAATCAGGTTTTGCACCGCCTGGTCTCCGCTTTTAACTTCTTTCGTCACTGCCTGAGCCAATGCTCCGATCAGTTGCGATTGTTTCAGAAGATTCAAATGATGCTTCTGGGTAACGTGCGCAATCTCATGTCCGAGAACGCCAGCCAATTCCGCTTCATTGTTCAGGCGCTTGTACAAACCTTTGGTAAGGAAGACATATCCACCCGGTGCGGAAAACGCATTGATGTCTTCAGATTCGATCACACCAAAATGCCAAGTCAGATCCGGGCGCTTGCTCTGCAAGGCAACCCAGCGGCCCACACTATTTACATATCGCTGAAGCGTCTCGTCCTTTACCAGCGGGGCTGCCCCCAACAAATCGCCGGAAACCTGTCGCCCAATGCGGATTTCATCTTCCAGACTAGTCTTTCCAAACAAGCTTAATGAAAAAGGTTGTGGCTGCTGTGCCGATTCCTGGGTTGCTGGCTTGGTAGTCTGCTCGGCGGGCTTGCTGGTCTCATTTTTTTGCTGCTGGGGAACCTGCCCCATTGATTCAAGCACTTTCCCGAAATCAAACTTCGCAATGCTTGCCGAAGAATAAATGCCCACTACCAGCGCAAGCAATAAAGTGTGTTTTTTCATTTAGTTGTTCCCCCAATCAGAACCAGACTGCGACTCTGGTTTGGGCAAGCCAGCCACATTTTGAGGCTTGAGTCCCGACTTGTCCGCAAACGCTTTCGCCTGCGTACTCGTCACTGCAAAACCTTCCATCCTGGCAAGTTCTTCTGCATTGAACTTTGCACCCTTGAGGTCTTCTTCATTCAGGCCGCGCACACCGGCAACTGCGACCACTCGGCTTGAATCGGATTGCCGGGTAACCGCACCAGCCACCCCAGCCACCCCAGCCAATCCATCACTACCGGCGGCGCCAGAGCCGGCACGGACGCTCAGCAGCCTGACCCAGCCTTGCGCCTTGCCTGCCTTGATCTGTAACCAGCCACCCTGTTTTGCCACGATATCGACAGACATGCCCTTGGCCATTTTGCCAACTGAAGTTGAACCGGACGCGGGTTTGGACAGCAAATTCTCGTCCTTTAACGCAAGTCCCGGCGCTGCAAGCGCCGCGCTGCTTATCATGGTTAGGGCAAGAACGCTCAATGTGCGTTTCATTAAAGACCTCCTAAACTATCTGCTTCTTCGTAAACTTTATTGCCGGTATTGGCATAATACAAGCTTCATATACGGAAGACCCCGCGAAAACGCATGGAGTTCCTGTTAAATTTCATCGAGCGAACCGGCGCCAAGGCGGCGGGATGGTGGAGTACTACCTACGGCATCGTCAGCTTTTTGACTGATGTTCTGTCCACCATTACGCGCCACACCACCTGGAACCGCGCCACTCTGGACACCATTGCCAAGCAAATCTACTTTACGGCCGTCCAGATCCTGCATATTTACATAATCTACGTGATGGCCATTTCCTGGGTAATTATCACCATTACCCTATCGACTGCTCGAAATGTGGGGCTGTTTGATGCGGCGACCGAAATGATTATTAGGGTCCTCCTGCTCGAATTGCTGCCCTTCCTGACCGCATTACTGATTGCCCTACGGTCCGGCTCGGCCATCAATACCGAAGTGGCGCTCATGAAAGTCAACAACGAGCTCGATGCGCTTTCCCATTGCAAGGTGGAGCCGATGCAGTTCGAGTTCCTTCCCAGGATTGCAGGAGGGGTTATATCAGTCATCGGCCTCACTGTTCTGGGCAGTGTGTTGACCACCATTCTTGCCTATCTGTCCATTTATGGGATGAGCGCGACGGGTTTTTCAACCTTCTCGACAACAATAGCTACGGTATTCAGCGTAAACATATTGCTGGGCCTGGCAGTAAAGTGCACATTCTTCGGCCTTGCCGTTACCACGCTTCCCATGGCTGCAGGCATTGAGACCCCCAAAAAACTGTTCATGGTCCCGGTCTCCGTATTGCGCGGAATGATGCGGGTGTTTCTTGCACTGGTTTTGATTGAGGTGTTGTCATTAGCACTGAAATACATCTGATCAGCTTTGCCAACGCGGAAATGCTGACAGAATCTGTCAACAGCCTGTCCGACGAACAGACAGCGCTGGTTTCCCTCGACCTGCCCCTTCGGGCCAATCTTTCCGCACGAGAAAATGTGGCACTCATCCCCCTTTACCAGAAGCATTTCGATGCAGCAGAGTCCTCTCGTCAGGCCCAGGCTCTGCTAGATCAACTTGGTTTTGGGGCAATAAGCGACAAGCGCGACCCCGACATGAACCCATCTGAGCGATTCGTCACCAAACTGGCAAGGGCGCTTATACTCAAGCGCCCGCAGCTTGTTATCGAACGTCCGGGCGCGATGTTGTACGATATCCCCTATCCTGCTTTTCTGCGCGGACTGGCTTTCCGCATTGAAAACGGCCCGGCAAAATGGGAAGTATTTGATTTCGACTGGAATCGCCCACTCTACGACTGAAATATTCATTACCCATGTTCAAAAACCTGCATCTGAAAGTTGGCCTTTTTGTGATCACTGTTTTGGTGCTTTCACTGGGCTTTCTTTTGTACGTGATGCATGCGCGGGGCTTCTTTGAGCAGCGCCAACATCTGAACCTGGCGGCGGCCAGCGCTGATGGCATTTCCCCAGGAATGGCCCTGACATTCTCGGGCATGCCGATTGGGCAGGTCAGCAGCGTAAACCTGAATGACGCTGGCGGCATCGTGATCAAGGCAGAAGTTTCCCAGGATGGGGCTCGATGGTTGAGAGTTGACAGTACGTTTACCCTGGACAAGCCTCTGGTCGGTGGCGCCAAGATCAAGGTCAGTTCTCCGAACCTGTCTTCTCCGCAACTGCCAGACAATTCCACGGTTCTGCTCCTGGTTACCGATCCCACCCAGGAAATTCCTGCACTGATTGAGCGCGTGAAGAACATTCTCGCCAATGTTGAACACATCACCCGCCAGGATGGCGAACTCAACGGCGCGCTTGCCAACGTCAAGACCATTACCGGGCGCATGAACGGCAAATACGGTGTACTCGAAGGTATGCTCGGCAGCGAGGAAAATGCGCGCCCGGTTGTGGCAAGCCTGAAGAATCTGGAGACTCTTACCAAGCGCCTCAATGACGTATCTGCAAAGGTTGATGCGATGCTGGCCAAGACAGACCGATGGCTGTTTGCCGAAGATGGCTTGTCCGAACAGAGCAAACAAGCACTGGCCCAAGTACGTGCCATGCTCACAGACGCTCAGGGCAGCCTAAAGCGTGTAGATGCTCTGCTGAAAAATGCTGTTGATATTTCTGCCAATGTGAAAGATGGCACCCAGGACCTTGGCAAGCTGAGGGCAGATATCGACGAAGCAGTTCGCAAGGCAAACGACCTTATCTCTGACATAAACCGCATGTGGCCCTTCAGTAAGGATGCGGACATGAAACTGCCATGAGAAACTTACTGCTTGTCTCACTTGTCATCCTGTTGTCCTCCTGCGGGGGCGGGAAAGTTGTACCTGACTGGAAGAAGGACAGTGTCAGCCTGATCGAGAAATATGAAAGGGCTGAACTCAAGGGAAACAACACACTTGCTGAGCGTTATTTCGAACAGGCACTGGACGCCACTGGCAGCGCTGCAAAAATTGAGGAAACGGCAAGGCTGCACCTCATCCGCTGCGCCACACGCCAGGCAAGTCTTACGTTCGAAACCTGTTCAGGCTATCTAGAGTACGCAAAACTAGGTACCAGCACTGATGACGACACTTACCATCGCTTGATAAGCGGCCAATGGGAAAAACTGGATGCTCGTAAGCTGCCTTCTCAATACCGCGACTTCGCAACCAACCGCGATCCGGCCAAGAACCTGGCCATCCTGCAAAAAATTGACGACCCTTTTTCGAGGCTGATAGCCATCTCCATTGTGGTCATGCAGAAGCAGGCAGATGACGGCATTTTGAATCTGGCTGTTGAAACAGCATCTGAGCAGGGTTGGAGAAAACCCCTGCTGGTTTATCTGAAACTGCAGGAAAACCGTGCAAGACTAAAGGGCGATTCTGCTGCAATGGAAAGGATTCACGCCCGCATAAAGCTGGTTGAGGAATCACTTTAAGCATTTGCCCAAGTACTACTGGAGCAGTCGTGGACACACTTAATTATTGGTTACATTCGCCGTGGCCCTGGTATGTTGCCGGCCCCATCATCGGCCTTATGGTTCCGCTCATGATCTGGATCGGTAGTCGATCATTCGGTATTTCTTCCAACCTGAGGCATTTGTGCGCCATTTCCCAGCCGCAATCAATAGGTGTGGATTTCTTCAAGTACAACTGGCGTGAACATAGCTGGAGCCTGTTGTTCGCGATAGGGACCATGCTGGGAGGGTTCCTTGCCGGAGTCGTCTTCGCCAATCCAGACCCAGTGAATCTCTCGGTTGAGTTTCTCACCCAGATTGCTTACTGGAACATTCCCATTGGCGAGGGATTCCTGCCTCCTGTCCTGTTTGGACTTTATTGGGAAAGTATCGTCATCATGTTTGTTGGCGGAGTTTTGGTCGGTTTTGGCACTCGCTATGCAAACGGCTGCACCTCTGGACATGCCATTACCGGTCTTTCAACCATGCAGCCACAATCCTTGCTGGCAGTACTTGGCATCTTTACCGGCGGACTCATTGCAGCTCATTTCATCACGCCTGCATTGATAGGGAGCATTAATCCATGATGCGTCTTCTACCCTACCTTTTCGCCGGCACCCTGTTCGGTTTCACTTTGGTCAAATCCGAAGCTGCATCGTGGTACCGAATCATGGAGATGTTCCATTTCAAGTCTTTCCACATGTACGGCATCATGATGACGGCCATCATCACTGGTGTCCTGGGGGTCCACCTCATGAAAAAATTCATCGGCCGAGCCTCACTAGAAGGCGCCCCCATGGAAATCCCTGTCAAGGAACAAGGTCGCTACAAATTCATTCTTGGCGGACTGATCTTTGGCCTGGGGTGGGGAATTATCGGCCTGTGCCCTGGGCCGATTTTCGCGCTTGTTGGCATGGGCTCGATAGGCGCCCTTATTGCCCTTGCTGGCGCACTACATGGCACATGGCTTTACGGTGCCCTGAGGAACTATTTGCCTGATTAGAGTCACATTGACAGCCACACCAGCTGCGAGTAATTTGCCGTCTGGAAGGATTATCCCTTTCACTAACACCTATCAAGGAGAAGACCGAATGACAAAGCTTTCCCGCAATGCTTCCATCATCGCCGCCGGCATGATGGCAGTTTTCGCCACCGGAGCCCAGGCAGCCCCGGCCATGATGTCTGCAGAATGGACTGCACAGGCATGCGACGCCTGGAACAAGGACGCCACACTGAGCAATGGACTTGCCGATAAGTGGATCAAGAATGACGAAGACCGCGGCTACAAGATTATCCAGATGTACCGTACCGATTGCGGCGACAAGTACATTACCGAATTGAAAATCGTTGCCAAGGACGGCAAGGCCATGTGCGTCTATGGCGGCAAGCAGCAGACTGCCAAGCCCAATTTCAGTGTTGATTACCTCATGCATGCCGAAACCAAGCGCTGGAACGAGATGGGCGCAGGCGAGTATGGCCCGATGAAAGCCATGACCTTTGGTCGCCTTCAGTTCGAAGGCCCCATGTTTGAAGCCATGAGCGTGATGGGGCCGTTCGAGGCTTTCCTGCGTCTACCAGGCAAAATCGCTTCTGATCAGGCCTGCCCCAAATAACAAGCAGGTTGCTCAAGTAAAAAGCCGGGCTTGCCCGGCTTTTTTCTTGGTTTTGATCTGCTGTTATTAATGCAATTGCGTCGGTGCTGAATCGGCCGCCATGCCTGACAGCATTTCCTCAGGAGTGGCATCGCGGACGTTTATGACCGTGACAACACAGGTGGCATTCTGTCCAGCAAGAGGATGATTTGCATCCACAGTCAGTTTTCCTTCTTCAAGACGTGTCACATAAAAGGTCCTTGTCTGGCCTTCTTCATTGGACATTTGCACCTGGGCGCCAACACGCCGAAACTGTGGCGGAACATTATCGACATCGTCAGTGAAAGACAGATCGGGATCATATTCACCAAAACCTTCCTCGGGAGGCAACGTGATTTCAACCTGATCGCCTATCTTCTTGCCGGCGACTGCTGACTCGATGCTGGGCAACAAGCCACTGTTTCCACCCTGGACATAGCCCACAGGCAGATCGTGCTGCTCGACTACATTCCCGGCTGGGTCGAGGATGGAATAGGTGATGTAAACAACCAGCCCCGTTTGAACTACATCGTGACTCATTTCGAAACTCCGTGCACAAGAGCACGCATTCTCTCGTAAAAACCTGTTTACGTCTAACTTGACCGTCGCATGGCACCGCCCGCTTCAGCTTCTGCACCAGTGCCGCGGCATATCGGCTCATCGAGGTGTGCAGGTGGATCAACGCCCAATAACCGATAAAGAAGCTTCAGGTTTTCCCTGTACAAAAGGTCAAAACTGGACACCGCATGGGCAGGGTTATAGTCGCCAAACCACCAAAACCAGTCCGAGCTTTCACATACAGCCAACTGCCGGTAGGCCTTTTCAAGTTGGACGGCCGTCAGATTTCCCGAAGCTTCCGTCTTGTCAAATACCAGCTTGGCGTCACACAGGAGATCCCATGCGGTGTTTTTGGCGGAATCACCTATCCATGTCGAAAAAGTTCCATAGACCCAGCTTCCTGCTGTCAGCCCCGAGAGGCTGCCAATCCTTTCTGTGTCGATGACAGACAGATACTCACTGAACGTCGTCATTTTTATGTACGGATGCTCTGCCAAGGCCTTGTACAGTCCGGACAGAAAATAGAAACCGTTGTACGGGTAATATTCCCACGCATTTTCGCCATCCAGGATGACAGAAACCATGGGTTCATCATCACCTGAATCTTCATGGATGCGCTCAAGTTCCTTTATGAAATGCGAAACAGAGTTATCGCTGTGCCACTTGGCATATTCGAAACCGATCAGGTCGGAGAGCCTGTCATCCCGAAAAAAACACACGGAGCCATTATCCATTCCCTCTACGCGATATGGCCGGTATAAGTAATCGAGGGGTT
This sequence comes from Thiobacillus sp. UBA6918, assembly GCA_002450925.1. Lineage (GTDB taxonomy): Bacteria > Pseudomonadota > Gammaproteobacteria > Burkholderiales > Thiobacillaceae > UBA6918. The sequence continues at coordinate 17,429 of DKAU01000126.1, read as the reverse complement.
TATTTACCTTCTTACCCTTACTTCTCAGGCTGTTGGCAAGCACGCTGCCACCGCTTGCAGTCCAGTTCACTCCGGCCTTGGCAAACTGACTGACTACGGCATCGGAAATCCCGCCTTCAGCAGGCCAAAACCCCGCCGGGGCTTTTCCAAATCGCCGAACATGAGATTCGATGGCCGAATGGATGTGAAATGCAACGCGGTCAGTGCCGCCCGGGTAGTGATGAGCCCTCGGCAAAACAGCTTCCGGCCACGCCTCGCGGGCCGTGCTGAAATCAATCAACAGGGGTGCGATAGGATGGGTGTGCGGTGTGCTGGAAATCTCTATGCGTCCTTCCTCTGCCAGTTTCCTGTATCGTGGAATCAGGTTGCTTACCACCCGACCAATCAGCTCAAGCAGTGCTTTTCTGTCTTCAAAAGAAAAACTCTCTCCCTTCGCCATCATCCTTACAGGCAATGGATCACTGCGGTTCACGGTTTCGCCGATCCAGACAAGGTGATACCAGGTCAGCAAATCTGCCATGTACTGGCCGGACAGGTACTCCATCGACTGGCCGCCGAACTTCTCAAGCTGGTCATACAGTTCGTGCAGACGCTTGTAGGGTGGGTATGGCGAGACCATCTCATCGTGCCCGCAACGAAAACCGCAGTCGAGAATGAAGTCGCGTTCTTCTGCAGTTAAACGAATGTAGTCAGGCCTTGATAAAAGCTCCAGCAACGGATCGCGATAATTTCCGGTCGCGAATTGATCGGCATAATCCTCAAGCTGGTCGAGCAATATCGGCACGAAATTGAACACGGCGCGAGCTCGGGGTTCTGCCTCGATGTGTGCCGCCATGTCGGAATAGTCCTTAAGCGCATGCAGGTAAGTCCATGGCAGTCTGAACTTTCCCGTTGCCGAGTCGCGATAGTCCGGCTGGTGCATGTGCCAGCACAGCACAAGATTCAGTTTGCGTTTGCTCATCTGACGTAGTGGACGTGTTGCCCAAGCATTTCGGGTGTAATCAGCGTCACGCCTTCCGGAGACACATAAAAGGATTTTGCATCGCGTTCCGGATCAAAGCCGACTTCCAGGCCATCAGGTATCAAACACCCCTTGTCGATGACAACTTTTTTCAGCCGGGTATGCCGGCCAATCAAGACGTCAGGCAACACAACGGCATCCTCAAGCATTGAATAGCTGTTCACCTTCACATTGGAAAACAGAACTGATCGCCTTACTGTAGCCCCTGAAATGATGCAGCCTCCAGAAACCATGGAGTCAATGGCCTGACCACGACGCTCGTCACTGTCAAAAATGAATTTCGCCGGCGGCAGTTGTTCCTGATAGGTCCAAATCGGCCAGTGTTTGTCATACAAGTTTAGCTCCGGCGTAATGCCAGCGAGATCGATGTTGGCTTCCCAAAACGCATCCACCGTGCCGACATCACGCCAATAGGGTTCCATGCCTTCTGATCCCACACAACATTGCGAGAAAGGATGTGCCACGACACGATAGCGCGGCACCATGTAGGGGATGAGGTTCTTGCCAAAATCATGCTCGGAAACTTTGTCATCTGCATCGCGAATCAACTGTTCGTACAAAAACTTGGCATTGAAGATATAAATTCCCATGCTGGCAAGTGCGGTGTCAGTCTTGCCAGGCATGGCCGGCGGGTTGTCCGGCTTTTCGAGGAAATCGATCACTCGGCCGGTGTCATCCACAGCCATCACTCCAAAAGCTTTTGCCTCTTTCAAAGGCACTTCCAGGCAGGCAACCGTCATGTCGGCTTCGCTTCTTACATGGCTGGCCAGCATTTCCCCATAGTCCATCTTGTAGATGTGATCACCCGCCAGTATCAACACATATTCCGGGCCGTAAGTGCGCAATATGTCCATGTTCTGGAACACTGCATCAGCCGTGCCCTTGTACCAGTCGGCTTCAATTCGCTGCTGGGCCGGTAGCAACTCGATGAATTCGTTGAACTCGCCACGGAGAAAACCCCATCCACGCTGTATGTGCTTGATCAGGCTGTGCGCCTTGTACTGCGTAAGCACTCCAATCCGCCGGATTCCGGAATTAAGGCAATTGGAGAGTGGAAAATCAATGATGCGGAATTTCCCACCAAACGGAACGGCTGGTTTGGCTCGCCAATCTGTCAATTGCTTCAGCCTTGAACCCCTTCCACCTGCAAGTATCAAGGCAACAGTTTGCTTGGTTAACGAACTTACGAATCTTGATTCACTGCTTGTCGGATTTTCCATGTCACTCGTTTCCTCAACTAGTCTTATGATAGGCTTTTAATCATAAAAATCATGTTGCAATCCTCGATCGATTCTCATCTGCTCGATCTGGCTGCCGGCCGCTGCCATGATCCCTTCTCCTTCCTGGGTTGGCACCCCGGGCCGGACGGGCATGTCATCAGAGTCTTCGACCCTCATGCAGATGAGGTTGAAATCATCGGGGTCGGCCCCATGGAAAAAACCGATGCACGCGGTTTGTTCGAGTGGCACGGGCAAACTGCACCTGAAATTCCCTATCGCATTTCAAGCAGCAATGGTCATGCCAGCCATCCGCGTTTTGATCCATATTGCTTCCCCCCCCTTCTTTCTGACCACGATCTTTATCTTTTCGGGCAGGGCCACCTGCTTCAGGCCTACAAGATGCTTGGCGCCCACCCTGCCACAATCAACGGTGTAGAGGGGGTTCGTTTTGCCACCTGGGCGCCCAATGCTGAACGCGTTTCAGTTGTGGGCGAATTCAATCAATGGGACGGCCGTCTGCATCCCATGCGCTCTCGCGGAAGTTCAGGCGTATGGGAGTTGTTTATGCCTGAAGTCCGCCCTGGCATGTATTACAAATTCGAGATCCGCAACCGTGATAGCGGCCAGGTACTGGTAAAGAGCGACCCTTTTGCACGCTGGTTTGAACGACGGCCCGGCAATGCGCCACGGGTCTATCAACCTTCGATACATGACTGGAAAGATGCCCTGTGGTTGGAAAAACGCCACCATTGGGACTGGCTGCATGCGCCCATTAATGTCTACGAAGTGCATGCGGGGTCATGGAAGCGCCATCCTGATGGACGTTTCTATAGTTACCGCGAGCTCGCGGACAATCTCATCCCTTATCTTGGCGACATGGGCTATACACATGTCGAGTTGCTGCCAATCTCCGAGCATCCCCTTGATGAATCCTGGGGCTACCAGGCAACCGGCTACTTTGCCCCCACCAGCCGTTATGGCACGCCGGATGATTTCCGTTTCTTTGTTGATGCCTGCCATCAAGCTGGAATCGGCGTGATCCTGGACTGGGTGCCGGCACACTTTCCAAAGGACGACTGGGCGCTGGCACACTTCGACGGCACTCCTCTTTATGAGCACGAAGACCCTCGACGAGGCTATCACCAGGACTGGGGTACGCACATCTTCAACTACGGTCGCGCCGAGGTTAAGAATTTCCTGATGGCAAGCGCGCATTACTGGCTTTCCGAGTTCCATGTTGATGGTCTTCGTGTAGACGCCGTCGCTTCCATGCTGTATCTCGATTACTCACGCAAACAGGGAGAATGGCTACCCAACCAGTTTGGCGGGCGCGAGAATCTGGAAGCCATCGATTTTCTGCGTGAGCTCAACGTGATGGTGCACCAGGAATTCCCGGGTGCGCTCACATTTGCAGAGGAATCCACGGCCTGGCCGATGGTATCGCGGCCTGCCTATCTTGGCGGCCTGGGCTTTTCGCTGAAATGGAACATGGGCTGGATGAACGACACCTTGAGCTACATGAGAGAAGACCCAGTACACCGGCGCTGGCACCACAACAAACTGACCTTTGGTCAAATCTACGCCTATACGGAAAATTTCATCCTCCCTCTTTCGCACGATGAGGTTGTTCACGGGAAAGGATCGCTCATCGGCAAGATGCCAGGTGACGATTGGCAGAAATTTGCCAACTTGCGCCTTTTGACGACATGGCAGATGACCAGTCCCGGCAAAAAACTCAATTTCATGGGCAACGAATTTGGCCAAGGGCGGGAATGGCGTGTTGGCTGGGAACTCGACTGGTCACTGCTCAACACGGATTGGCATGCCGGCGTTCAGCGCCTTGCAAGGGATTTAAACCGGCTCTACCGGGACGACCCCTCATTGAACGAGCTGGACTTTGAGAATGCGGGCTTCCAGTGGCTGGACTGTAATGATGCCGACAACTCCGTTCTCAGTTTCATGCGGTTCTCCCAGGATGGCCAATGCACAATCGTGGTGCTCAATTTCACTCCCGTGCCCCGTAATGGTTATCGCCTAGGCGTGCCTTACCCGGGTTATTATCGCGAAATTCTCAATACGGATTCTTCCCTCTATGGCGGATCAAACATCGGTAATGGCGGGGGTTTGCAAAGCGAACCCATACCGTGGATGAGTCAGTCGAATTCCATCGTGCTCACACTGCCACCCATGGCCGGTATTTTGCTGAAGACAAATTAACCAAGAATTAATCATGCTCCTTACCGAACTCCCCTCCTGGCAAAAACTTCAGGCCCATCGCAAGACGTGGGACGGAGTTCGAATGCGTGAACTTTTCAAGGCCGACCCGGGAAGATTTGATCGGTACAGTGTCAAGCTTGGCGACTTCCTGCTCGATTTTTCCAAAAACCTGATCAACGACGAAACGATCTCCCTGCTACGCCAGCTCGGACAGGAAGCTAACGTACCCGCATGGACCGAGGCCATGTTCACTGGCGAGCGGATCAACTTCACCGAGAATCGCGCAGTCCTTCATGTGGCACTGCGTAATGATCCGAACAGGCCCATCTTGGTAGAGGGCCAGGATGTGATGCTCGGTGTGGTGGGTGTGTTGAACCAGATGCGGCGTTTTACCCATGCCGTACGCGAAGGAAAATGGCGCGGACACACTGGCAAGATCATCACCGATATCGTCAACATCGGCATCGGTGGTTCCGATCTCGGCCCTGCAATGGCCTGCCGCGCACTGAAGCCTTACGGCAACGCGCGCATCAATATGCATTTTGTTTCCAACGTTGACCCTAACCACGTTGGCGACACGCTCGATGAACTGAATGCCGAAACAACCCTTTTCATTGTTTCGTCGAAATCATTCACCACCCTGGAAACTTTGGCCAATGCCAAGATTGCACGCCGCTGGCTGGTAGAACGCCTGGGTTCTGAACTGGCTGTTTCAAGTCACTTTGTCGCCATATCTACCAATGAGGAAGCCATCAAGGCATTCGGCATCAATCCGGAAAACATGTTTCAGTTCTGGGACTGGGTAGGTGGACGTTACTCGATGTGGTCAGCCATTGGTCTCCCCATAGCCCTTTACATAGGAATGGACCAGTTTGAGGAAATGCTTGCTGGTGCACGCGATATGGACGAGCATTTTCGTTCCGACCCGCTTTCAAGCATGCCTGGCACGCTTGCCCTGTTGTCCATTTGGTACCAGCATTTCTGGGACGCCCCCAGCCACTCCGTCTTTCCATATGACATCCACCTGTCACGACTGCCTGCCTACCTCCAGCAACTCTGCATGGAATCCAACGGCAAAAGCACGACCAGGCTCGGCGAAAAGGTCAACTATCCAACTGGCGAAATCGTGTGGGGCGAACCCGGCTCAAACGGTCAACACGCCTTCTTCCAACTGTTACACCAGGGCACCCGCTTCGTGCCCACTGATTTCATGCTGGCCGCCGTTACCAGCCATCCCTTCGAAGGTCTGCACCAGATGCTGGTCGCCAACTGTTTCGCACAATCGGAAGCACTCATGCTGGGCAAGACTGAGGTGGAGGCCCTGGCCGAGTTGAAAGCTGAAGGCGCGAGCGAAGAGGCCATCCGCCTTCTTCTGCAGCACAAAACTTTCCCAGGAAACAAACCTTCCAACACAGTACTCTACGAAAAGCTCACTCCGCGTACATTCGGCCGGCTAATTGCTCTTTACGAGCACAAGACCTTTGTTCAAAGTGCCTTGTGGAGCATCAATGCCTTCGACCAGTGGGGAGTGGAAATCGGCAAGCGCCTGGCCAGCGTGCTCATCAGGGAACTGGGTGAAGACAAGCCCGTTACCACGCATGACGCCTCGACCAACGGGTTATGTGAACACTTCCAGAAACTCAAGGGTGACAAGGTTTTCCCCAACTCCTGAGAGCAAGAACCAGGCAGTTCTATGGCCTTTTTGAACACATCCTGCTCTTAATTCGGTCTCTGGGATAAACATACTCCAATCTGGCGCATAGTGAGTCTATAAATAGAACATGAGCCCTGCCCACCTTCATGGTGGGTTGCGAGTGTTTTCGTCAAGATATCCGCCAGGAGCATGAGCATGAGCTATGCAGTTGAAGTTGATAGTCGCGTTTCTGAAGAACTGTCAGAATTTATTGAATCCCTGGTCAACAACCCGGACCTTGAATTTCCCGTTTCCCTTGGACACGTACGCGACTCATTGCAGGAAAGATCCGGGGAGGAAGAGCATCACCTTTTCGGTAACGAAGGCTCCCTTCAAGCAGAAATCGAGTCGCTAATAGAGGAGTACGGTGAAGATGTACTTGCCGTTGAATTCATTATCTCCAAGGCGAGTGATGAGCTTTCCGAACTGATTGAGGCGCTCATCGATTTTACTGAAGACGACATCACCATCACTTTGGGAAGTGTTCGCAATGCAATATCAGAGGGGCTCGCCGCTCGTCTTGTTGGCTGGGGAGCCATAGAGCAAGACGAGGAACAGACGCTGTTTGCCGAAATTGATGGTCTTATTGGACATTATGGTGAAGATCTGCCCGCTGAGAACCTCCTTAGATTTGAGTAGAAAACTACGTGTCAGGTATTGACAAACACAACAGCCAGAAACATCAACGATTAGAAGAGTTCACAGATCACAAAAACCGGAGAAGAAGAAATGCCTGCAATCAAGGCGCTGGACATATCGTTCCTTTATCGTTACTGCGACCCCTCCCTTCTTGAATTCGAGACCACCGCCGAGATAACTGACAGTACTGAAATCATCGGACAATCGCGGGCAAAGGAAGCTCTTGAATTTGGCGTCGACATCAAAAGTCCCGGATTCAACCTGTTTGTCCATGGCGAGCCTGGGAGTGGGCGTCACTCTCTGGTTAGCCACCTTTTGGAAAACAGGGCATCAACAGAGCCCATCCCGAGCGACTGGTGTTATGTCAACAACTTTGCCGAACCAAACAGACCCAGACTTCTGGAACTGCCTACGGGTCGCGGGTTGCGATTCAAGGAGCATCTAAAAGAATTTGTTTCCGAACTGTCAAAAGTTATTCCGGCCGCATTTGAGGATGAGGAATACGGTAGTCGCATTGATGCCTTGCATGAAGAATTCAAGAAAAAGGAAGAAGAAGCCCTGAATGATCTTGGAGAGTCGGCGATGAAAGACCGTATCGCCCTGCTTCGAACACCACAAGGTTTTGCTTTCGCCCCCATGCTGGACGAAAAGGCTATGTCCCCTGCCGAGTTCGACAAACTTCCAGAGGATGAAAAAGAAAGACTAAATAATCTTGTTGACCAGTACACAGAACAGCTGAAACAGTTGATCATGCAGTTTCCTCGCTGGCGCCGCGAATTACTGAACCGGATCAAGAAGGTCAATCGTGAAACTCTTGGTTTGGCGGTTGGCCACCTGATAGAAGAGCTTCTGCAGCACTATAGCGACCTGGCCAACGTGCAGGAATTCCTTTCCGACGTGTTGCGCGACATCATCGAAGTCGGCGAACAATTGCGTGAACAGCCAAAGACAGAAGGCGACATAACTAGCATTGTCGTCAGCGGTACTCTTTCCCTCAATCGCTACCAGGTCAATCTACTGGTTGACAACAGCGAAACCCATGCCGCGCCAGTTATCTACGAAGACGATCCGATCTTTCCCAACTTGGCGGGCAGACTTGACCATATCCCGCAACTGGGCATGCTGGTCACCAATTTCACCATGATCAAACCTGGCGCACTTCACCGCGCCAACGGCGGTTACCTGGTGCTGGATGCGCTAAAAGTGTTGACCCAACCTTATTCATGGGAATGCCTGAAGCGCGCATTACGCTCAAATCAGGTGCGCATCGAATCACCGAGTCAGGCTTACGGACTGCTCAGCACCATTTCGCTGGAACCTGAACCCATGCCACTCAATGTAAAAGTTGTGCTGGTTGGAGATCGCCACATCTATTACCTCCTCAAGGAGTTGGACCCGGATTTTGAAGAACTATTCAAGATCACCGCCGATTTTGAGGACGACATGGAACGTGATGATGAGGGCATCAGGTTGTATGCTCGATTCATAGCAACGCTGGCACAGAATTCCAAACTGCTCCCCTTCGAACGCGCTGCTGTTGCCCGCGTTATTGAACACAGTTCGCGCCTCGCAGGTGACTCGGAAAAGCTAACCACCAGCCGGCGTCTGATTACCGACCTGCTGCAGGAAGCCAATCAATTGGCAACCAGAGCGAGTAACAAGATCGTCACGCGTGAAGATATTGAGCATGCGCTCATGGCACAAACTCACCGAGCTGACCGCCTTCGTAGCAAGTTCCAGGAGGAAATTATCCGGGGAAACCGGATTGTTACCGTGTCCGGGGAGCAGATGGGCCAGATCAACGGTCTTGCTGTAGTCAACCTGGTTGACTTCGTGTTTGCCCATCCGGTTCGCATTACTGCCACGGTGCGACTTGGTGATGGCAATGTGATTGATATCGAACGCGAATCCGAACTGGGCGGGTCAATCCATTCCAAGGGGGTCATGATTCTTACCTCGTTCCTTGGTGCACGCTTTTCGCGTCTCGACCCCTTCTCGCTTTCTGCCAGTCTGGTATTCGAACAATCCTATGGCCCCGTGGAAGGTGACAGCGCATCGCTGGCAGAACTCTGCGCCCTGATGTCATCCCTCGCGGGATTACCTATCAAGCAGTCCCTGGCCGTTACTGGTTCAGTGAATCAGTATGGCCAGGTGCAAGCCATCGGCGCAGTCAACGAAAAAATCGAGGGCTTCTTCGATATATGCAATGTGATGGGACTCACTGGCGATCAGGGTGTATTGATCCCGGCAGCCAACATCAAGCACCTCATGCTCAAGAAAGAGGTGGTAAAGGCTTGCACGGAAGGCAAGTTCTACATCTATCCGGTTGAAAATGCCGATCAGGCAATAGAGCTTCTCACCGGCACCCCCGCTGGAAAAACAGACGAACAGGGCCTTGTTCCGTCTGGCACGGTCAACTTCATGATCGCAATTCAACTTGCCGAAATGTCAGCCCTTCGGAGAAGTTTCGCTCAACCCGAAAAGGTTGTTAGAAAAAAACCCAGTCAGCCCAGGGCCAAAAAAAATAAACCTACTCCTGCAACCTAGTGCCTGACCTGAACTCTGTAGGTCAACACGGTTTTCCCCTCGGCTGGCACGTTGATTTTCCAGACGGCGGTATCGGCTGAGGCCTTTGTATGCGGATGGGACTCAGACTGCATTTGCCAGTCACCCGGCATAGGCTCGCTGACCTTTACGGTAACAGCCTCACTCTTGGCGTTCTTGATGGTGATCTCATAAGCGCTCTCGAAAACATAGTTGTAGCGGGATGATCCCGCCAGTTTCTTGAAATCAGTCTGCTTGCGATCGGCGGTCACATCAAAAGCGTCACCCAGCTTGAGGCGAATGGTTTCATTTTTTGGGGTATGGTCAATGCGGTCTTCGCCGATGAATTGGGCATTGCCCTTGCTGTCTTTTTTGTACACCCTCACCACGCCCTTTGGAAGCGGCATTCCCAAGCCATTGTCCTTGTTCGTGAATTCGACAAACACACCCGCCTTCAGTTTCTGCCCCAGTTCTCCGAACTGACCGGAGTAGTAATAATTCTGGCCCTGGAACAGCAATTCCTTTTTAACGGGGACGGATGAAGCACTTAAAAGCGCTACCTGCTTCATCTGATTGTCCGCAATGGTTGTGGGTCTATCCAAAGTATAGAGATGGTACTCAAATAGGGACTCCTGGCTCATATTCGCTTCTGCTACAGCAGCTTTGGCCATCATCGGCAATGACCTGCCCAAAGCCAACTCTTCCCGAACACGATTGACATCACCAGCCACAAGCTGCAGTTTTGCATTGTTGTAACTTCCACCGCTACGGTTGTTGAGCGTCACCCAGCCGTTGATATCAAGGTGGTCTTCCTTTGCATTCAACTCGGCCACGTAGTCGGCTTTCCATGACAGTCCACCAGTCAGGTAGGAGAGTTCCAGATCCTGTTCGCCCGCAGCTGCACTGGAGAGGGAAATAACAAGCGTGGGTTTGTCGCGAAGGTTGTCCGGTACGGAAGAAAAAGCCAGACGACCCGGCACGCCAGTTTCGATACGGTCAGCGAACTTTAGTACCACTCCTCCGTTGGTGGCCAGCACGTTTGCCGTTTCCCGTTTTTCTATGCCGGTAGCAGGATTGACACTGATGACAGTTACATCACTTCCGATGTATTTCTCGAGCAATTTTTGCGGCGTGAGCAGGTCGAAATCAAAATTCTGCTCGATGAGACTCATGCCATCCGGATTGGACAGATTACGCAACAGGGCAGTCTCGGGCCGCATTACCGAAGAAACCTCTCGCCATGCCAGTTGATTGAAGTTTCGATCCAGCTTTACCCTGCGGCTGTCCTTCACCAGAGCAAGGTTCTCATTGTAGATGGTGACTGCAACCTCTCGCTGATCGGAGAGTGTGGTGAGTCTCTCATTTTTCGGAGCAGCCATTGAGCCGGTCATTACACTGGCAGCAACGATGCCGACCAGAAGGTGGTTTTGTTTCATGGAGAGTCTCCTTGCTGTTTCATCCAGTTGGGCTAGCTGCTTCTTCTACAAAAACAGTGATGCCCTTCTCTGCCTGAATCCTGCTCACAGGCAAATCTTCGCCCTTTTTCCAGCGGCTGACTGCGTCACGCTTACCCTCGCCGGTCACCAGAAACAATACTTCCTGCGTTCGCGACAAACGCTGCGCAGAAAGACTGATTCGCTCAGGCGGCTGCTTGGGTGCGTCAAACACCGGCAAAACGGATGGTGCGTCCTTGATGTCACCGATTTCGTGCCCCGGAAACAGGCTTGCAGTATGTCCGTCCTCACCCACCCCAAGCAGGACCAAATCAAATGTTCCAACTTTGGCAAGCACCGAGTTGTAACGTGAGGCAGCTTCAACCGGGCCTAGTTCCGCCGGAGGCTCAAAAATATTCTCTACGGAAATAGGTACATGCGTCAGCAAGGCCTGCATGGCCTGAAAACTGTTTCGATCCGGGTGTTTGGGCGGGAGACAGCGTTCGTCTCCAAAATAAACGTGCCATTTGTACCAATGCATAGGCTCAACCGCAAGCATGCGATAGAGTTCCAAAGGTGTCTGGCCACCTGCCAATACTATGCTAAACGAATCTGAACACCGTGCCTCGCATTGCCGGATTATTTCAACAGCCGCAGCCAGCAGCGACTTGCGGTCAGGAAAAACTTTCCAATTCGGAGTCATATTATTTCCCACATCTTGCCGGTAATGGCATGATAGCGACTGAGAGAGACATTCCCAACCCGATAAAACATGGCTTCTTCTTTCAGCAAAGGCGGCGGGGTCGACACACAGGCACTGAATTCCGGTGTCGTCACACATTTGGCTGGGGAAAACGCGCCCAGTCCGGTGCGAGAGGAAGAACTGCGCAACCGATTTTTGTCGTTTGACCCAATATTCGACAACAAGGGGCTTGTGGTAGCGCGTGAACTTGTGCTCCGGGGCCAAAGCCATTGGGAAGCCTTGTCTCCTGAGCTTCAGCGCATGAATGAAGACATGTTGCTGACCGGTCTGTACTCTCTTGGACAGGACAAGCTCATTACCGACCAGCCCTTGTTCGTGCGCATAAGCCGTGAAGTACTTTTCTCCGAGGCGTTGCCAGAGCTGAATCAGCCTGGCATTGTATGGGTACTGAAAGACACGGACGCTGAAACAGAAACACACATCGAAAAACTTGCATCATCCTATGGCATGCGCTTTTGCCTGGACAGCAATGAACCCGTTGACACACATGGGGACTGGGATTTTCTGCGCTTCCATGCCCGCACCAAGTTAAGCGCATTACCCGACACACCGATTGTCGTCAGGGATGTAACCCGCGAACATGAAATTTCACGCTGGCCGGCAAACGTCTGGTTCATGGGCGAACATTTCACAGGCACACATGGCGAAGCCAGCACCAAACCTCAATTTGACTTGCGCATGGAACTGGCATCCGTGGCAATGCGCCAATCTCTTCCAAGCCTGATTCAGTTCCTGCGATTAAACCCATTACTGGAAAACCAGTTCATGCATATAGCCAGATCTATGGCCGGCGGGCTGTCAACGGAGGCAGATTCCGCTGCCCACGCCATGATCAAGATGGGAGGACAACGATCACAGCGTGTTGCAGTTTTGACTGCTCTCTCGGGGAACCCCGTAACTGCTGACAATCGTCTTTTTACCCAGGTTGCACTCAGCCGGGCCCTTTTCATGGGCAAGCTTGCATCTTCCATCAGCGACATTGCTGTTCCGGAGGAGGCCTTTGAGACCGGTCTATTTTCAACTTTCCCTGCCGCGTTTTCGCTATCGGTTAACCATCTCTACCGGCGCATAGGTTTTTCACGAAAGGTCTATGAAAGCCTGGCCGGCAAGGAAAACTCCATCAAGAAGCTGCTGCATCTTGTCCACGCCTGCGAACACCACAATGACAAGCTCATGTCCGAACTTGCAAGCTCGCTGGCTCTCCCAATGGAGAGCATTGCCGCAAGCCATCTGGAAGCGGCTGTAACTGCAGAGGACATCGGCTCCCGCCTGATCTGACATTGGCCTAACAGGGTAAAATTGCTGTTTCCAAGACAGCAGATTTCTATCGTGACCCCCGTTCTAAGCTTTGACATCGAAACCATCCCTGATACTGCCGGGTTTGCGAGGCTTTATGACCTGCCCTCCGGCATTCCGGATGACGAAATCGCAGAGATGGCCATGCTGCAGCGACGCCAGACCACAGGCAGCGATTTCCTTCCGCACTATCTTCACCGCATAGTCGCTATCTCCTGCGCACTGCGATCTGGCGATCAGTTCCATGTCTGGACACTGGGCCGAGAAGGTGAATCCGAACGCGACATCATCCAGCGCTTTTACGATGGTATCGAGAAATACACGCCGCAACTTGTTTCATGGAATGGCGGTGGTTTTGACCTGCCCGTTCTGCACTATCGAGGCCTGATGCATGGGATTACAGCCCAGCGCTACTGGGAATGGGGTGAGGATGACAAGGAGTTCAAGTGGAACAATTACCTCAGCCGATACCATACCCGTCATCTTGATTTGATGGATCTGTTGGCCTTGTATCAGCCGCGCGCCAATGCTCCCCTGGATAACATGGCCAAGCTGTGCGGCTTCCCAGGCAAACTTGGCATGGACGGCAGCCAGGTATGGAATGCGTTCCAGGAAGGTAAGCTTGCCGAGATCTGCGACTACTGCGAAACCGATGTCGTCAACACCCACCTGCTGTATCTGCGTTTCGAACACATGCGCGGCGCCTTGAGTACCGAGTCTTACCACGAGGAAACCGCCAAAGTGCGCGCTGCGCTGCAGGCACAGGAAGGTTCGCACTGGCAGAAATTTCTTGCCGCCTGGAAGGAATAGCGGTGGCAGTAGTTCATATTGACGCCCTTGACCATGAGGGCCACGGCATCTGCCGCGTAGACGGCAAAGTAACTTTCGTCGATGGCGGCTTGCCGGGCGAAACCGCGGAGATTTCTGTTTTCCGCAAGCACCCCAAATATGACAGCGCAAACGCCACGAAGATACTTAAATCCAGCAGCCAGCGCGCCACCCCGAAGTGCGCACATTACGGCCGTTGCGGTGGTTGCGTGCTACAGCATCTGGAAGTCAGTGCGCAGGTAGCCGCCAAGCAGCGCATTCTGGAAGAAAACCTGCAGCGTATCGGCAAGACCAAACCGGAAATCATCATGCCTGCACTCTATGGACCAGCCTGGGGATATCGACACCGAGCGCGCTTCTCAGTCAAGCGAGTAGACAAGAAAGGCGGTGCGTTGGTTGGGTTCCACGAAAAGAAATCCTGGTTTATCGCCGACATGCAGAAATGCGAAGTGCTGGCGCCGCATGTTGCATCGTTGTTCATGCCCATGCGGCAACTGATACCGACCCTTTCCAATTCCGACCGCATTCCACAAATTGAATTGGCGGTCGGCGAGACCTCAACCGTATTGGTGTTTCGCTTGCTCAGTCCTTGGAATGAAGAGGACACCGCAAAGATACGCGCTTTCGCTGACAGGCATGGCGTGGAAATATGGGTACAACCCAAGGGGCCAGACACCGCCGTCCCCTTCTACCCGGAAACTGGCGCACTACTGCAATACAGCCTCCCTGAATTTGGCATTGTGCACCCTTTCCGTCCCACGGAGTTCACCCAGGTCAACCCGCATATCAACCGTGCACTTGTCCACCGTGCAATTGGGATGCTGAATCCGCAACCGCATGATCGGATTGCTGATTTTTTCTGCGGCCTGGGTAATTTCACACTGCCGATTGCGCGCTCGGGTGCGAAGGTCGTCGGCATCGAAGGAAGCCAGGCGCTAGTCAACCGTGCGCGCGAAAATGCCCAGCTAAATGGTTTGAGTAATGTCGAATATGCAGTCGACAACCTGTTCGAAATGGCGCCGGAGAAATACGCCGCTCTTGGCCATTTTGACAAGCTGTTGATCGATCCACCCCGCGATGGTGCAATGGAACTGGTTAAATCTTTGCCTGATGAAAAACCACCGGGTCGGATTGTCTACATATCCTGCAACCCCGCCACGCTGGCACGAGATGTCGAAGTGCTATGCCACGTAAAAGGTTACGAGCTCAAGGCAGCCGGGATTGCCAACATGTTCCCGCATACTGCACATGTGGAATCCATGGCTGTATTTGAACACCCCTCTCAAGGAATTATCTAAGATACCGCCAAAATCAACAGCACGACAAAGCCGACGACCAGTATCAATGGCAACAGTAATGCCATCCAGTCACCCTTATCGGCCTTTGGGCTGTTTTTGAGCATATGCCGGGCACGCGGAAGCAGAAATACCAACATGCCGGCCAGTGCTAATGCCCATCCAATTTTCATCCAAATACTCATCTTTTTGTAGCACTCTTATACAGAAAAAACCCCGGAAAACCGGGGTCCTGAACGGGATCCAGCATATCTTGTTTAGTCGTCGCCTCCAAACACGCCTAACAATTGAAGCAGGCTGACGAAAATATTGTAAATACTGAGATACAAGCCGATCGTAGCCATGATGTAGTTGGTTTCACCGCCGTTCACAATGCGGCTGGTATCGTAAAGAATGAAACCACTCATCAGGAGAATAACCACTGCCGAAATCGTCAGGGACAAGGCAGGCATTTCAAGAAAAATGTTGGCGAGTGCAGCAATCACCACCACGATCATCCCTACCATCAGCATGCCGCCCATGAAGCTGAAATCGCGACGCGTTGCTAATGCATAGGCAGACAGGGCCAGGAAAATAATGCCGGTTCCGCCGAGCGAGGTCATGATGATCTGGCTGCCGTTAGCGGTGTGAAGATAGGCGTTCAGCAAGGGGCCAAGACCAAAACCAAGTAGGCCAGTAACAGCAAAAACAACAAGAACGCCCGCGCCGGAATTTGCCGTTTTGGGGAGAACAAACCACATTAACAGCAATGCCGATATCGAGGTAACCAGCGATGTGAAATGGGGAGGATTAATCGCAATAGAGATCCCCGCCGCCAGCGCACTGAACAACAGGGTCATAGACAACAGGGTATAAGTATTCTTCAGAACCTTGTTGCGTACCTGTGCCAGATCGCCTGTTTGCGTCATGGTCTGGTAGTTTGGTTGCATATGTGTGTACCCTTTTGAAGAATCAATAACGAGGTTAAGACTAATGAAGATGGCCAAAGGTTTCAACCCTTTTCGGCATAAGGAACCAATTCGGGAAAACCCCGAATTCAAGTAAAATGGCGTGATTTATTGCAAATCAACCCTCAAAAATGGCGTTAATCGTTCAGAAATACGGCGGCACTTCAGTAGGAAGCATCGAGCGCATCCGCAATGTCGCCCAGAAAGTTGCCAAATACCGTGCACAGGGCCATCAGGTCGTGGTGGTTGTTTCAGCCATGTCCGGCGAAACAAACCGGCTGATTGCTCTGGCCAAGGAAATGCAGCCCAACCCCGATCCTCGTGAGCTGGATGTAATGATCTCTACCGGCGAACAGGTCACCATCGCGCTGCTTGCCATGGCACTCAAGGATTTGGGGCTCAAAGCCAGGAGTTACACAGGCTGGCAAGTACCCATTCGCACCGACAATGCCTTCACCAAGGCGCGTATTGAAGATATTTCTGAAGCCAATATGCGTGTTGATCTCGATAGCGGCCATGTGGTCGTGGTCGCCGGCTTTCAGGGTATGGACAGTGACAATAACATCACAACACTAGGGCGAGGCGGTTCAGACACGACTGGAGTTGCACTCGCAGCAGCCCTAAAGGCTGATGAATGCCAGATCTATACAGACGTCGATGGAGTCTACACTACTGACCCACGTATCGTACCCGAAGCCAGACGGCTCAAAACAATCACATTCGAGGAAATGCTGGAAATGGCAAGCCTCGGTTCAAAAGTTCTGCAAATCCGCTCGGTGGAGTTCGCCGGCAAATACAAGGTGAAACTGCGCGTTCTGTCCAGCTTCCAGGATGAAGGCGACGGTACGCTGATTACTTTCGAGGAAGACAACAAAATGGAACAGGCCATTATTTCCGGCATTGCCTTTAACCGCGATGAAGCCAAGATCACTGTCCTGGGCGTACCCGACAAGCCTGGTATTGCCTACCAGATTCTTGGTCCGGTGGCAGATGCCAATATCGACGTCGATATGATCGTACAGAACATTGGTCACGAAAACACCACCGACTTCACTTTCACCGTACATCGCAACGATTTCACCAAGGCAATGGATATATGCAAGAAGACCGCTGCCAGCATTGGTGCCAGGGAAGTCCTGGGTGACGACAAGATTGCCAAAGTCTCGATCGTTGGCGTCGGCATGCGCTCCCACGTCGGAATTGCTCGGAAGATGTTTGAAGCGCTGGCAAATGACGGCATCAACATCCAGATGATCTCAACCTCTGAGATCAAGATTTCCGTTGTTGTGGAAGACAAGTATATGGAACTTGCCGTTCGTGTACTGCATCAGGCTTTTAACCTCGACAAGGCTGCCTGACTGTTATACGGGGTGGCGGGAAGCAGCATTTTCCGGTATTCTTGCGCCTCCTTTGGAGACGTGGCCGAGAGGTTGAAGGTACTCCCCTGCTAAGGGAGCATACGGACAAAACCCGTATCGAGGGTTCGAATCCCTCCGTCTCCGCCAGTTTATAAAAGCCCCGCAAGGGGCTTTT